>JANNRP010000266.1:0-2117 GCA_031401535.1 Hyphomicrobiaceae bacterium | reverse complement strand
GGCCCATCGATGCGGCCTTGTCGCGGGCAATCGTCACGGGTCGCAAACGGCGTCCGGATGCGGCCGATGAACACCAGCCGTGCATCGGTGCGGTCGGGCAGCGGTGTTTCAATTTCTCCGGCGCGGGTCGCGTCCCACTTGATCCCTGCTGCACTCATGACTGTTTGTATCCGTTTGCATTCATGGTGGCTCTACACGATTGCATATCCAATCGTGGACAAAGCCTTAACCCAAAACTTCACGAACCCAAAAGCCCATCCTGCACGACAAGCCAGCATCAGTCGCCAGCACCAAATCCGTGTCTGGCGAGCACAGCTTTCCCCTTTGGCCGAACGGATGTAGTCGACCAAATCGTTCGTTGACGGCGGGGCGCCCTTGAGGACAACCAAACCATAGTCAGCGCCGACGCTGAGGGCCTTTGGAATGGCAACGATCGACAGGCTAGCAAGTTCGGATTTAGCCAACAGGGCATTGGTGCAATAAGTGAGAAACACGTCAGCTTTATCGTTCGCCATCAGCCAGCCATAAACGGTGCGCCCTTCAGGCGCCTTGGCAGAATTTGGATTGCCGACCAGTTGCAGCGCTTTGGTTTCCAGCAGCACCTTGACGCCGGGCTTTGTTGCGTCGGCCTTGGTAAATAGCGCAAAGGCATAATCGCCGGAAGGGTCGGCCTTCGGCGTCGAAATACCGACCCTGACTTTTGGATCGAGCATGACGTCGAGCAGCGTCTCAGGACTAACGGCAAGTCCACTTCGCACCAGCGCGCACAGCTCGTTACGCGCGAATACCGCTACCGGCGTTGCCGTGCGCCCCAAATCGAAAAGCTTCTTGGGGTGTCCGGTATCGGCCGACGCGAACACGTTGGCCGGCTCTCCCGCCTCGATCCGTTCACGCAGCAGACCAGACGCGCCAAATGTTGTCTCGACCTTGTGCTGTCCACCACTTTGCGCTTCGAAGTCCTTCGCGATTTCGGTCAGGGCGACCCGCAGACTTCCGGCTGCGTAGAGACGGACGGTCTCGGATCTGGCCGACACTGGCAACAACATGATCAGACCTGCAAGGAAGACGGTGCGCATACCCAATATTTCCTTCTGTCGTGATGCGTTACGGGTGTTGGGTGGGAGACTTAGCCCCCACCATATGCGTTCAAAGCGGATCAGCCCGCCTTCTTCATCTGGCCCGCATCGGCGTTGGGGAAGAACAGCTGCTGGCCGTCTATTTTGTAGGAGCGGATGGCGTTTTGCCCCTCGGCTGAGACGATCCAATCGACAAATGCCTGGCCCAGTTCCTTTTTCACCTGAGGGTGTTTCGCCGGATTGACCAGCATGATGCCGTACTGATTGAACAGCTTGGTATCGCCCTCAACGGCAATGTCGAGGTCACCCTTGTTCTTGAACGAAATCCAGGTGCCGCGATCGGCGAGCACGTAGGCACTCATGGCACCGGAGGTGTTCAAAGCAGCACCCATGCCCTGGCCGATCTCGCGGTACCAAGCCGGTTTTGCCGCCGCTGGATCGAGGCCGGCGGCCTTCCACAGCGCGAGTTCGGCAGCGTGGGTGCCACTCTTGTCGCCGCGCGACACGAACGGAGCGCCGCCCGCATCAATCGCCTTCAAGCTGGCGACCACGTCCTTGCCGCCCTTCACTTTGGCTGGATCGGACTTAGGCCCGATCAGAACGAAGTCATTGTACATTACGTCGAAGCGCGCGACGCCGAAGCCATCGGCAACGAACTTTTCCTCCTGTGACTTGGCATGAACAAACACCACGTCGGCATCCCCGCGGCGACCGGTGTCGAGTGCCTGTCCCGTGCCCTGGGCAACGACCTTTACATCGATGCCGGTCTTCGCCTTGAACAAGGGCAGGATGTGACCGAACAACCCCGAATCCTGGGTCGACGTGGTCGATGCCACGACGATCGACTTGTCCTGCGCCCGTGACAGGGACGGCACGGCCAACAATGCGAAGACAACGGCGGCGGTAAAACTCAGATTGGCGTATCGCATATGTTTGCTCCTGGTTGCTTAGAGGACGAGATCGCCGGCGAGGAAGCGTCGTGCTTCATCCGTTGCCGGGTCGATGAAAAACGAGGTGGCCGGTGCATGTTCGAGAAGGCGG
>JANNRP010000265.1:0-2397 GCA_031401535.1 Hyphomicrobiaceae bacterium | reverse complement strand
GTTCTCGCGCACGGCCCTAATGCTTTGCCAGACCGGGTCCTTTTGCTGCTGAAGTTTGGCGTGGAAGTTGCGGTCCCAGGTAATAATGACGTCGGGGTCCCACAACAGTATCTGCTCCGGCGACACATTGACGATACCGCGCCGCTGGTCACCGCCTTCAGCGACGTTGCGCCCGCCGGCCCGTTCGATGATCTCGGTGTTGATCGAACCCTTGAGACCGGTCTCCAGTCCATCGGGACCACGCGCCAGATACACCCGCGGGCGTTGGTCTTCGGAAATTGCGGCGACGGTCGCATCAACCTGTCGCAGCAGCGCCTCCGTGAACTTGGCGAGCGTTTCGCCGCGCTCGGGTGCACTGAACAAATCACCGAGCTTCCGGAAGGCCGCTGCCGTTGCCTCGAACCGCCCATCGATCAGGGCATAGGGGATGCCCGTACGGTTTTGCACGTTGTCGGCGAGCGAGACGAACGTCGATCGCACCGAGCCGAAGTCGACGATCAAATCGGGCTTGGTTTGCAACAGCACTTCGATGTTTGCTGTGTCGCCGCGTCCGGTGAGCAAGCCAACTTCAGGCAAATCCCGCACGACGGGCAGCAGGTAGGGTTTTTCTTCGTCGCGGTTCAGGCGAGGCCAGCCGACCATCGCGTCGGGGCGCATGACATAGACCACAACCGCTGCTGGGCCACCCGCTGCGAAGACCTTTGCAATGCGATCCGGCAAAGCAATTGTGCGTCCCGCTGAATCGGTAAAGCTGCGCGCGGCCAACGCGGGCACGGGCAACATCGACGCCGCGGCAGTCATCGTGAATTGTCGTCGATCGAGGCTCATCACATCCAAGACCCTCGCTTGACCACCGGCTGTTCGTCAGTGAGCTGCTCACCCGGATTGGGCGGGGCGGGCGGCGAATAGGAACAGCGGTCCGGTTTCAAATCGATCAGCGGCGTGCCATCGACGCAGTCGAGCCCTTGCACCAGCACGACACCGGGTTCAAGACCGACCAACTTAACGAGCGAGGTCGCAATCGGATTGGGCCGCACCGGCGACCGCAACGCGAAGGTGCCTGTGGTTGTGCCATTCGACTTCGGCGATTGTTGCACGAGATCGCGCCGCGCTTGATGCATCCAATACAGCACCTCGACCTGGGTATAGGCGTCGAGCCCCTTCAGGCCGGCCGCCCACGGCTCGTCGATCTCGATGCGGCAGACAGGCCCATCGATGCGGCCTTGTCGCGGGCAATCGTCACGGGTCGCAAACGGCGTCCGGATGCGGCCGATGAACACCAGCCGTGCATCGGTGCGGTCGGGCAGCGGTGTTTCAATTTCTCCAGCGCGGGTCGCGTCCCACTTGATCCCTGCTGCACCCATAGTCGCTCAATCCCGTCATGAATATGGACAATTGCCAATTTCAAACTGTAGCTCTGGGTTGATCATACCTGACTATCCGGCCTTCTTCATCTGACCTGCATCGGCGTTGGGGAAGAACAACTGCTGGCCGTCTATTTTGTAGGACCGGATGGCGTTTTGCCCCTCGGCTGAGACAATCCAATCGACAAACGCCTGGCCCAGTTCCTTTTTCACCTGAGGGTGTTTCGCCGGATTGACCAGCATGATGCCGTACTGATTGAACAACTTGGTATCGCCCTCGACGGCAATGTCGAGGTCACCCTTGTTCTTGAACGAAATCCAGGTGCCGCGATCAGCGAGCACGTAGGCGCTCATGGCACCGGAGGTGTTCAAGGCAGCACCCATGCCCTGGCCGATCTCGCGGTACCAAGCTGGCTTTGCGCTTGCTGGATCGAGGCCGGCGGCCTTCCACAGTGCGAGTTCGGCAGCGTGGGTGCCGCTCTTGTCGCCGCGCGACACGAACGGAGCGCCGCCCGCATCAATCGCCTTCAAGCTGGCGACCACGTCCTTGCCGCCCTTCACTTTGGCTGGATCAGACTTAGGCCCGATCAGAACGAAGTCATTGTACATTACGTCGAAGCGCACGACGCCAAAGCCATCGGCAACGAACTTTTCTTCCTGTGACTTGGCATGAACAAACACCACGTCGGCATCGCCGCGGCGACCGGTGTCTAGTGCCTGTCCCGTGCCTTGGGCAACGACCTTTACATCGATGCCGGTCTTCGCCTTGAACAAGGGCAGTATGTGACCGAACAGTCCCGAATCCTGGGTCGACGTGGTCGACGCCACGACAATCGACTTATCCTGCGCCCGCGACTGGGACGGCACGGCCAACAATGCGAAGACAACGGCAGCGGTAAAACTCAGATTGGCGTATCGCATATGTTTGCTCCTGGTTGCTTAGAGGACGAGATCGCCGGCGAGGAAGCGTCGTGCTTCATCCGTTGCCGGGTCGATGAAAAACGAGGTGGCCGGTGCATGTTCGAGAAGGCGG
>JANNRP010000264.1:0-9123 GCA_031401535.1 Hyphomicrobiaceae bacterium | reverse complement strand
CTGCCGAACGTCGCAGCAGTCGGTGGATCGTGGGTGGCGCCCGCAAAGCTCGTTGCCGCTGGTGACTGGGCCGCGATCACTGCGTTGGCGAAGGATGCGAGATCGTTGCCCAGATCGTAGGCGCGGATCAAACGCACTATTACATTCACGCAACTGGCGAGGTCAGGAGACGTATAGGTCGTTCCAGGCGACAAGAGCTTGCGAGTGCTGTAGTTGACAAAAAAGTGGCTCAGGAGTGGTTCCTATGATCGGACGTCTCAATCACGTGGCCATTGCGGTCAGCAATCTCGAAGCGGCCACCGCTTCCTATCGTGACACCTTGGGCGCGAAAGTGTCGGTGCCCCAGCCCGAACCCAATCATGGTGTCACGGTGGTATTTGTCGAATTGCCCAATACCAAGATCGAATTGCTCGCACCGCTCGGAACAAACTCGCCGATTGCCAAGTTCCTTGAGCGTAACGTTGACGGTGGCATCCACCACATCTGCTATGAAGTCGACGACCTTCTGGCGGCGCGCGATCGGCTGATTGCCAAGGGCGCACGGGTGCTTGGCACTGGCGAACCGAAGATCGGTGCTCACGGCAAGCCGGTGCTGTTTTTGCATCCGAAGGACTTCCTCGGAACGCTCATTGAGCTGGAGCAAGTTTGACCGTCATGCCGCTGACCGAACTGATTACGCGTCGCATTGTTGCAGCAGGAGTGGGTTTGAGCATGACAGCTCTGGTACTCGGTGGCGATGCGGCTAACGCACAACGGTCAAGCGTATCAGCCATCTTTCTGACCACGTTCGATCAGCTCCGCCCATCGCAAGGCGCGATCGGCATGCAGGACGTGACGTTTAAGATCGGCGTGCTGCGCGATCTCGCAGACACGCCGAAAAAGCTGGCAAAGTATCGGCTGAAAGAGCCGCTACTGGTGGTGCGTGCGCCGGGTGACCTGATGCACATCGTCGATCACCATCATCTTGGCCGTGCCCTCTGGGAGCGAGGCTTCCGCGACGTTCATGTAATGGTGATCGGCGATCTATCAACAGTTGCGCTAGCCGCGTTCTGGCCCGAGATGGAAAAGCGCGGCTGGTTGCGCGCCCGTGACGAGGAAGGAAGGCCGATTGCGCCCGAAAACTTGCCGCTGCACGTCAATGATCTCAAGAACGATCCCTATCGTAGTCTCGCCTGGACGCTGCGCAATGCCGGCGGGTTCGATAAGACGAGGGTGCCGTTTGCCGAGTTCATGTGGGGCGATTATCTGCGGACCAAAATCGACAAGACGTTGATCGATTCGAACATCGATGAAGCAGTTCGCTTGGCGATGCCGTTCGTCACGTTGCCCGAGGCGGCCAATCTACCAGGCTTTAAGGGCTGAGACCTACAAGTCCCTGAGAGCTTCTCGAATTTTCTGCGCGTTGGCAGCCAGTGCTTCCTTTGTCGCCATGGTGCCCGTATGCGGCCGCAGTGCAACGCCGTCATGGCGCGGCATGACGTGGTAGTGCAGGTGGAACACGACTTGCCCGCCAGCACTCTCATTAAACTGCTGCATGGTGATGCCCTGCGCACGAAAAGCGATCATCTGGGCGCGGGCAATGAGTTGCACGCTGCGAATGCAGGCAGACAGCTGATCTGGCGTTGCATCCAGCATGTTGCGAGCCGATGTCTTGGGGATCACCAGCGCGTGCCCGTCGCACCGGGGCATGATATCCATTATTGTGAGTGTTTCAGCGTCCTCACTCAGCCGCTCGGCAGGTAGTTCGCCGCGCAGGATACGGGCGAAAACATTATTAGTGTCATAAGCGGTGGCGGACATGGGACGAACACCTCAATTTTGAGTCACTCAGAGAGCAGGTCATACCGCAGTCGCTGTGGCGACGCCAAGTCGACTGGCTCAGTCCTGCTCCTCGACCTGACGGCGGTAGGGGCCATACTCGGCCAGCAACTCACGGTGTTCGGCGACCGCCTGGCGCTCTTCGTTGAGATAGCGGGCAATGGCGCGGCGCAGTCCGGAATCCGCGATCCAGTGGGCGCTGTAGGTTGCTGATGGCATGTACCCGCGCGCTAGTTTGTGTTCGCCCTGGGCGCCGGCCTCCACCCGCGCCAGCCCGTGCTGGATTGCATAGTCAATGGCCTGATAGTAACAGACCTCGAAATGCAGGCACGGGTGGTGCTCGGCGGCCCCCCAATATCGGCCATAAAGGCAGTCGCCTCCGATCATGTTAAGGGCGCCAGCGATAGGCCGACCATCGCGCGTGACCATCATCAATAGACAGCGGTCGGCCATGTCGGCGCCCAACATTGAGAAGAACGCGCGGTTGAGATACGGGCGGCCCCACTTGCGGTTGCCGGTGTCGATATAGAAACCATAGAACGCGTCCCAGTGGGCCTCGGTGATCTGTGTGCCGGTCAATTGCTTGATGACTAGGCCCGCGCTGGTCGCCTCGGCTCGTTCCTTGCGGATTGCTTTGCGTTTACGCGAGGCGAGTGAGGCCAGAAAATCGTCAAAGGTATTGTAACCGGCGTTGATCCAGTGGAACTGCTGATCGGTGCGTTGCAGGTAGCCAAAGCCCTTGAGCTGTTCCCATTGGGCTTCGGTTGTGAAGGTGACGTGGACCGACGACAGACCGAGGCGGCGGCTGAGTTCCACAGCGCCCGCCGCTAGCAGTTGAGCGGTGTGCGCAGCAGTAGCGCCGGGCCGTACCAGCAGACGCGGGCCCGGCACAGGGGAAAATGGCACCGCGACTTGCAACTTCGGGTAATAGTTTCCGCCGGCCCGCGCATACGCATCGGCCCAGCCATGGTCGAAAACGTACTCTCCCTGACTGTGTGATTTCACATAGGCGGGCATACAGCCGATAATACTGCCATCGGGTGCTTCTACGACAAGGTATTGCGGCAGCCAGCCCGTGCGACCACCTACGCTTCCCGAGCGCTCCAGGGCCGCCAGGAAGGCATGCGCTACGAATGGGTTCGTCGTCGACGGATCAGAATTGGCGCAAGCATCCCACGCGGCCGCGTCGATCGATGTGATCTTCGGCTCGACCCGGACGATGCTCCCCGTCTGTTGGCTCATGCGACACCTTAACTGTTGGACACGCAGCTTAGCGCATGCCCATAGCGCATGTGTGGGCCAGACGACGCGGAGCCACAAAATGTTTCGTCTGAGAGCCTTCACCCAGCGGGTGCTGACCGCTATCGTAACGTCGACGATATGCTAGGAGGGTCTATTATGCGCCTAACGAGATTGCTGATCATAACCGCGACGGTGGCATCCATTGCAGTTGTGGCACCGGCTGCATCGCAGGCGCCGCAGGTTAACGATGGCGTCAAAATAAGCGAGCCCGGCATTATTGGGCGACTGGTTCGCAAATTGGCGTCGTCCGAAGGGATGGAACAGGCGGGCGAGCTGCAGTATGCCCAGTTGACGAAGCAGGCCGCACAGAAACGCGCATTGTTGCCGCCTGAGCATCCTCAAACGCAGCGGCTGCGCCGGATTTTCCAAGATCTGCTGCCGCATTCCTATAAGTTCAACGAGCGCGCCAGGGACTGGCGTTGGGACGTCAACCTGATCAATTCAGGCTCGATCAACGCGTTCTGCATGCCGGGCGGCAAGATCGCCTTTTTCACTGGTATCTTAGAGAAACTGCAGTTGAACGACGATGAAGTTGCCATGATCATGGGGCATGAAATTGCTCATGCATTGCGGGAACATGCCCGGGCCCGCGCCGCCAAACAAAAATTGACGGGCTTTGGCACATTGGCAATCAGCGTGCTGGTCGGTGGTAACGTCGGCGAGTTGACACGTGCCGCCGGCGGTTTGCTCAGCCTCAAATTCTCGCGCAACGATGAGACCGAAGCCGATCTTGTAGGTATGGAGATCGCGGCCCGTGGCGGTTACAACCCAGAAGCTGGCGTGACGTTGTGGCAGAAGATGAGCAAGGCATCACAAGGTGCGCCGCCGCAATGGATGTCCACGCATCCGTCGGGTGACACGCGGATCACGACCATTAAGGCCAATCTCAAGGACGTTCTCCCGCTCTATGAGGCAGCCCGGCGACGGAAGTTGAATTAGGCTCTGTCACCGCACGCGGCGGTTTTGGGCGTCCCGGACGTGGGTCGTCACATCCGGGGGTCAGGGCTCATAGCCCTCGAAGGTTGCGGCATCGGCCCATCGCGCAGCACTGTCCCTGTCTTCGAGCGTGCGCACCGTCCAGCAGAACAGTGGCAGTCCGGTGACTTCACGGATGTAGCGCGTCACGGACGTCGGCAGCGCCTTGACGTGGTAGCTGACAAAACTTGGGGCCACGGCTCCGTTCTCAAGCAGATGACTGAGTCGGAACGCACGCTCAGGATCGATCTTATCCTCCCACCAACTGGGGCCGCTATAAATGCCGGCAACAATGCCGCGTGGGATATCTGGCGCCAATATGCGCATCGACCGCATCACGTCGGGGTCAAAGGACATCAGCGCCAATGGCCCATTGTACGCGCTGGCAAGGGTCGCAATATTCTGAAGAAAAGCTGCGCTTGGTGGGTTCCAGTCGCTTTTGATTTCGACCAATAGGGGTACGCGACCGGCGGCTAACTCGAGTAATTCTGCAAAACCAATGATTGCTGTGTCCGAGCCGCGATATCTGATGCGCTTGAGCTGAGCGCTTGAAAGTTGATCGATCCGAGCGGGCAATCCGGGCGCGTCGATGAGGCGGGTCAGTGTTTCGTCGTGGAATACGACCGGTGTGCCATCCACCAGGGGCTGAAGGTCGCACTCTATGCCGTACCCCCGTGCAATGGCGGCGTCGAAGGCAGGAGCAGTATTCTCGACGATGCCCAACACCGGATTATGCAAGCCGCGGTGTGCGATAGGCCGAATGAAGGTTTGTCGATCAAGCATGAAAAAGGTTGTCCAGTTTGGCGTATGGCGATGTGAAACACATCACTAATCGCTCGTGTCCATGCTCGCTTTATTGCCAGAAAGCTTTGCAACCTTCCACCGCCGCTCTAACTTGATCCAAAGTGACCCGGGAATAAGACCCGCTCCAAAAAAGGACAACAACAAATGGTGCCGAACGGAATGCGACGAGGTGGAGGGCTGGTAGTGATGGTCACGGCCGCCGCGCCAGCGTACGCGGCCGCGACCGATACGATCACCTTGGCGCCGCATCGAGCGGTTTACGAGATCGCACTGGAGAATGCCAAGGCCGGTGCGGGTATTGCTGATTTGAATGGGCGTATGGTCTATGAACTGACAGGTAGCGTGTGTCAGGGGTACACCCAGAACATGCGGTTCGTTACGCGTATGACCAGTCAGGAAGGGCAAGCCAGTGTCAACGACCTGAGATCAACCACTGTTGAGGAGGCTGGGGCCAAGGCCTTCAAGTTCAACTCAAGCCAGTACCGAGACGACCAACAGACCGAGGTCACGGCTGGCGACGCGAGCCGGGCGGTACCTGACGGAGCGATCAAAGCAGACGTCAGCAAGCCCAAAAAAGCGTCGTTAACAATTGCCGCAGAAACATTGTTTCCCGTGCAGCATTCGATTGCGCTGTTAAAGGCAGCAAAAGTCGGCAAGTCGATTTTTGCAGCCGATCTCTACGACGGCTCCGACAAGGGCGAGAAGGTGTTCGCCACCACTGCCGTGATCGGCAAGGTGCAGGCTCCCGGGCGCAACAGCCGTCTGCCGCCGGTCAAGAACGGCGAGGCGTTGGATCGGCTGCCATCGTGGCCGGTATCGCTCAGTTATTTCGACAAGGCAGGTGACAAGTCGGATGCCGCCCCGTCCTATGAGCTGGCATTCCTGTTCTTCGAGAACGGCGTAAGCCGCCGCTTGTTTATCGACTACGGTGATTTTTCTATTCGCGGTGTACTCAAGGAATTAACGTTCCTCGACGAAGTGCCCTGCGACAAGAAATGAGTGGTTCCAGGTCAGGCTGACCACAGGCGGGCAGCACCACGCACGCCGCTGGCAGCGCCCCACGCGGGCCGTCGGAGATTCACATTGGCATGGTCGGCAAATATATGTGGTGCCATCAATCCGGGAAGCACCGTATAGAGGTGCGTCAAGTTCGATAATCCGCCGCCCAGGACTATAACGTGCGGGTCGATGACGTTGACGATGTGAGCAAGTCCGCGCGCGAGCCGTGATGCATGCCGGTCAAGTGTCGCTTTAGCGCTATTGTCTCCGGCAGCTGCAAGCATTGCAATGTCTTCCGCAGATGACGTCAGCCCAGTGGCGCGGGCGTGGTCGGCGGCTAGGGCCGGCCCAGAAACCCACGTCTCCATACAGCCGAGCCGCCCACACCAGCATGTCGGGCCTGGATACTCATCAGGCAGCGCCCAGGGCAGAGGGTTGTGCCCCCATTCGCCGCCGATGCCACGGGGACCGTCGATCAGGCGGCCGTCTACGACCACTCCGCCACCACATCCGGTGCCTATGATGACACCAAACACCGACGGCATATCCCGACCGGCCCCGTCCACTGCTTCAGACAGTGCCAAGCAGTTGGCATCATTAGCCAACCGTATCGGACGAGCAAGGGCTGCTTCGAGATCGTGTTTGAAGTAACGTCCATTGAGCCATGTCGAGTTTGCGTTTTGAACAAGGCCGGTTGCTGGCGATACAGAGCCGGGCATGCCAATGCCGATAGACGATGGCGCGTCGCATGTCGCCTCCAACTCGACGACGAGCCGGGTCAAGGCGACAATGGTCGCTTCGTAATTGCCCTGTGGCGCCGCTATCCGGGTTTCGGCAGCAATGTGATCGTCGGTTCCAAGCACAATGCCCGCAATTTTGGTGCCGCCGAGATCGATGCCGATGCGCCAGGGTGCGGGCTGGCTTGTTGGAGTTATTTGCTGGATCATCAGCCGTCTCGCGTTCGAGCGTGACCAGACAACAAGGCAAGTGCTGGCGCGAAGTCTTCGGGCGGAATACCGGCGTTGGCGGCGAACATCAAAAGCAGCGACTCATCACTGCTGATGTAATCGAGGACCGCCAGCAGCAGATCGGAGCTTTGTGCCCGCGCACCCAGATCGTCAGGCGCGATGCCAGTGGTTCCAAGAAACTGACCAATGCGTGTTTCATCCTCGGCGAGAAAAGCCAACGCTTGCAGTCCGATGGTCTCGGCCGCTTCGCGATCCAGCCGTTTGGGGCGAGGCTTCTTGAACATGCCAACTTCCAATTAGGTCGCGTCGTTGTGATTCTTCCGAACTTAAACCGTTTGTTACGGCTTCTGGCGCACACTGCAATACCGTGTTCGTAGGCGAATCGGTGCATGTATAAATAATGCGAGATTCTTGTCAGATAGCCGGTCAATGACCTACCAGGAACGCAGCGCCAGCTTCGAGGGGCATCAGGTGTCCGAGCCCCGTCGTGCCAAGACTGTGCTGATCGTCGAGGACAACGAGCTGAACATGAAATTGTTTCATGATCTACTCGATGCTCATGGCTATACAACCTTACAAACGCGGAACGGACGTGACGCGCTGGGCATCGCCCGTGAGCATCGGCCGGCGTTGATCTTGATGGACATCCAGCTGCCAGAGATCTCGGGGCTCGAGGTGACGCGGCAGTTGAAGAATGATCCTGAGTTACGCGAAATTCCCGTGGTCGCCGTCACCGCGTTTGCGATGAAAGGCGATGAGGAGCGCATCCGCGGTGGTGGTTGTGAGGCCTATATCTCAAAGCCGATTTCGGTCGGCAGTTTTATCGCAATCGTGCGTCGTTTTATCGGGGAAGCATGACGATGGCGGTTACTCCCCACGAGCCAGTCGCAAGAAGGTGGTAAATGACTGCGCGTGTGCTGGTCGTCGATGATATTCTGGCCAACATCAAGCTGCTCGAAGCCCGCTTAGCGGCCGAGTATTTTGAAGTTCTGACCGCCACTAACGGTCAGCAGGCGCTGGAGATTTGTGGGCGTGAGCGCGTCGATGTAGTGCTGCTCGACGTCATGATGCCGGGAATGGATGGGTTCGAGGTCTGTCGGCGGATCAAGAGCAATCCGGCGACACAGCACGTGCCGGTGATCATGGTGACCGCGCTTGATCAGTCGTCCGACAAGGTTCAAGGGCTTGAGGCCGGCGCAGACGACTTTTTGAGCAAGCCGGTAGACGATATCGCGCTCATCACGCGCGTCAAAAACGTGGCACGCTTGAAGGTCATGCATGATGAGATGACGATGCGGGCGGCCACAACCCAGCAGATGGGAATGCCACTATCGCCAGCCGTCGCCAAGTCGTTGCGTGGCGAGAGCGGTCGCATCTTGTTGGTTGATGATCATCGCCGATCGGCGTCGCGAACCATGGAGGCATTGGCACGCACGCACGACGTATTCGTGCATGGCGACGTACAAACCGCTCTCAACCGCGTTGGCGAATTCAATTTTGACCTGTTGATGGTGAGTCTCGGTTTGACCAGTGCCGATGGGCTACGCCTGTGCAGCCAAGTACGCTCGCTCGATCGCACGCGCCATTTGCCGATCATTGTGATGATCGAGCCAGGAGATAACGCGAGACTGATGCGCGGCCTCGATATGGGTGTGAACGACTATCTGGTGCGCCCGATCGACCGCAATGAGATGCTGGCTCGGGTGAAGACCCAGATCCGGCGCAAACGCCATGCTGACTTGCTGCGCACACGATTCGAGGAAAGCGTCGAGTTCGCAATTACGGATGCTTTGACTGGCTTACACAACCGGCGCTACATGGAAGGGCACCTACGCACGCTCGTGGAAGAATCGCGCGTCGGCAACCGGCCATTGTCGATCGTGGTTGCCGATATCGATTTCTTCAAAAAGATCAACGACACCTATGGCCACGATGCGGGCGACAACGTGCTGCGTGAGTTCTCCGGGCGGTTCCGCCGTAATACACGCGGCATTGATCTGGCCTGCCGACTGGGTGGCGAGGAGTTTGTCATCATCATGCCCGATACGGCGATGGAACGCGCATATCAGGTGGCCGAACGGCTGCGAGCCTGCGTGGCAGCTGATCTGTTTCAGGTTAACCCACAAACTCAGATCAGGGTCACTGCCAGTTGTGGCATCGCCACGCTCGAACGATCGGATGATACGCCGGAGACATTGTTCAAGCGTGCCGACAATGCGTTGTATGCCGCCAAACGTGACGGCCGCAATCGGGTGGT
>JANNRP010000263.1:0-12278 GCA_031401535.1 Hyphomicrobiaceae bacterium | reverse complement strand
GCACCCGTGCGGCGAGCGTGCCGAAATGCTGTCTCGCCGGGTAGAAAAACTGGTCGCCTTGCGCAGGTCACAGCGTGCCGATCGCAAGGTTGGCATTGTGCTGTTCAATTTTCCACCGAACGCCGGTAACACTGGCACGGCGGCTTATCTGTCGGTCTTCGCATCGTTGTACCTGACTCTAAAAGCCATGCGGGCACAGGGCTACACGGTCGACGTTCCAGCTACCGAAGACGACTTGCGCGAGTGCATCATCAACGGCAACCGCGAACGCTTCGGCGCGCTGGCGAACGTCCACACGAGGATCAGCGCAGAGACCCATGTGCGCCAGGAGCGCTGGTTGCCTGAGATCGAAGCTCAGTGGGGTCCAGCTCCCGGCCGCCAGCAGAGCGATGGCAGCTCGATCCATGTGCTGGGCGAGCGCTTTGGCAATATCTTTGTCGGCGTTCAACCCTCGTTCGGGTATGAAGGCGACCCGATGCGGCTGCTGTTCGAGAAGGGGTTCGCGCCGACCCATGCTTTCTCCGCATTCTATCGCTGGCTGCGTGAAGACTTCGGCGCCAATGCCGTTCTGCACTTTGGCACGCATGGTGCGCTCGAGTTCATGCCAGGCAAGCAAACCGGTTTGTCCGAGACGAGCTGGCCTGATCGGCTGATCGGCGATCTACCCAATATCTACCTGTACGCATCAAACAATCCGTCCGAAGGCGCGATTGCCAAGCGGCGGTCGGCTGCAACGCTGGTCAGCTATCTGACCCCACCGGTTTCCAGCGCCGGACTGTATCGCGGTCTGCTCGATCTCAAGGCGTCGCTTGACCGTTGGCGTCAGTTGAACCCTGAGGATGCGATCCGCGAGCGCGGGGAACTGGTCGAGTTGATCAAAATCCAAGCCACGGCTGTCGATCTCCCGATCCGGGAGGCGAAATGGCAAGGCGAAGCCGACGTCAACGTTGAAGTTGCAGCGCTCAACGCGGCAGTGTTGGAGCTCGAGTACACGCTGATCCCGCACGGACTTCACGTGGTTGGGGCCGCCATGTCTGACGAGGAGCGTTGCGACGCGCTGATGTCGATGGCGGATGCCGGGCACGGCAAGCGTCCCGAAAAGAACGCGGTGATGGCGCTGATTGCTGGCGCAACGCCGCAGCAGGCCTTGGGCCTTTCCGGGCTTGAGGCCGACGCGGCGACGCTCGCGATGTTCGACGATATGGCGACTGCGGGCAAACTGCTGGCCGAAGATCATGAGATCCCCGGCATTCTGAAGGCACTCGATGGCCGGTTCCTGCGCCCGGCGCCCGGCGGCGATCTGCTACGCACTCCGGCTGTGTTGCCGACCGGGCGCAATCTGCACGGGTTCGATCCGTTCCGCATTCCAAGTGCTTACGCCGTTCAGGATGGTGCCAGACAGGCTGCGCGGTTACTGATGCGGCACATGGATGATGGCAACGAGTTGCCTGAGACCGTGGCATTGGTGCTGTGGGGCACCGATAACCTCAAGACCGAAGGCGCGCCGATCGGTCAGGCTCTGGCATTGATGGGTGCCAAACCAAGGTTCGACAGCTACGGGCGTCTCGCCGGAGCGCAGTTGATCCCGCTCAAAGAGCTTGGTCGGCCGCGCATTGATGTGATCATCTCGCTGTCAGGTATCTTCCGTGACCTGTTACCGCTGCAAATCAAGCTCCTGGCAGAGGCCTCGTTCATGGCCGCCGCCGCCGATGAGCCGGTCGACATGAACTATGTCCGTAAGCACGCGCTCGCGTATCAAAATGAACATGGCTGCGATCTGGAAACCGCGTCATTGCGTGTGTTTGGTAACGCCGAAGGCGCCTACGGTTCGAACGTCAACAACCTGGTCGAAAACGGGCGTTGGGAGGAAGAGGACGAACTGGCCGAAACCTACACGCGGCGGAAGGGCTTTGCTTACGGTCGCGGTGGCCGTGCTGTGCAGCAACCGACTTTGCTGAAGAGCGTTCTGGCCGGCGTCGATTTGGCCTACCAGAACCTAGATTCTGTCGAACTTGGCGTTACCACGGTCGACAACTACTTTGATACGCTCGGCGGCATCAGTCGTGCGGTAAAGCGTGCCAAGGGCGGCAAATCGGCCCCGGTCTACATCAGTGATCAGACCAAGGGCGAGGGCGCCATACGCACGCTCGGCGAGCAAGTCTCGCTCGAAACCCGCACACGGATGCTCAATCCAAAGTGGTACGAGGGCATGCTGAAGCACGGCTACGAGGGCGTGCGGCAGATCGAGACCCACGTCACCAACACCATGGGCTGGTCGGCAACGACCGGCGAAGTCCAGCCCTGGGTTTATCAGCGCATCACTCAGACCTTCATGTTGGATCCTGAGATGCGCGAACGGTTGGCAAAGCTCAACCCGACCGCATCGGCGAAAATCTCGAGCCGTCTGCTCGAAGCTTATGATCGCAAGTATTGGCAGCCCGACGAAGCCACGCTCGCCGCCCTCAGGGCTGCAGGCGATGAGCTTGAAGACCGGCTGGAAGGCGTTATTCTCAAGGAGGCTGCCGAATGACTGTCGTAACCCTCAATCGCCCAGGTGCCAGGCCGCTGCCCGTTCGTGGCGACGGCGAAGGCAGCGTGCAGGTCAAGCTCGATCCGAATGTGCAGATTTCGACGACCGCGAAAGTTTTCGCGGTGTACGGCAAGGGCGGGATCGGCAAGAGCACGACATCTTCGAACTTGTCGGTTGCCTTCTCAAAGCTTGGCAAGCGCGTGCTGCAGATCGGCTGCGACCCGAAGCATGATTCGACATTCACACTCACCAAGAAGTTGATGCCGACGGTGATCGACGTGCTGGAGCAGGTCAATTTTCATACCGAGGAACTGCGCGTCGAGGATTTCGTCTACGAGGGCTACAATGGGGTGATGTGTGTCGAGGCGGGTGGTCCCCCGGCCGGCACCGGGTGCGGTGGATATGTCGTCGGCCAGACCGTGAAGCTCCTGAAAGAGCATCACCTCCTCGAAGATACCGACGTTGTGATCTTCGACGTGCTGGGAGACGTGGTGTGTGGCGGTTTCGCGTCGCCCTTGCAACATGCCGAGCGGGCGCTGATCGTTACCGCCAACGATTTTGACAGCATCTTCGCGATGAACCGGATCGCCGCCGCTATCCAGGCGAAGTCGAAGAATTATGCCGTTCGCGTCGGAGGCGTGATCGCCAATCGGTCGGCTGGCACCGACGAGATCGATCGCTACAATGCGGCAGCCGGATTGGAGCGGATCGCGCACTTCCCCGATCTCGATGAAATTCGCCGTTCACGCCTGAAGAAGTCGACGTTGTTCGAGATGCCGGAATCACCAGCCTTGGCGGCCGTACAAGCAGAATACATGCGGTTGGCTGCCAACTTGTGGGTTGGCGGCGAAGCAAAGATCGCGCGGCCGATGAAGGATCGCGAGATCTTCGATTTTCTCGGCTTTGATTGAGCCTTTCAGTCTATCGGTTCACGTGCTGCGCCAGGGATACACGTTATGCTGAATTTATCTTACCTCGAACGTCGCGAGAAGATCGAGGCCTACTTCGATCGGACTGCGGCGGACGCCTGGAAGCGATTGACGTCGACCGAACCCGTCAGCGGCATTCGCAAAACCGTGCGCGAGGGTCGCGACCGTATGCGCGCAACGATCCTGTCATGGCTGCCGGAGGACATGGCGGGCATGCGGATGCTCGATGCCGGCTGTGGTACGGGTGCACTTGCCGTCGAAGCCGCGGGCCGCGGTGCAACAGTTGTCGCTATCGATTTGTCGCCAACGCTGGTCGATCTCGCACGCCAGCGCTCGTCCGGACTTGATGTGCCAGGTTCGATCCAATATCTGGCGGGCGATATGCTGCACCCGTCACATGGTCGGTTCGATTATATCGTGTGCATGGATAGCCTGATTCATTATCAGGCCACCGACACAGTTCAGGCGCTTGCCGGGCTAATCTCCCGTGCTGATCAGGCCGTGATCACAACGTTTGCTCCACAGACGCCGTCACTCGCGATCATGCGCGCTGTGGGACGGATGTTCCCGAAAGGTGATCGTGCGCCGTGGATCGAGCCGGTCAGTTTCGACACACTCAAATCCTTGATCGCGGCTGAGCCCCGCTGCGCTGGATGGAATCCAGCGCGCACGCAGCGGATCTCGAGCAGCTTTTACAAGAGCCAGGCACTGGAGTTGCGGCGCTCATGAAGCTGACTGGCAGAGGCATATCTTTCGCCTGGACGAAACTCGATGCGCGGTTCTTGCCGTTTGCTGATGCGGCGACGCCTGAGTTGCCGCTGGGTCGACTGCTGCGGCTGTCGCTGTTCCAGGTTTCAGTCGGCATGGCGATCGCATTGCTGGTCGGCACACTGAACCGCGTCATGATCGTCGAACTCGAAGTGCCGGCCTGGATCGTCGCCGTGATGATCTCGCTGCCACTGGTGTTCGCGCCGTTCCGGGCTCTCGTTGGCCATAAGTCCGATACGCACAAGTCGCTGCTTGGCTGGAAGCGCGTGCCCTACATCTGGTTGGGTAGCATGCTGCAGTTCGGCGGTTTTGCCATCATGCCGATGGCCCTGATTCTGCTGTCGGGTGACTCGAACGCTCCGCCTTGGTTCGGCACGATGGCGGCTGCCTTGTCGTTTCTGCTGGTCGGTGCTGGCTTACACACTGTGCAGACCATCGGTCTCGCGCTCGCCACCGATCTGGCGCCTGTGCACGCCCGTCCCAAAGTTGTTGCGATGCTGTGCATGATGTTGTTCGTCGGCATGGTCGGGAGCGCATTGATCTTTGGTGCGCTGCTCGCCAATTTTTCCCAGATCAGGCTGATCCAGGTGATCCAGGGCGCCGCCGTCGTGACGATGGTATTGAATACGATCGCGCTTTGGAAGCAGGAGGCGCGCAATCCGGCCGCGACCGCTCCGGCCAAGCCGCAACCCACATTCAAGCAGGCTTGGGCGAGCTTCATGAGCGGCGGCACGCGACCACGGCGGCACATGGTGGCAACAGCTTGCGGGACGATCGCGTTCAGCATGTCCGACGTACTGCTGGAGCCGTTCGGTGGACAGATTCTGAAGCTCTCGGTATCGGCGACAACGATGCTGACCGCCACCTTGGCCGTCGGTAGTGGCATTGGACTGGGCCTCGCCGCCCGCATGCTCGGACGTGGTGCCGATGCCTATCGCGTGTCGGCGCTGGGTGTGATGGCTGGACTCGCGGCTTTCTCCGCAGTCGTGTTTTCGGCGCCACTCGAGTCGGCGCTGCTGTTCGCCGTCGGCACACTGCTGATCGGCTTTGGTGCAGGACTTTTTGCACATGGCACACTGACGGCGACGATGGCGCTTGCCAAAGGCGACGACGGTGGGTTGGCGCTTGGAACCTGGGGCGCCGTGCAGGCGTCGGCCGCTGGATTGGCAATTGCTTCGGGCGGAATAGTGCGCGACCTCGTCACCGAGTTGGCAGCCCGTGGCAGCTTAGGGCTCGCGTTTGCCGATCCCGCGATTGGCTATCAGATCGTCTATCACATCGAGATCGCATTTCTATTTGTAAGTCTGGTCGTTCTCGGACCTCTCGTGCGTCCGAGTCAGCGGTCAAATCCACTACCATCATCCGTGACGCCTGAACTTGCCGGGTCAACCGGTTAGTGGTTCCATCATATGGAGGAAAAGATATCATGCTGAGCAGCGGCAACACTCACTTCGATCTTGGAATAATTTCGCTCTACATCTTCTGGGCCTTCTTTGCGGCACTGATCTATTACCTGCACCAGGAGAGCAAGCGTGAGGGTTACCCGCTGGAGCGTGAAGGCGCGAGCGCGATGCGCCCCGAAGGCTTCCCCGGTCTGCCCGATCCCAAAACCTACATTCTGCCGCATGGTGCGGGCACGCATACCGTACCGAATGGGCAACGTGATACCCGGCCGATCAAAGCCCGGGCCATGGAGCCGTGGGCTGGCGCGCCTTTGGTGCCGACTGGTAATCCGATGCTGGATGGTGTCGGCCCAGCCTCCTATGCAGAGCGCGCCAATGTTCCTGATTTAACAGTCGGCGGAAAGCCACGCATTGTGCCGTTGCGGGTGGCGACTGACTATCATGTCGATGGCAAGGACCCCGATCCACGCGGCATGCCTGTGATTGCTGGCGATGGCAAAGTCGGCGGCACGGTCCGCGATGTTTGGGTCGACCGTTCGGAAGCATTGATCCGTTATCTTGAGGTCGAAGTGGGTCAACGCCGCGTGTTGTTACCGATCAACTTCGCACGCATTCAGGCGGGTTCGAATCCGGCGCACATTTGGGGCTTCGAATGGCTGTTCAATATCGTGATGCCGGGCAAGACGATACCCAAGACCGAGGGTGGCAAAGTCAAAGTGAATGCGATCCTGTCGGCACACTTCGCCGATGTTCCCGCGACCGCTAGTGCCGATCAGGTAACACGTCGCGAAGAAGATCGCATCATGGGCTATTACGGCGGCGGCTGCCTCTACGCCACCCCAGAGCGTGCGGAGCCGGTCGTATGAGTCACGACGATTTTGAGTTCGAGCCAATCCGTGGCCTGCCGGCCGTTCCGCCGGCAGGGGAGCAGATCCTGTGGCAGGGCAAGCCGGAATGGCAGATGATCGCCCGGCGCGTGTTTCAGTTGGATAACATTGCCATTTACTTCGGCCTGCTGTTCGCGTGGCGTTTCGGCTATGTATTCTACGAAACTCAATCGTTGGCAGCGTCGCTGTTGTCTGTCGCCCGCGTATTGCCGCTCGCGATTGTGGGCATGGGACTTCTGGCCTTGTTTGCGTGGTTTGTCGGCCGCACCACGGTCTACACGATCACCAGCAGCAGGGTGGTGATGCGTTTTGGCATGGCACTGCCGATGACGATCAATTTGCCGTTCGGTAAGATCAGCAATGTCGATTTGAAGCTGTATTCCGACGGCACAGGCGACATACCGCTGACCCTGCCCCGCAATGACGGGTTCGGTTACTTCGTGCTGTGGCCGCATGCTCGCCCCTTTCGACTGGCAAAGCCGCAACCAATGCTGCGTGGTGTCGCAGATGCTGCCAATGTCGCCGAAATCCTCGGTAAGGCCATGGCGCAAGCGAGCCTTGGGGCGACGTCGGCCACTGTCAGTGCGGGTGCGGCTGATGTTCCCACGGGCACAAAGTCCGAGGCCAGTAGCACTAAAGTTGTTGCATGGCCCCAGGTTGTCGCGGCAGAATAGTGTCAACTAAATGAGACAGGAGGCGACGTTGAGCGAGTGGACACTTGAGCGGCCCTTTCCGCGGGGACCTTTGCTTTTGTCGGCTGGGATTGTGTTGCTGTCACTTGTGTTGGCAACCGGCACCAGCCTTACGGGAGTGGGCGCTCAGCGGACCTTGCTACCAGCAGCCGTCGAATCCCGCGATCTGATGTTTGCCGATCGCGCCGACGGGGCCATCTTAGTCACAGACATTACGCAGCCAACCGCTGCGCCCGTCGTGCTGATGCCGGGCACAAGCGGTTTTGTGCGCGTTGCCACGCGGGGCTTGGCGCGCGAACGCAATCTCCTCGGTATCGGACCAGAAGCACCGTTTCGGTTGATCCGCGATGCGGAAGACCAGCTATGGCTGTTTGACTCGCAAACGGATCGGAAGATCCAGGTCGATGCCTTCGGTCGCGGCAATCGCGACGCCTTTGCACAATTGTTGCAGTCGTTCCGAAAGGCTACGCCATGATTGGTCGGCTTTTTCCGGCGCGCGAAACGTTTGATGTACCCTGCACCATCGAGATCGAGAACACGTTCGACAGCCTGCATGCCCATGTCGACCTCGATAACGATATCAAGATCGAAGCCGGCGATGAAGTACTTGTTCACGGCGATCCGATCCGAGTGCCGTTCGGGGAAAAACTGACACTGCGTCGGCAGGCAACGGTGACACGGGCGTCGTCGTTCGATCGGCTTGTTACGAAACTGGCCGCAAGGCTGGAATTGACCGAGCTGTACGAAGTGAGTTTTTCGTCCGGGAGGCGGCTATGACGATCGAGACACTGGGCCGAGCGCCCAACGAAGCGACCAAGACGGCGCAGACCGACACGATGCTCAGTCCACGCTTCTATACCACCGACTTCGAAGAACTGGACCGGATGGATGTAAGTTCGGTTCGCGCCGAGTGGGACGTGCTGATCGCAGAAATGCGCGCCGATCCCAACAAGGGTCACTTCCGCCGCACTGATGCATGGGATGCCTTTGATCTGCAGCAACTGCCCGAAGGGTTGCGCAAGGAGTTGACTGACTTCCTGGTGAGTTCGTTGACGGCTGAATTCTCCGGCTGTGTGCTCTATTCGGAAATGCGCAAGCGCGGCAAAAACCCCGACATCTGCGAGCTATTCAAGTTCATGAGCCGTGACGAAGCCCGCCATGCCGGCTTCATAAACGATACGCTCAAAGACATCGGCATGGGCGTCGATCTGGGCTTTCTGACCAAGGCAAAGAAGTACACGTTCTTTCGCCCGAAGTTCATTTTCTACGCCACCTATTTGTCCGAGAAGATCGGCTACGCTCGCTACATAACGATTTTCCGGCAGTTCGAGCGTCACCCGGAACGGCGGTTCCATCCGATCTTCAAGTGGTTCGAGAAGTGGTGCAACGACGAGTTCCGCCACGGAGAAGCATTCGCGCTGTTGATGCGGGCTAATCCGGGCCTACTGACTGGCATAAACAAATACTGGGTGCGGTTTTTTGTTCTTGCCGTTTTCGCCACGATGTACGTTCGCGATCATGCGCGGCCAGAGTTCCACAAGGCGTTGGGTATTCACCCACAAGACTATGGAATGAAGGTGTTCCGGATCACCAGCGAGATCACCAAGCAGGTGTTTCCAATTACGCTCGACATCGAGAACCCAAAATTCCTCGTAGGTCTGGAGCGGCTTCGCAAGATCAGTGACGCGCTCGGCGAAGCTGAGGCGCAGACGGGTATCATGGGGCGGCTTAAGCGCGGCTGGCTGGCTGCAACGGCTGCCGCAGCTTTTATCCGCTTGTACGTCTTGAAACCCAAGGACAATCCAATCCCAGCCAGCAGCCGCATGTCACCAGCCTGGTAGCGGTCCTGTTTCGCAAGAACGACGGTTGAGCGACGATGAACACGATGGCCGCATACGGTTATCCAATTCTTTTCACGGCCTTTGTGTGGTGGTTCAGCACCGGCGTGATCGTGTATCTGGACGGGCTGCCCCGGCGCACGTTCCGCTGGAGTATGCTCGGCGCAACCGCGCTCTCGCTCGGCGCACTTTACTCGCTGACAACTTCGGCGACGGATACCACGGTTACCAGCGCCTACGTCGCGTTTACCTGCGCGATCATGGTGTGGGGCTGGAACGAAATGGGCTTCCTAATGGGCTATGTTACAGGCCCTCGGCCAGCTCCTTGCCCGGCTGGCGCAGTTGGGTTCGAGCGCTTTAGCTACGCAACCATGGCAATCCTTTATCACGAGTTGGCACTTGTCGCCTCGCTGGCCCTGATTGCCGGTCTGACTTGGGATCAACCAAATCAGGTCGGCGTCTGGACCTTTGCAGTGCTCTGGGTGCTGCGGCTCTCATCCAAGATCAACGTATTCCTGGGCGTGCCTAACCTGACCGAGGAGTTCTTGCCGCAAGGTCTCAGCTTCCTCAAAAGCTACTTCCGCAAAGCGCCAATGAATGTGGCGTTTCCGATTTCAATTTCATTGTCGACGACGGCACTGGTTGTGTTGGCTCAACAGGCCATTGCGGTGGATGTTACGGCGTTCCAGGCGGCAGCCTTCACGTTCGTTTGCGCGCTACTGGCGCTTGCAATTCTCGAACACTGGCTGATGGTATTGCCACTGCCAGCAGCCGCACTTTGGAGTTGGGGGTTGACCTCGCACAATGCGACGTCGGTACAATCCGCGCATTCAAACTTGATTGAACCTATTTCTCAAGCCACGGTCACAGCTGCCGCTCGGCTCAAGCCCGGGTCGTCGAAGGTACCGGCGGTGCCGAAAGTTGCTTGATTGGTCAGCAGACAACAAACGCAAAATAACGATAAAGTACCGGAGGCATCCAATGGATAAACCGCACAACGATCAAAATGGCTACGAAGCGGCCTTCGGCAGCCAGATTGCAGCGTTGCATCGCGAAGGCCGGTACCGGGTGTTTGCCGACATCAAGCGTGAGCGTGGGCAATTCCCGAAGGCTGGACGTCGCAATGGTGGCGCGACCCGCGATATTACGGTTTGGTGCTCGAACGACTATCTAGGCATGGGCCAGCATCCGAGCGTGCTCGCCGCCATGCACGAGGCGATCGATGCCGCGGGCGCCGGATCAGGTGGCACGCGAAACATCTCGGGCACGACGCACTACCACGTCGATCTCGAGGTCGAGCTTGCCGATCTGCATGGCAAGGAATCGGCACTGATCTTTACATCGGCCTACGTCGCTAATGATGCCACCCTGTCGACCTTGCAACAGTTGCTACCCGGCTGCGTCGTATTCTCGGACGAGAAGAACCACGCGTCGATGATCGCCGGCATCCGTCATGGTCGGGGCGAAAAACGCATCTTCCGGCACAACGATGTCGCCGACCTCGAGGTCAAACTCAAGTCGGTGCCCCTCTCGACGCCGAAGATCATTGCGTTTGAGAGCGTGTACTCGATGGACGGTTATATTTCACCGATCGGCGAGATCTGCGCATTGGCGAAAAAGTATAACGCTTTGACCTACCTCGACGAAGTACATGCAGTCGGCATGTACGGTCCGCGCGGCGGCGGCATTGCCGAGCGCGACGGTGTGATGGATCAGGTCGACATCATAAACGGCACGCTGGCCAAGGGCTTCGGCGTCATGGGCGGCTATATCGCGGCCAGCCGCAACTGTTGCGATGCTATCCGGTCCTATGCCTCCGGCTTCATTTTCTCGACGTCGATGGCGCCGGCTATTGCCGCGGGCGCACTGGCCAGCATTCGTCATCTCAAGACCAGCACCGTGGAACGCACCCGCCACCAGGAGCGCGCGCGCACCGTCAAGTCGAAGTTGGCTGCCGCCGGCATTGCGGTACTTCCTAACCCGAGCCACATCGTGCCGGTAATGGTCAACAACCCGGTGCATTGCAAAGCACTGAGCGACACACTGCTCGATGCCCACGGCATCTATGTGCAGCCGATCAACTACCCGACGGTGCCGCGCGGCACCGAACGGTTGCGTATTACCCCCACGCCGGTGCATACGGACGCACAGATCGACCATCTGGTCGGTGCGTTGCGTACACTCTGGTCGGCATGTCCCGTCGTTGGCGGTGGCACCGTCCGGCTTGCGGCGGAATAGTCAGCCGACGACTGCGACCGCTAGGGGAGATATGGGCATGACGGTAACGCGCCGGTTCGTGATGGCAGGCGTTGTGGCGGCGGCGCTGTTGCCCGCCGATGCGATGGCGCAGTCCTTTCCTTCGAAGCAGATACGCATCGTCGTGCCCTATCCAGCCGGTGGGCCAACGGACGCCCTTGCCCGTATTGTCGGCCAGGAACTGCAGACGGCAAACGGTTGGACAGTCGTTGTCGAGAACAAGCCTGGCGCCTCAGGTGCGATCGGCTCCCGCGAAGTGGCGAAGGCTGACCCCGATGGCCATACCATCGTGCTCGGCAACAATCAGACCCACGCGACCAATTCGTTTCTCATGAAAGAGCCGGGCTACGATCCACAGGCCGATTTTCTCCCCCTGGCGGGCCTCGCCGACCTGCAACATGCGCTGGTGGTGCGCAAGGATCTGGGCGTCAGCACGGTGGCGGAGCTGATCGCGCTCGCCAAGAAGGATCCCGGCAAGCTTAACTATGGCTCGACCGGTAACGGTTCCGGCTCGCATCTCGCGATGGAGCTGTTCAAGACGCGCACCGGCACACTGATGCAGCATGTGCCGTTCAGAGGTGCAGCGCCAATGGCGTTGGAGATCGTGGCCGGCCGTATTGACGTGGCGTTCGCAACGCTGCCGTCGGTGCTGGGCCAGATCCAGGGCGCCGAGATGAAGGCGATCGCTGTCGCATCGAACATCCGTGCGCCGCAGGTGCCGGACGTGGCCCTCCTGAAAGAGCAGGGTGTCGTGGATGCCGAGGCTGATAGCTGGCTGGCGTTGTTTGCACCTGCAAAGACGCCTCAGGCGGTGGTCGATGCTCTGTCCAAGGCTGTGCTTGCGGCGCTGGCCAAGCCAGAGGTTGCCGCGAGTGCTGTCAAGCAGGGCATCGCCGTCAACGTGCGCGGTGCGGATGCGTTCAAGACGTATCTGTCAGCCGAAATCAAAAAGTGGGCCGAAGTCGCCAAAGCAGC
>JANNRP010000262.1:0-13430 GCA_031401535.1 Hyphomicrobiaceae bacterium | reverse complement strand
TCGGCGCGCGCCGGGATCGTTTTCACGCTGTAACCCATGAAAGCCGCGGTCGCCGGGTTGGTGCCGTGTGCCGATTCAGGCACCAGTACGACCGAGCGCTTCGAACCTTTCGCCTCGTGCGCCGCCTTGATCGCGAGCATGCCGCACAATTCGCCGTGCGCACCGGCCTTAGGGCTCATGGCGACGCTCTGCATGCCGGTCAGTTCGAGCAGGTAGCCAGAGAGTATCTCCATCAACTGGATCGCGCCCTGCACCGTCGACTGCGGTTGCAGCGGATGGATGTCGCCGAAGCCCGGCAACCGCGCCATTTTCTCGTTCAACCGCGCGTTGTGCTTCATGGTGCAGGAGCCGAGCGGGTAGAGCCCGCTGTCGATGGCGTAGTTCATGCGCGACAGCCGCACGTAGTGGCGCATAGTCTCGGGCTCGGACAGACCGGGCAGACCGATCGGCTGCTTGCGCTCAAGGCCGCCGAGACGCGCCTCGTGCTTTTTCGACTCCGGCAGATCGACGCCGGTTTTGGTAGTGCTGCCGCGCCGTTCGAAAATCAGCGCTTCCTCGTGGTCGAGCCCCTTGTGGCCGGTAAAGGTTGTACTGGATGAGGTCGCAGCAGCGCCCGGCGCCGTGGGCCGGCCTTGGGTGTTCATGGACATGATGTTGCTCCGCTCGGGGAATGCGCCGCTATCACAATTCCAAATACCGGCGTCATCCTCGGGCTTGCTTGCCCTCGGCGGAGGTCAAGGTTCCCCAGACCCCAACCGTCGGCCAGCTCAGATGGCAGGACACTGGGTTCGCTGACAGTGGTGTCACTCGTTCGTGCCAGCGCGACACGCTGAGCCATGGGTCCTGGGCACGAGGCCCAGCATGACAGTTGTTGAGTGGAAAGAGTAAGCATCACAGCACCTCCCCCAGTGCTTTCACATAAGCCGCACGGTCGTCATCGGTGTTGATTTCGGTGGAGGCGACCAGGATCAAGGAGGCCATGTCCAGATTGCCGGGCAGCAGGCGCGACATCGGTACGCCACCCATGATGCCACGCGCAGCAAGCTTGTCGATCACTCCTGCCGCATCGCCCGGCACTTTGAGTGTGAACTCGTTGAAGAACGCTTTATTCAGCACACTTACGCCTTTCACTACGGCGAGCCGGTCCGCGAGATCACAGGCGTTGGCATGATTGATCGCGGCCAGCCGCCTCAAGCCAACTTCGCCAAGCAGCGTCATGTGGATCGTAAACGCCAGCGCACAGAGCCCAGAGTTTGTGCAGATGTTGCTCGTCGCCTTCTCACGGCGGATATGCTGCTCGCGCGTCGACAGCGTAAGCACGAAGCCGCGCTTGCCCTCGGCATCGACGGTCTCGCCGCACAGCCGACCCGGCATCTGGCGTACGTACTTGTCGCGGGTGGCGAACAACCCGACGTAGGGGCCGCCAAACGACAAGCCGTTGCCGATCGATTGGCCTTCAGCGACGACGATGTCGGCGCCCATGTCGCCAGGAGCCTTCAACGCCCCCAGCGCCACGATCTCGGTGACAACGACGATCAGCAACGCGCCCCGGGCATGTGCTGCGTCCGCAATCGGCTGCAGATCCCGAATGTTGCCGAACACGTCGGGATACTGGGCAACGACGCATGAAGTCTCGCCGTCGATCGCAGTTGCGATGTCCTGCGCGTCCATCGGATCAGGCGCGAGCAAACTGACGTTGGCACCGGAATACTTCGATAGCGTTGCAATTACCTCGGCGTACTGCGGATGAAGGCCGCCTGAAACGACAGCCTTCTTGCGGCGGGTGATGCGATGCGCCATCAGCACGGCTTCGGCGGCTCCGGTCGAGCCATCGTACATTGAGGCGTTCGCCACATCCATCGCTGCGAGGCGGGCGACCTGGGTCTGGAACTCGAACAGGTATTGCAGCGTGCCTTGCGTGATTTCTGGCTGATAGGGTGTATACGATGTCAAAAACTCGGAGCGTTGAATCAAGTGATCGACTGACGCTGGCACATGGTGCCGATAGGCGCCTGCGCCACAGAAGAACGGCACAGAACCGGCCGACGTATTGCGGGCGGCAAGTCGACCCAACTCACGTTCGACCTCAAGCTCGCCCTTGGCCAAGGGCAGGTTCGGCAGAGCCTTCAGCAGTTTGTGCTTCGGCACCGCCGCGAACAGATCGTCGATCGACGTCACACCGACACTTTTGAGCATCGATGCCCGGTCGACATCTTCAAGGGGAAGATAGCGCATCACGCACCTTCCTTAACGAACGCGTCGTAGGTGGCCCTGTCCATGAGGCCATCGAGTTCGCTCTTGTTGGCGATCTTGAGTTTGAAGAACCAGGCTTTGCCCTGCGCGTCTTCATTGACAAGAGCGGGCGTGTCGGCAAGGTCGGCATTTGCTGCAACAACTTCGCCCGAAATCGGCGCGTAAACTTCGCTGGCAGCTTTGACGCTTTCGACGACCGCGATAGACTCTTTTTGCTTCACCGCACGACCCACGTCCGGCACCTCGACGAACACGACGTCACCCAGCGCACTCTGAGCGTGATCGGTGATGCCGACGGTGGCGACATCGCCGTCGACGCTGACCCACTCGTGGTCCTTGGTGAACTTGATGGTCATGGAAATCTCCCGTTGGGCTTAGCGCTTATAGCGATGGGGGGCGAAGGGCATGGCGGTAACGGTAGCGGGCAGGGGCTTACCACGCACCATGAGTTGGACAGACGTGCCGGGGGTGGCAGCGTCACGGGTAATGTAGCCCATGGCGATCGGTCCGTTGACAGTTGGGCCAAAACCACCAGAGGTTATGATGCCGACGGAAGCGCCGCTGCCGTCAACAATTTCGGTGCCTTCGCGGGCCGGGGCACGTCCATCGGGCTTGATTCCGACGCGCACTCGCTCAGGCCCGTTGGCCAGTTCTGCTTGAATGCGGGTGCTGCCTGGAAAGCCACCCTCGACGCGCCGCCGCTTCTGGATCGACCAGTTGAGGCCAGCTTCAATCGGTGACGTGGTGGTGTCGATGTCATGCCCGTAAAGGCAGAGACCTGCTTCGAGGCGGAGTGAGTCACGTGCACCGAGACCGATCGGCTGCACAGCTGGGTTCGCCAGCAGAATATGCGCGAGCGCGACCGCCGAACTATTCGGCACCGATATTTCGAAACCGTCTTCGCCGGTATAACCCGAGCGCGAGACGTGGCAATCGATCGCTCCTATCTTAGTGCTGCGCGCGGTCATGAAACCGAGAGCTGCCGCGTCCGGAGACAGTAGCGTCATGACGGCCCCGGCTGCGGGCCCTTGCAGCGCCAACAATGCGCGATCTGACATGATCTCTAGTCGGATCCCCGACGGGAGGTGCTTACCGATGTGCACATAGTCGGCATCCTTGCATCCCGCATTGACGATCAGGAGCAGCACGCCATTGGCATCAGGCGCCATGGGTCGTGTCACCATAAGATCGTCGAGAATACCACCGTCCGGCGTCAACAGTTGGGTGTAGCGCTGCTGCCCAACCTTCAGGCTTCCCATGTCGGCCGGAACCAGCATTTCAAGGAATTGAGCGACGGTCTCATGTTTGCCGTCGGCCGCGATCAATGCTGCCTGCCCCATATGCGAGACATCAAACAACCCAGCCTTATCCCGCGTCCAGAGGTGCTCCTTCAGCACACCGAACGGATACTGCACCGGCATCTCATAACCAGCGAACGGCACCATCTTGGCGCCGAGCGCCACATGTAAATCGTAAAGCGGCGTACGTAACAGGGGCGCAGTCGCGGGTGATCCGCTCATTCAGTATCCCAACGTGGCTCATACAGGGATGCGTTCCTCACACCCGAGGTAAGAGCCCCCTCTGTCTTGGGACCTGAGAGATTCGCTACGTTCCCCCGCTCATCGGCTGAGCGGATGCACTAGCTTACCACCTTCGGTAGGATGAGCGCCGAACACGCCGCATCCACTTTCCAGAGCGCCATCAGCCTGCGGTCCTTTTGCCTGAGAGTTTCCGGGGGCGGTTGCTCCTTCGGCGTTGGCATCCACACGAACGCTGAGTGCCAATCTCTTCCGCAGGCCTCGCGTGGCAACACATGCGTAATTAGAGCACAGGGGCGCTATGTCAATGCGCCACGGCCGTTGCATACAAATATTTGAAGCAATCCTGCCACGCCTAACGGTTAGCCAGCGCCCGGCACATTGCGCTCAAAGCCGACAAACACTTCAAACTCACCGGGACGGGCGCCTTCTGGCACATTGAACGTCACGGTCTTGACCATCGAGAAGTAACCAATTGGCTTGTCGACAGCGACGGAGACATCGATCTTCAGCTTGTCAGTCGTGATCTTTTCGCGCTTGGCATCTGTTACAAACACCGTGAGCGGCATGGTGATGTTGCCGGCCTTGCCGCGCGGTCCAAGCAGAACGCGGCCAGAGAAACCGTACTTCACGGTGACCTTGCCCTGCTCGATCTGACATTCGCGAGCCGTTTTAAGTATTTCGCCGCGGTGCATCACGGCCAAGCCGTCGCCGACGCGGCCTTGCTCGTAGATCGTCAAATTGTTGTCACGTGGCCAAACGACGAACCGCGGGCAACCGTGCGATACCTCGCCACCGGTGCCTGCACCGTCGTTACCATCGCTCTTGGCAGCAGTCAGCAATTGTTCTTCGTTAACGCCTTTGGTGGCTGTTGGTGTTTTCGAGCCACCACCGAATACGCCGCCACCAAGGCCGGACGTCAATGTCGACATTCCGCAACCGGCAACGAACATGGTCGCCGCTGACGCCACGACAACTTGCGACAAACGCCGCCGCAGCACTTCCCGTGAGAAGGTACGCCCAGGGCTTGTCGTAAGTGCTTTACCGAGTTTATGCGTCACTGCTATTCCCACCGTGTTTGACCGCGCGCGTTACCGCAGATCCAACCCCACCGTCCGATAGCGGCGCATATGCGCACAGCCGCCGATCTAGTTCCCCGACTCGACACTAGCACCCTCGACACGCGCGGGCCAAGCGCGTAGCAACGGCACTGCTCATATCCACAACGGGATCTAGTCCGGCCATGTCTTCGCCTTTTAGCCCATCCGCAAGGCCAAAGCTGACCATTCTAATGGCAGCCCCGCGCGGCTTTTGTGCCGGAGTCGACCGCGCCATCCAGATCGTCGAACTGGCGATCGCCAAGTATGGCGCTCCGGTCTACGTCCGTCACGAGATCGTCCACAACCGTTTTGTTGTAGATAACTTGCGCGCGAAAGGCGCCGTTTTTGTGGAAGAGCTCGACGAAATACCGAATTCAGGCGCACCTGTTATTTTTTCGGCTCATGGCGTGCCCAAAACCGTTCCTGCGGCCGCAAAAAAACGCAATATGTTCTTCCTGGACGCCACCTGTCCGTTGGTCTCCAAGGTGCACAAGGAGGCCGGGCACCACTTCGATCGGGGCTACGAGATCGTATTGATAGGCCACGAGGGTCATCCAGAAGTGGTGGGGACCATGGGTCAATTGCCGCCAGGTTCCGTGTGCTTAATCGAGACCGTGGATGACGCCAGAACCTTCACTGCCAAAGACCCAGCGCGCCTTGCCTTCATTACGCAGACAACATTGTCGGTGGACGATACCGCCGAAATCGTGGCGACTCTCAAGCAGCGCTTTCCGATGATCCAGGGACCGCACAAGGAAGACATCTGCTACGCCACGACCAATCGGCAGACATCCGTCAAGGCGATCGCACCACGCTGTGAGCGTGTTCTGGTTGTGGGCGCACCCAACAGCTCCAACTCACAGCGGCTCGTCGAGGTGGCGGAAAAGTCGGGTTGCCCGAAAGCCGTGCTGGTGCAGCGCGCGACCGATATTCCATGGGACATCTTCACCGGGGTATCCACAATTGGTATCACCGCTGGCGCCTCTGCCCCGGAAGTTCTGGTCAATGAAATGGTTGAAGCATTCCGGGAACGCTTCGACGTGACCGTCGAACAGGTCACCACGGCCGAGGAAAATATTGCATTTAACGTGCCCCGCGAGTTGCGCGACGTGTTACCCGCCGCCGACCGTTCCACCGATTGAGCGCCGACCACACCCGACATGGCCGTTTACACCGAAGTCCCTGAGCATGATCTGGCACGGTTCATAGACAGCTATGGCCTTGGCAAGGTCCTGTCCGTCAGAGGTATTGCCGAAGGTGTCGAGAATACCAATTTCCTGGTCGAGACCCAGCGCGGTCGATTCATTCTGACACTGTACGAAAAGCGGGTCGCCACCGTCGATCTCCCATTCTTTCTGGGGCTGATGGAGCATTTGGCAGCCAAGGGGCTATCCTGCCCCACCCCGCTGCGTGATCTGCAGGGCTGCAACCTGCGCAATTTGGCCGACCGACCGGCTGCGCTGGTGACTTTTCTCGATGGGCATGGGCTGCGCAATCCTGGCCCACCAGCCTGCCATGACGTCGGCGTCGCCTTGGCCAGTCTGCATGCGGCCGGTCGCGATTTCGGCCTCCGTCGCGACAATGCACTTGGGCCAACTGGCTGGCAACCGCTGTTCAGTCGCTTTGAGCAACGCGCTGAGGAGGTGCAGTCGGGTTTGACCGAGTTTATCGCCCGCGAACTCTATCACCTATTGGCTATGTGGCCGACAACGCTGCCCGCCGGTATCATCCATGCCGATCTGTTTCCAGACAACGTGTTCTTTCAAGATGATCGCCTGTCTGGCCTGATTGACTTCTATTTCGCTTGTAACGACCAACTCGCCTACGACATCGCTGTCTGTCTTAACGCTTGGTGTTTCGACAGCAACACGTCGTTCGACATTAATAGCGGCCGTGCGTTGCTGCTCGGTTATCAGAGTGTCCGACCGCTGCTGGCCACTGAGCGCGCTGCCTTGCCAATTCTTGCTAGAGGAGCTGCCTTGCGCTTCCTGCTGACTAGGGCGCACGACTGGGTCCACACCCCACCCGACGCCATGGTGGTGAAACACGACCCGATCGCATATCTGAACCGTCTCCGGTTCCATCAGACCGTCACCGACGCCAGCGCCTATGGACTGGACACTTCACCATGAGCACAACCGACGCTCCCGCAAAACCGCACGTCGTGGTCTTCACAGACGGTGCGTGCTCTGGAAACCCCGGCCCTGGCGGTTGGGGCGCCATTTTGATGTCGGGTACGCATCGCAAGGAAATCTCAGGCAGTGAGGCGGCGTCGACCAATAATCGGATGGAACTAGCCGCTGCCATCGGCGCGCTCGAAGCCTTGAAACATCCGTCTTTCGTGGCACTCCATACCGATAGCAATTATCTGAAGGACGGCATTACGAAGTGGATCCATGGGTGGAAGCGCAACGGCTGGAGGACCGCCGACAAGAAGCCGGTCAAAAACGTAGATCTATGGCAACGGCTTGAGATCGCCCTCAAACCGCATCAGATCGAGTGGCACTGGGTGAAAGGTCACGCCGGACATCCAGAGAACGAGCGTGCCGATGAACTTGCCCGTGCGGCGATCGCAGCGCTACGAGCAAGAGCGACATAGTCATACGCCGCGCGCCATCAAATGCACCCCATCCGCCAGCAACGATACGGTCACAGAGGCACGGACGGTCAGATTGTTGCGACGCGCGGCGTGCGTTGGCAGGCGAAGATTTAGGCGGGCGCTAGTCTCGCCTGGGACTGCAATGCGCAGTTCGGTCTGCTCGCCCAGCACCGTCATCTCATCGATTGTTCCTGTCACCGGATTCTCGTGTTCACCCTGGCTTGGCCGTCCACGGCGATGCAGCACGATATGATCGGCTGGTATCATCCAAGTCACGGCATCGCCGCCCTTGAAATCTCCCGTGTGCGCCACTTCGAGTGCCGTACCATGCCAATCGAGCAGCCCCGGTCGACCACCCGCGGCGGCAGCAACCAATGTGGCGTCGAACAAGTTGGTCTGCCCGACGAGCCGCGCCACCAGCGGCGTCACCGGGCGCTGGCGCACATCTTCCGGCGTGCCCGACTGCAACGTGCGCCCGCGTGAGAGCACGGCTATCCGGTCAGCTAGGGCAAGGGCTTCGTCAAGGTCGTGTGTTACGAGGATGATTGGTAGCGGTAACACGGCTCGCAGCGCCACCAGTTCGCGCTTCAGGCGTTCCCGCGTCATCTGGTCAACGGCGGAAAACGGCTCGTCCAGCAACAGCACACTGGGGTCGCGTGCCAGCGCGCGGGCGATGGCAACACGTTGGCGCTGACCACCCGACAGTTGATCAGGTCGACGGTCGCCCAGGCCTTCGAGGTTGACGCGGGCGAGTAATCCCATGGCCCGGCTTCGCACCGCTACTGCATCTGATCCGTGCAGCGCGAGTTCGACGTTGCCCAGCGCTGTTAGATGCGGGAACAAAGCATAGTCCTGGAACACGAAACCGGTACGGCGCAGTTGCGGCGGCAGCGCGATCCGTTCCGCGGCATCGAACCAGACTTCACCACAGACGATCCGTCCGTTGACTGGATTCAGCAGGCCGGCAATCGCCCGCAGTACAGTAGTCTTGCCGCTGCCCGATGGCCCAACCAACGCCAACAACTCACCGGCTGCGACGCTCAGGCGCACATCAAGTGGGATAGGTCCGTCCTGGAGGAGGCGGACGTCGAGCGACAGCGCGAGGCTCATGGGCGACTGCCATGCACGGACCGACGTGGACGCCGCGCCGTCAGATGCACAATTGCCAGCGTCACCAGCGAGAAGGCAACCAGCGCTGCCGACATGATCGCTGCCTCATCGTTACGGAAAGCCTGAACCCGATCATAAATCGAGATCGATAGCGTCCGGGTCTCGCCCGGCAGGCTGCCGCCGACCATCAGGATCACGCCGAACTCACCGAGCGTGTGCGCGAACACCAACGCCATCGCCGATACGACGCCGGGCCATGCCAAAGGCAGTTCTACCCGTAAGAACGTTTTCCAGTGTGACAATCCGCTGACCCAGGCTGCTTCGCGCACATTCTGTGGCACTGCTTCAAACGCCCGCTGCATGGGTTGTATCGCGAACGGTAGATTGACTAGCAGGGATGCCAGCACAATCCCAGCGAACGTGAACACCAGCGACCCGCCGGTGAGCGCTGCCACCAATTGTCCGGGCAATGACCCAGGGGCAAACCCGACCAACAGATAGTAACCAAGCACCGTTGGCGGCAATAAAAGTGGCAACAGCAGCAACGCCTCGACAATGCTACGACCGCGCGCTGTGCTCCAAGCGAGCCAACGCCCAGCGATCAAACCTACGGGCAAAAGTAGAACGCAGGTCCATAACGCCAGTTGCAGCGAAACCCAGAACGCCTGCCAATCCATTGTAATTGCCTATCAGTCGATCGTCGCGACGCATGCTTCAAGGCGATACAAAGCCCCTGGCCTCCAAGATCGCGCGCGCAGGCGGGCTGAGCAAGTAGCTATGGAAATTCTGGGCCACAGTCCCAGCACTTTTCAGCAGCACCATCGCTTGCCGGATTGGACTATAGTCAGCAGCCGATATTTGAAACACAAGCATCGCTCCCGCCATCTCCGGGGAGCCCGCAAGCGAGGCGGCCGTGATACCGGCTTCGGCTGCACCCGTTGCCACGTATTGCGCGGCTTGCCCGACGTTTTCTGCAACCACGAGCCGCGATTGAAGCGCATCCCACAATCCAGACTTTTGCAGCGCCTCGCGGGCTGCCCGACCGTAGGGCGCTAGATCAGGATTGGCGATCGCAAAGCGCTTTATGGCGCCAGATTTGAGCAAGGCTGCGAGCCCGGCAAATGAGCCGTCGAAGACGATGCCGCTGTTGCGGTTCACAACGATGCTGACTGCGCCCCGCACGAATACTTGGCCCCGGCCCTGTGTATGACCGCCAGCGACAAGGCGCTCAATACTATCTTCATCGGCCGACAGAAACAATGCGAACGGTGCGCCTTGCTCGATCTGGCGCACGAAGTTTCCCGTTGCTCCAAAGGTCAGGCTGACAGGCTGGCCGGTCCGCTTCTCGAAGTCCTTCGCCAGATCCTCGGCAGCAAGACGCAAACTGGCCGCGACCGCGATCAGCGGCTGCTTGTCAGTCGCCTGAGCCGACACGACCAGCGAGAGCATTGTCGCCAACCACAGCACGGCAATTTGTATGAGAGTTTTCATGAAACGCACGGGTCCTGGGCTGTTGTTCCAGTCAAAACGGTAGTGCCCAAGCGCCCTCCGCCTCAAGGGCCTCGGTCGCTTGCCTGACATGCCGCGCTGGCGATAAGTTCCACGAGAACACCCACTCACCGGAGCCTGACCCCATGAAAACCCGCGCCGCTGTGCTCCACGAGATGATGCAACCACGGCCCTACGCCCAGTCAAAGCCGATGGTTATTGAAGAACTGGACCTCGATCCCCCCGGCCCCGGCGAAGTCATGCTGCGGATCAGGGCTGCCGGACTATGCCACTCCGACCTTTCGACGATCAACGGCGACCGTCCGCGCGCTATGCCAATGGTGCTCGGCCATGAAGCGGCCGGCGAGGTCGTCGAGGTTGGCCCCGGCGGCAGCGACCTCAAGGTCGGCGATCACGTCATTGTCGTCTTCGTGCCGAGCTGCGGTCACTGCAATCCGTGCCAGGAAGGCCGACCCGCCCTGTGCGAGCCCGGAGCTAAGGCCAATGCGGCTGGAACTTTGACTTCGGGCGCCATTCGCCTCAAGCGCAACGGTAAACCAGTGTTCCATCACGTCGGCGTGTCGGCATTCTCCGAATATGCGGTGCTCGCTCGCGGCAGTCTCGTCAAGATCGACAAGTCGTTGCCGTTCGAGGCGGCGGCCCTGTTCGGCTGCGCCGTAGTGACCGGGGCAGGTGCGGTCATCAACACCGCCAAGGTGCAACCCGGCACCTCGACTGCCATAGTCGGCCTCGGCGGCGTCGGACTGATGTCGATGCTGGCCCTGCGGTTATCGGGCGCGCGCCAGATCATCGCCATCGACATGATCGATGACAAATTGAAACTCGCCAAACAGCTCGGCGCGACGCACACATTCCGGGCAGGCGATCCCACGATCGTCGAGCAGGTGAAGGACATCTCAGCGGGTGGCGTCGACTTCGCCTTTGGGATGGCAAGCTCGGTGAAGGCTTTGGAACTGGCCTACAAGATCACCCGACGGGGCGGCACCACGGTGACGGCAAGCCTGCCGCACCCCTCGCACCAGATGCAAGTGCCAGCTAGCAACTTCGTCGCCGAAGAGCGCACGCTAAAGGGCAGCTATGTCGGCGGCTGCGTACCCTCGCGCGATATTCCGCGATTCATTTCGCTTTATCAGCAGGGCTTACTGCCGGTTGACCGTCTGATGAGTGACCGCATTACACTCGACCAGATCAACGAGGGCTTCGACAAGCTGGCTGAGGGCGTAACGGTGCGACAGATTCTGCTTCCGTAGCACTCACTATACCGGCTATGCCGGCTCCATGGCGGCGGGCGGCGGCTTGTCATCGGCTGCGGCACGCTGCTGCCAGGACTGTGGCGACAAATATCGCGCTTCAAGCTCGGCGCTATCGCGGACACCGATCGCCGCCCGGTGTCGGCCCAGCCAGCGCGCAGCCTCGGTGCGACCGGCACCGAACAAGTACGATAGCAGCGCCGCGTCGGGCTTCATCTTGGTATCGGTCGCAAGATTGGCCGTGTGCCGCCCGGCCTCGATCACATGAAATCGGTGTCGCCGCAGTTTAGCGATCCGACCGTGGCGTGGGGCGAGCCAGCCGACCTCTGTTTCACGCGCTGCCGCAATCATCTCGACATCGCGCAGGAACGGCTGGTTGAAGGTGATCTCGCTCGCGGTGGCCGCGATCTCCGGCGCCGTCTTCGCGAGCTTAGGCCTGACCGTTTGATTGAGCACGATGATCAACGTGTCCTCCACCGGGCTCGTCGAGGCCAGCGTAATCAGATCGGGATTGGCTGAGAACCCGCCGTCCCAGTAGGCCTGTCCGTCAATCTCGACGGCATGGTGCACGGCTGGCAGACAGGCCGACGCCAGTATCGTGTCAACGGTAATTTCAGGCCGCCGAAACAGGCGCGCTCGGCCGGTCGATACGTCGGTCGCAGCAATCAGCAGTTCCAGGTTGGACGACGCCCGGATCGCGGAAAACGAGATCGCCGAATTGAGCAAGCGTCGCAAGGGGTCGAAACCCAACGGGTTGAACTCGTAGGGCGACATCCGCTGCGCCATGGACGCCATTGACCCCGCCAACAGCGGATTAAGCCACATCAGATCAGGCACCCTGGCCTTCTCGACACCTTCCCATACGGCGCGCAAAGTGGACCGTGCCGCCGCGCGACCATCTTGCGCATCGGCCAGTCCTGACGCTAACGCGGCCGCATTGACTGCGCCAGCACTCGTGCCGCTGACACAGGCAAACTCAAGCCTATCGTCTTCGAGCAGGCCATCCAGCACCCCCCAGGTGAACGCGCCATGCGCGCCCCCGCCCTGAAGCGCCAGATTGAGCCGCAGCGGCTTCCTTGATCGAAACACGATTGACTGACCCCGCCATTGACCAAGCGTGCTCTTAACACAACGCTTTCGGCAGCACGACCGGGATACCGTCGACCTCGACCAAATGCGCATCGATGCCATAGGCAGCGGCAAGGTTGTCTCGAGTGAACACGGCAGCGGGCATGCCGTCGGCGATCAATCGGCCTTCGTTCAGCAGTACGACGCGCCGACAGTATCGGGCCGCCAGCGACAAGTCGTGCAACGCCACGATCACCGACGTACCAGTACGGCTGATCCGGTCGAAGTGCTGGAACAGCGCCAATTGGTGTGCAGGATCGAGCCCCGCCGTTGGTTCGTCGGCGATGATCAGGGGTGTCGCCTGCGCCAAGGCGCGAGCAACGAGCACACGCGCAAGCTCTCCACCGGACACTTGCGAGATGGGCCGCTCGGCCAATCCCTCTATGTCCATTGCGGTGAGTGCCTGCAAGACGATTGACGCATTCTCGGTGGCTGATGTGCCATGCGGACTACGCCCTAAAGCCACTATGCGCGCAACCGTCAGGGGCCAATGCACGATCCGGCTTTGCGGCAGGTACGCAATCACGTGGGCACGATCGCGCAAGTTGATAGTAGCCAGAGGTATGTCATTCAACCTCACCTCGCCCGCAGCCGGACGCAATAGTCCTGCCATCGCGCGCAATAGCGTCGACTTGCCAGCCCCGTTAGCGCCGACCACAGCGACAAATTCACCCCGTTCGATCGCGAGGTTAGCGGAGCGCACCACGGTCGTGGTGCCGAGGTTTACCGTCAGGTTGATGGCATGCAATTTCATGGGCCCAGTTCCCGGCTGCTCTTAATCACGAGCCACAGGAAAAATGGAGCACCAATCAGAGCCGTCAGTACGCCCAACTTCAATTCGCCACCGGGCGACACCATGCGCAGCGCTGTATCAGCCACCAGCACAAGCGCCGCGCCACCGAGCGCGCTCGCAGGCAGCAACCGTCCAGGCTCGCTCCCGACG
>JANNRP010000261.1:0-8875 GCA_031401535.1 Hyphomicrobiaceae bacterium | reverse complement strand
GGCGTGATCGCGTCTTCGGTCGAACGTCTGGCCATCGAGATCCGTCACCTGCAGCGTTCCGAGGTCTATGAAGCGGAGGAGTTCTTCTCGGAAGGCCAGAAGGGCTCATCCGCCATGCCGCACAAGCGCAACCCGGTGCTGACCGAGAACTTGACCGGCCTCGCCCGCATGGTCCGCAGCTTCGCAATGCCCGCCATGGAGAACGTGGCTTTATGGCACGAGCGGGATATTTCCCATTCCAGTGTCGAGCGGATGATCGGGCCAGACGCGACGGTGACGCTCGATTTTGCTCTCAACCGGCTTGCTGGCGTGATCGAGAAACTGGTCGTCTATCCAGACAACATGAAGAAAAACATGGATCGGCTTGGCGGGCTGATCCACTCGCAGCGCGTGATGTTGGCCCTGACGCAAAAGGGGGTGTCGCGCGAGGACTCCTATTCATATGTGCAGCGCAATGCCATGCCGGTATGGCGGGGCCAAGGGGACTTCCTGACTCTGCTCAAGGCAGACGCTGATGTCACCGCAAAACTCAAACCTGCCGAGCTCGAAACGCTGTTCGACCTGGGCTATCACACCAAGCACGTCGATACGATTTTCGCCCGCGTGTTCGGGTGATGCTGCGGGTTAGTGATAATAGAGTCGAGCCATGAACGCGCCGCATGAAAACATCTGACGTCGACCTGCTCATCATTCCAGGCTGGCAGAACTCAGGGCCTGACCACTGGCAAACCCGCTGGGAGCGCAGCTTGAAGACGGCCCGCCGCGTCCATCAGGCGGACTGGGAAGCACCACGTTGTGAAGATTGGGTCGAGCGCATCGTCGAGGCGGCGGCGACTGCCGAACGGCCGGTTGTGTTTATTGCGCACAGCCTCGGCAATCTAGCCGTTGCCCATGCCGCCCACCGCGTCGGCTCAAATGTCGTCGGCGCGTTCCTGGTCGCCCCCTCCGATTGGGAGATCGACGACCTGATCCCCAATGTTCGACTGGACTTCGTACCTATACCAATGAGGCAATTGCCGTTTCCATCGGTTGTGATTGCGTCCACCACAGACCCCTACTGTACCCTCGACCGCGCACGGGCCTTTGCGGCGGCCTGGGGCTCAACGTTGATCGAGGCCGAGGATGCAGGGCACATCAACACCGAGTCGGGCCATGGGCCATGGCCCGACGGGTTGCTTCGCCTCGGTTGGTTCTTGAAACAACTGGGCTAAAGACACATAGGGTTGCCGTCACAACGATAAGGACACGATTACGAACGACCCGCTTCAATCTGCTTCACGGCTTCTGCCAGAAAATCGTGCATTTTGTTGCGAATGTCGGCATCGGCTATCGTGACGCCTTTGGCTGCAAAGTCCTTTGCAACCTTTCGAACAACATCCTCGTCCCCTTTTTCAGCCAAATCAGCCTTGCGGACCTCTTTGATATAGTCTTCCACAGCAACGCCGGACATTTTCATCAATCCAGCCGCCCATTCGGCAAGCATTTTATTTCGCCGTGACTCCGACTTGAACTTCAAGTCTTGATCATGGGCGAATTTATTCTCGAATGCCTTCTCGCGATTATTGAACGTCGTCATTCCAAACTCCCGTCTTGTTGTGGTGATTGATCAAGTGCTGCCGCTGCTCTTGCGTATTCCTAACCACTAGCCATGCCGTCGCCGTCAACACAACGGCTGTATGCATTCGACCATTGGTTGCATCTCCATCTTTTGAATTCACGCTACGGTTTACAAGTTTGCTGCATCGCATCGGTAACATTGTGTCGCCCCCCACGTTCGGCTAGGGTCGCTGGAGTAGAACGCGGGTGCGGCAGCGTCGTATTGCTGCTTCTTTCACGGTTCACACAGAATGCAAGGGTGCGCCGCGGCGTGTGGCGGGCTGTTGCCGTAAAGGCCATGAGGACGAGCGTTATGAACAAGCGGCGCCGGATCTACGAAGGCAAAGCCAAAGTGCTGTACGAAGGCCCCGAGCCTGGCACACTGATCCAGCACTTCAAAGATGACGCAACCGCGTTCAATGCGAAAAAGCACGCATTGATCGAGGGCAAGGGTGTGCTCAACAATCGGATCTCTGAATACATCTTCGTCAAACTTGGCGAGATCGGCGTGCCAACGCACTTCATGCGCCGCATGAACATGCGTGAGCAGCTCATCCGCGAAGTCGAAATCGTGCCGCTTGAGGTTGTCGTGCGGAACGTTGCAGCTGGCTCGCTTGCGACCCGTCTTGGTCTCGAAGAGGGCACCGCGCTGCCACGCTCGATCATCGAGTTCTATTACAAGGATGACAAACTCAACGACCCCATGGTGTCCGAAGAACACATCACAGCGTTTGGCTGGGCGTCTCCGCAAGAGATCGACGAGATTATGTCGCTCGCCCTGCGCATCAATGATTTCCTGGTCGGCCTGTTCCTCGGTATTGGCATTCGCCTGATCGACTTCAAGGTCGAGTTTGGCCGCCATTGGGAGAACGACCAGATGCGTATCATTCTGGCCGATGAGATCAGCCCCGACTGCTGCCGCCTGTGGGACGCTGTGACTGCCGACAAGCTCGACAAGGATCGCTTCCGTCGCGACCTTGGCGGCGTGCTGGAAGCTTACCAGGAGGTTGCCCGTCGACTGGGCGTACTGACCGAGAACCGTCCGCCGAAGGGCGCCGGCCCGGTGCTGGTTACATCGAACGGCGCAAAGCCGAGTTAAAGTGACCTTGGATCGCGCATGAACTCCAATGAGTGGTAAAAGTGATCGACCTTACCACTCACTGACCCACGTCTCACCACTCACGCTGTCTGTCGAGCAAGATCCATGAAGGCATGCATTAAAATCACCTTGAAGAATGGCGTACTCGATCCCCAGGGCAAAGCCGTCCAGGGTGCGCTAGGCGGCCTTGGCATCTCCGGCGTCGCCGACGTGCGACAGGGCAAGTACATCGAAGTTGATCTCGCCGAGACCGATGAGGCGAAGGCTGGCGCCACAGTCGAGAAAATGTGCAAGGAATTGCTCGCCAATCTGGTGATCGAAAATTACAGCTACGAGTTGGTGCGGTGATCTGATGCGCGCATCCGTCATCGTCTTCCCCGGCACCAACCGTGAGCGCGACATCGCCGAGGCGATCGAAGCAGTTTCCGGACAAGCCTGTGCGATGGTCTGGCACGGCGACACCGAGGTTCCGAAATCCGATCTGATTGTGCTGCCCGGCGGTTTCTCCTACGGCGATTACCTGCGCACCGGCGCCATGGCCGCGCACTCACCGATCATGCGGGATGTGGTCGCAAAGGCAAAGGCTGGCACGCCGGTGCTCGGCGTCTGTAACGGGTTCCAAACCTTGTGCGAAGCGGGCCTGCTACCAGGGGTGCTGCTGCGCAATGCGTCGCTGAAGTTTGTCTGCAAGGATGTCTGGCTGCGCGTCGACAACGCCAAGACCCTGTACACGAACCGCTATCAGCACGGTGACGTTGCCAAGGTGATCGTCGCGCACGGTGACGGCAATTATTTTGCTGATGCGGCGACCCTTGACCGCCTCGAAGCCGAGAACCGAGTCGTGTTCCGCTATGCAACGCCCGATGGGGCACTGACCGATGCTGCCAACCCAAATGGCTCCCTGCGCAATATCGCGGGCATTATCAATGAGACGGGTCGCATTCTCGGCATGATGCCGCATCCGGAGAATGCCTGTGAGGCGGCGTTAGGCTCGACAGATGGCCGGGCCATGTTCGAGAGCATCGTTGCCGCCTTGGCCACCGCGTGAGCGCGCCATCAGTAGCGCCTGCAAGCGGCACGGTGTTCGAGGATATGGCGGCATTCGCCGGGCTGCTGCCACCCGGTCGCCGCCTGATCGGTATCGACCTTGGTACCAAGACGATCGGCCTGGCACTATCTGATGTCGGCCGCATGATCGCATCACCTCTCCTGACTATTCAGCGCACCAAGTTTACGATCGACGCCAATGAAATGCTGCGGATTGCGACCGAGCACGCGATTGTCGGCTTCGTACTTGGATTGCCAACCAACATGGACGGTTCTGAAGGTCCGCGCGTGCAGGCAACACGAGCGTTCTGCCGCAATATCAACCGCATGTCACCGCTGCCAATCATGCTCTGGGATGAGCGACTATCGACGGCGACCGCAGAGCGCACACTGATCGCCGCTGATACCAGTCGTCGCCGACGCGCCGAAGTCATCGACAAAATAGCCGCGGCGATTATCCTGCAGGGTGCGCTTGACCGCATGCGACATCTGTAAGGGTAGTAACACCCGGCAACGCGCCGACTGACCATACACCGCGGGTGACTATGACCAGAACCCGTGCTGCCTCACGTTAGTTCGGGCAGCGACTGCAATCTGTGCACGGGAGATGCCGATGTCAGTGAGCATCCGGTCATCCAGGGCTTCTAGCAATCGCACGGTGGCTTTACGGCGTCGGCGCTTTTGAAGAAGGGTTGCAACCGTTCGCAACGCCGCCATCACGCGCAGGGCATTGGATGGCTCCACGGCACAGCCCGATACGAGCGGCCGATCGGGAACGGAAATGGAATGGTAGACGCTCATGGGAATGCTCACTGTTTGCTGTTGCTGGCAAATGGGCACGTGTGGCCCGAGCCATCGGGATCGCACAGCGAGGCAGGCTGTTCTGTGCCGCACAGCACAGGTTCTGTTTTGACGATCCTTATGGACGCCCCAGCGCTTTTTCCCTAAACGGCATGTCAAAGGCAACAGGCCGTCATGACCACTAAATTGATCTCATTCATCATTCCCGTGCTCAATGAAGCCGCCAACCTCGATGCGTTGCTGGCGCGCGTGATGCGCGTTCTGTCAACGGTACCGGAGCGGTGGGAGATCGTGTTCGTCGATGATGGCTCAACCGACACCACGCTTGAACAAATCCGGCGGCATAACGCACGCGATGCCAGGATTACTGCCATTTCGTTCAGTCGCAATTTTGGCAAGGAAGTCGCGATTGCCGCAGGGCTCAATTACGTGCATGGGGACGCAGCCATCATCCTCGACGCCGACCTGCAACATCCCCCGGAAGTAGCCCTGACATTTATCGAAAAATGGCGGGATGGCTACAACATCGTCTATGGCGACCGTGTGGACCGAAATACCGACGGACCTTTTCGCAGACTCTACGCGCATGGTTTCTACCGCCTGTTCAATGTCTTGTCTCGTGGCAACATACCGAGCGGGGCGGGTGATTTCCGGTTACTCGACCGCAAGGCGATCGACGCCATGAACCGGTTCAAGGAGCAGTCGCGGTTCAACAAGGGGCTGTATTCCTGGATCGGCTTCAAGTCGGTCGGTGTGCCCTATCAAGTCGCCGAACGCGTCGGCGGTGTTACCAAGTGGAGCTTCCGCAGGCTGATCCGCTTTGCAATCGACGGCCTGACCTCATTTTCGACGCTGCCGCTCAGGGTCTGGTCGGTGCTTGGCCTTGCGATCTCAGTAGGTGCGATCATATACGCCACCATCGTACTCGTGAAGACGTTGATCTTCGGCACAGACGTTCCAGGATTCCCATCGCTGATCATATCGGTGATGCTGCTCGCCGGCGTGCAGTTGATCTCGCTCGGCGTCATCGGCGAGTACCTGGGTCGCGTCTATGAAGAGGTCAAAGCCCGGCCGCTGTTCTTGGTGGCCGATACGGTTGGCATCAACCCGCCAGACTTGATGACTGTTAAGCCCGATCCCGGGACCACCCCTTGACCGCGCCCTTGGCCGCCATCCTATGCGCCGACGACTTCGCCCTGACAGAAGGCATCAGCCGTGGCATTGGTGAGCTTGCTTCGGCTAACCGGTTGTCGGCCACAAGCGCGATGGTCACCACGCGTCACTGGGCAGCCCATGCCGCCCATCTTAATGCGCTGCGGGCAAATATTGCCATCGGTCTGCACGTCAACCTCACCCTCGGTGCGCCGCTTGGTGCCATGCCGAACTTATGTCCGCACGGCACGTTCCCATCACTTGTGAGCTTACTGCGCCAGATCGCATTGCGGCAGGTGCGCAGTTCCGAACTCACAGCCGAGATAGGCCGCCAACTTGATGCCTTCGAACATGCAACGGGCTGTGCACCAGATTTGCTCGACGGACATCAGCATGTTCATGCCCTGCCAACCGTTCGCGAGGCATTCTTGAACGCAGTGCAGGCGCGGCGTTGGAGTACAGCACCATTGATCCGTGATCCCTCGGACAGCCTGCGGGCAATCCGCACACGCGGCGCGGCCGTCGCGAAATCTATCGCACTCAACACCTTGTCGTTCGATTTCGGCGCTGGCGTCCGCGCGGTCGGCTATCCAACCAACGCTGGTTTCTCCGGCGTATCTGCGTTCGACGAGACCCGACCGTTCTCAGCCGAACTCCAACAATTTCTGTCGCACCCAGGCGCACGGCATTTGGTGATGTGTCATCCCGGTTACGTTGATGCCGAGCTTGCGACCCTAGACCCAGTTGTTGGCCGACGCGCCCAAGAGTTCGATGCACTGATGAGCTACCCTGATCTGCCGATCAAAATCTGGCACCCAGGGCGGAATGCCGCAGGCGCGATCGACTGGTTAGCCACAGGTATTGCCAATGGCTGACCTGCCGAACAGGCTGCGCCATTTTGGTGGCTTCGTTGCTGCGGGTCTAGCCGCGCTCGCCACCGACTCGATCAGCCTGCACCTGCTGACGACCTACCTCGGCATGAGCCCGTTCGTTGCACGCCCGATCGGAATTCTGTTTGCTATGGTCGCATCTTGGGCGATCAATCGCCGCGTCGCGTTTGCGGTCGTCGCACCGCCAAGCTGGGCCGAGTTCGGCCGGTTCGCTGCAGCGTCAGTTGTTGCCGTGGCGGCTAATTATCTCGTGTTTGCCGCAATTCTGCTGGCGTTTCCAGCCACCAACCCGGTGCTGGCGGTGATCATCGCGAGCATGTTGTCGATGTTCGTCTCCTACACAGGCTTCCGCTTTGGCGCATTCCGCGCCTCCTCCAGCAAACCTTGAAGGTCTACGCCAGTGTCCATGCCAGCCGACCCCGCATCCGTCGCCTCCGGTATCGCCGCTGTCGACGCCTATCTTGAAACCGGGTTTACCGGTGTGCCCGGCATGTCATCTCGATTTGCGGCAGCCGTGTCGGCTGGCCTGATGCGTATTCAGACAAGGCTCGGCGTATATGGCCCAATCGCCGAAATCGGTACGTTCGAGGGCCGCTATTTCATAGCGCTGGCGAAGGCCTTGCAGCCGGGCGAAATGGCGCTCGGGATGGACGTGTTCGAATGGCCCAACCGGGAGGTCCTCAACCGCTTCGAAGCAAACTGCGCCAAGCATGGCATCCCAACCGACATGCGCTCAACGTGGAAGTGCGACAGCCGCACTGTCACTCCGACTGAGTTATTGGCCAAGACCGGTGGACGGCGCGTGCGTCTGTTCCACGTCGATGGCGAACATAGCCGTGCCTCGCTGGAGAAGGATCTGGCGCTCGCAACGGCCGTGATGGCGGACGACGGCGTCATCATTCTCGACGACATGCTGCATCCGGGTTACCCGACACTTATGGTCACGGTTCACGAATACTTGGCCCAAAACACCGGCATGGTTGTGCTGTGCGTCATCGACCGCGAAACCATCGTCGGCGCCACCAAATTTGTGCTCTGCCGCGCTGATTGGTTCAAACGCTACGAGACCGAACTTCTCAAGGACTTCGAGAAAAACGTCTGGCCGCTCGGCGCTGATTTTGAGCCGCACTGGTGTCTAGTACTATCGCTCGACACGAGGCTTGCCGCGATTACGTAGGTAGTCAAACCTCATTCCATGAGGTGGCCGCCGTCGTACATGCATGCGATCCGGCCGAGCGCCGCGCGGAACCGGTCGGTCGCCATCAATCCGACGATGTCCGAGGAGAGTTTGTTGTCGGCTTCGGCGTGCCCTGGATATTCGCAACTGCCGATCAGCAGGTTACGCAGCGCCGTGCCGTCGATTGCCTGCTTGGTCTCGGTGGCGCCGCGCTCGATCAGGCAGCGCAGCAGTGCCGGATCCAGCACTGGCAGGCACGCAAGAAATCCCGCCACAAGGGTCCGGGCCAAAGCATGGTCGGGATGCGCTGCGGCAGTTGCCGCCTGCCCGCAGTCCCATAGGTGGCCAACCTGGTCCCACGCCGTGTGCGTCTCGGGAAATCGTTTGGCGAGTTCGGCATCTTCATGCGCCACGTAGAAGCGATTGAGGTTGTCGAAGAAGGCGAAGGCGTACCCGGCCGCCAGTATAACCGGCTCCCAGGCGGCTGACGCATCGGCCATTGAACCCGGCTGCACCGCCTCAACCACGATCACCCGCGGGCGATGTCGTTTGAAATCGAGTCCGGTCAGTACGTCTGCCTCTGCGCCTTCGACGTCGATCTTCAGAAAATCAACTTTTTCGATGCCGGCATCCGTCAGAAGCGTGCTGAGGCGGCGCACTGGCCGCGTTTCGGTGCGGTAGTCGACACCGTAGGCGCGCGCACCCGAGGCGTGGGCCTCAACCGTGGTTGAAAATCCGTGCAACTTGTCGACGATGTGGAAATCCATCTCACCGTCCTTGGCGCCAGCCAGCGTCGAGACCGTATGATCCCGCGGGCGGACGTGCGCATAAATATCGGCCAACCCTTTTTGAGGTTCGACCACGAGCCCGCGCCAGCCCATCAGGTAGAAGTAAAACGATACATTGTCGGCAACCGGGTGCCCGCCACCGACATCAACATAAGTACCGTCCGCTTGTCCGGCGAAGACGTGCGCCAAGTGGAAGTCTTCGAGGTTCTGGGCATAGGACAGTTGCATGGGGTGCTCGATTGGCGGGTCGCGGGCTTGCGTCAGCAGAACGGCTAGCCTGATCGGCGAATTGCGTCTAGGTCGTGGTCGCATGAACATTGAAATG
>JANNRP010000260.1:0-23729 GCA_031401535.1 Hyphomicrobiaceae bacterium | reverse complement strand
CCTTGCCCAGTCTAACGCAATCATCCGCTATCTGGCGCGGGGATCAACATTATTGCCGGACGATGCGTTTACGCAGGCCAAGATCGACGAGTGGTTGTTCTGGGAACAATACAGTCACGAGCCATATATCGCGGTCTGCCGGTTTCATATGCTGTATCTCAAGCGCCCGAAAGCCGAGCGCGAAACATGGCGGGTCGAGCGTGGTGAGAAGGCGCTGGATCTGATGGAAGCGCAGCTTGCCAGGCGGAATTTCTTGGTTGGCGAAATCTTTTCCGTCTCCGACATTGCGCTTGTCGCCTATACCCGCCTCGCCCAGGAAGGTGGGTTTGATCTTGGAAGTCGACCAAATTTGCGCAGCTGGATCGCAAGTTGTGAAAAGGCATTGACGCTATGAGACGCAAGTGGCGACCACGCCGACTGCTGTTATCCTCGGGCTTGTGCTCAGGAAATACGGTGCAGCAAGCTTGCCCTCGTGGTGTGAGGGCAAGGTGGCACCACCTGCACGCAAAGCTCGACAACGAGAACCGACCGATGGATGGGTCCCCGAGACAAGCCCGAGAATGACATTTGCATGAGTTGATAGGTTTGAATTTCGCTATTCGACCCAACCGACGGACACTGAGACTATGGGCAAGATTACTGGCTTCCTCGAACTCGACCGCCACGACCGCGGCTATCGCCCGGTTGATGAGCGCTTGAAGCACTTCAGGGAATTCGTCGAGCCGCTGCCGCAGGCCGAGGTGCAAAAGCAAGCCTCGCGCTGCATGGACTGCGGCATCCCGTACTGCCACAACGGCTGTCCGGTGAACAATCAGATCCCGGACTGGAACGACCTCGTCTACAAAGGCGACTGGCAACAGGCGGCGCGCAACCTGCATTCGACCAACAACTTCCCCGAGGTGACGGGCCGCATCTGTCCGGCGCCATGCGAAGCGTCCTGTACGCTGAATATCGATGACAAGCCGGTAACGATCAAGACGATTGAATGCGCAATCGCCGATAAGGCGTGGGAGGAAGGCTGGATTGTTCCAGAGCCGTCTGAGAACAAGACTGGCAGGCGTGTCGCGATCGTCGGAGCAGGGCCGGCCGGAATGGCGGCGGCGCAGCAGTTGGCGCGTGTCGGTCACGATGTGCACGTCTACGAGAAGAACGCACATCCCGGTGGGCTGCTGCGTTATGGCATCCCCGATTTTAAGATGGAAAAGTCGGTGATCGAGCGCCGCGTCAAGCAGATGGAAGCCGAGGGCGTCACCTTTCATTGTAACACGGCCATCGGGGTAAAGATCAAGCTTGCCGATCTCGAAGCCAGGTACGATGCAGTTCTATTGTCGGGCGGCGCGGAACGCCCGCGCGATATCCCGGTCTCGGGACGCGACCTGGGCGGCATCCATTTTGCAATGAATTTTCTGCCGCAGCAGAACCGACGCGTGTCGGGTGAAAACCTCGGCAAGGTGCTGGAACTCTCGGCCAAGGACCGCCATGTCGTCGTGATTGGCGGTGGCGATACCGGCTCGGACTGCATTGGCACGTCGTTCCGTCAGGGGGCCGCGAGCGTTACGCAGCTTGAGATCATGGCGGCGCCACCGGAGCACGAAAACAAGGATCTGACGTGGCCACATTGGCCGCTCAAGATGCGCACATCATCAAGCCAGGCAGAGGGTGCGACGCGTGACTTTGCCGTCAATACCAAGCGGTTTGAGGGTCGCGATGGCAGGGTGACCAAACTAATTTGTGTCAGGGTCGATGCCCGTTTCAAGGAGATCCCTGGAACGGAATTTGAGATCCCGGCAGACCTCGTGCTGCTCGCCATGGGCTTTGTCGCGCCGGAAACCGACGGCATAATTGAACCGGAGACGATTGCGCTCGATCCACGCGGCAACGTCAAGGCCAACGACCGCGACTATGTGACGTCACGGCCGAAGGTGTTCGCGGCCGGAGATATGCGGCGCGGGCAGTCATTGGTCGTCTGGGCGATCCGCGAGGGCCGCCAGGCGGCTCACGCCATCGACAAGGTTTTGATGGGGCGCTCTGACCTGCCAAGATAGTGTCGCGCTGCTTCCTGAAGGCTCCGCGCAAGCGAAGTGGGATGAGACGATCGAAAATGGGGGGCGAGAATGATTCTTGTTGGTCAATATGATAGCCCCTACGTCCGCCGCGTGGCGGTTTCCCTGCATAACCTTGGTATGCCGTTCGAGCGTCAGCCGCTCAGCGTATTTGGTGATGCCGACGCCATGCGTCAGATCAATCCGCTTGGTCGGGTGCCGTCGCTGATCCTGGATGACGGCGAGGTACTGGTCGACAGTGGCGCGATCCTCGACCATATCGATGAGATCATCGGATCCGCACGGGCACTTCTACCCGCAAAAGGAGCAGAGCGGCGCCACGCTCTGCAAATCATCGCGATTGCAACCGGAGCCACCGACAAGGCCATCGCAATCGGCTACGAGCATCTTCTGCGGCCCACTGACCGCGTTCACCAGCCGTGGATTGACCGCAATCAGCTACAGCTTAGGTCCGCAATTGCAGCGCTGGAAGAACTAACACCGGCGCGCGGCTGGTTCGGCGGTGACCGGTTGATGCAGCCCGATATAACGGTCGCGACGGCGCTGGCCTATATCCGTTTTCGGTCACCGATCGTCGGCGACGTGCCGCCACATCCTAAGTTGCAACGTCTATCGGGGGCGGCGGAAGCATCGCCGGAGTTCCGGAAATCCCTGCCGCACCTTCAAGAAATCGGCGGGCCGGAGACCGAAGCGAGAGTGGCGCTGATGCGCTTTCAGGGCATTTTATAGGTCGGTTTGTGAGGAGATTTGGCGATGCATATCAGCCAACACGCGGATTTTCCTTGGCAGAGCCCGTCTCCATTGGCTAGGCGTTGCGCCTGACGGTTCGTCTCCATTTTGTCATACAACTCAATAGTCCACCCCGAGGAAACATCCCATGCGCGTTTATTACGATCGTGATGCCGACATCAACTTGATCAAAGGCAAGAAAGTCGTTGTCATTGGCTACGGCAGCCAGGGCCACGCTCACGCCCAGAACATGCGAGACAGCGGCGTCAAGGATCTCGCGATCGCACTGCGCAAGGGCTCGGCCGGTGTACAGAAAGCCAAGGATGCCGGTTTCAAGGTGATGGAAGTTGCCGAGGCCGCTAAGTGGGCCGACATCATGATGATGTGCACGCCCGATGAACTGCAGGCCGACATTTACAGGGACCACCTGCACGAGAACATGAAAAAGGGCGCTGCCCTGATGTTCGCCCACGGCCTTAACGTGCACTTCAATTTGATTGAGCCGCGCGCCGATCTCGACGTCGGTATGGTTGCTCCAAAAGGCCCGGGCCACACGGTGCGCTCAGAGTATGCTCGCGGCGGCGGTGTGCCCTGCTTGATCGCGATCCACCAGGACAAAACCGGCAACGCCCATGACGTGTTCCTGTCCTATGCAGCAGCAATCGGCGGCGGTCGCGCTGGCGTGATCGAGACCTCGTTCAAGGAAGAGTGCGAGACCGATCTGTTCGGCGAGCAGGTTGTGCTTTGCGGTGGCCTGGTAGAACTGATACGCGCTGGCTACGAGACGTTGGTCGAAGCCGGCTACGCGCCAGAGATGGCCTACTTCGAGTGCCTGCACGAAGTGAAGCTGATCGTCGACTTGATCTATGAAGGCGGCATCGCCAACATGAACTACTCAATTTCGAACACCGCAGAGTTCGGCGAGTACGTCACTGGCCCGCGCATCATCACCGATGAAACCCGCGCCGAGATGAAGCGCGTGCTGAAGGACATCCAATCAGGCGCGTTCACGACCGAGTGGATCCGCGAGTGCAAGGCCGGTCAGCCGAAGTTCAAGGCCACCCGCCGCCTCAACGACGCCCACGGCATCGAGGAAGTCGGCGCGAAACTGCGCGGCATGATGCCCTGGATTAAGGAAAAGGCGCTGGTCGACAAGACGAAGAACTGATCGTCTCTACGTCAGTGTGAGCAAAAGGCGGGTTGATCACCCGCCTTTTGTTTATCGGGATGACCTTCAAACCCTGATCCAGCTTGGTGGAAGCAAATCCGTCGTATCGTTCTTTGATGTTGCGAACCAGCGCGCTGGCGCGACTACGATCTTTTCCGGCTTGGCGTTGAGCCATGCACCCCACCAACTGAACGAGCTGTTGGCGATGATGTGGTGCTGGCACAGGCTCATTAACTGCATGTCGCGAAATCCACGCGTTGCCGGGTTGGACGCAACGAACGTGGTTGGTCCGTTGCAATCGAGGTTGGCACGGGTCCAATCCGGATCGTCGGAGAATACAAAGAAATGTGGGTTTGAAACGAGCCCCTTTATCTCCTCGACAGCCATTCGGTAATAGTCGAGTGAACACGTGCCGTGCACGGCATTGGCGCTGGTGCTGGTGACATAATCACCGCGTCGCACGTGCAGCGAGACGGCAGTCACGGCGGCGATGTCGCCAGCCACTGCTGCATTCTCCGGCTCTATCGGTTCAGACGCTGTGAACTCGCGCCGCACTAGGTCAGCCGCATCGAGAAAATAGCGTTCGCTCTGCCAATATCCAATCAATGCGTGCGGCGCAGGCAGATCCATCACGGCGGGGCCGAACTTGAAATGCGGCTCGCGATAGACCGGAATGGGATCGCTTGAACCTGTGATGGTCAGGCTCGATATCCAACTAGCCATGCCCTTCTTCTTAGGTGCCAGTCTGGCGATCGTTTCAGGCTCTGCGATCGTGGCGCTTAGGTTGAACGATGCCAACTCGTAGTACCGCAACTCGTCACGCACGTAGCTCGATGTATCGAGTTGGAGCGCAGCGCTGCGCCGCTGCGCCAGGGCAAGGCCTGTCGCGTACTGGAACATCTGATTGCCGAGCCCACCGGCCAGCCGCACAACGATCAGGCTCATTCAACTTCCTCGAATACCAAGGCGACGCCAAACGCTGCCGAGGCCGGAATTAAAATTGCGCCGTCGTGCTCTTGGCTGACGAACCGGCACTGTTCGATAACCTTTCGTACCGACTTAATATCCTGGCACTTGAACCGAATGGCAACGAACCGGGCACCATCGTTGCCGTTGTCGCCATAAGTGTCGCGTGCGACCGATGGAGCGACGATGTCTACGGCGCCCCGTCCGGTATCGAATGAGATGCTGGCGGTTGCAGCTTTGAGGATCGAAACCGTTTGCATAGCTTGATTGCAGAATCCGCTGATGAAGGAAGCGAGCATGTCCGGTGCTGATGACTGCAGTACCACCGCACCAACTCCCGAAACTCCATTGGGATGCACTTGGAACTCTGGATTCCAGAAGTTCTCGGGAAAATGCTGCTGGCAGACGAAGAAGCCCGCCTCGGTGCCCTGCGGGGCAGCAGCAAATGCGAGCGTGAAGGCCACATGTACGTCGGTCCCATCGGGTCGCTTGCCCCGGCGCTCAAAGAAGAATGGCTCGGGCTTGCCGATGCCAACGGCTTCGAACGTAAGTTGGTCCGCGTGTGCATCCTTGGATTCCAACACGAGCATCGCGAGCCCTTCGCTGTACGCAAGGAAGTCACTGAGAAATCCAGCGAAGTTGTAGACCGGTTCGCTCATGGCAGGCTTGGTGAAGCCGGGTTCGAGTGCTATCAACTCCAAAAACTGCCCAGGCATTTGCACAATATGGTTGAGCGTGCCCCAGGGATGGCGATTGCGGCTGCCAACGGTGAAGCCAAGCGCACGGTAGAAGGCCGCCGCTGCGTCAAGATCGTGCACGGCCAGCACGAGGTGATCGATGCCGCGTGGCATTGTGTGCTCCAGTTCTGGGACGATGGTTTCAGCGATGCCTGGGGCCGCGACTGACCGGTTCAACACCGTGGCCCGGGAATTTCTCATAGCGCGGCAGCGCGTCATGCGCATCGAACCACGGCACCTGCTCAGCAAAATTGGCATGGCCTGTCGGCGGCCATTGCGATGGGTCGGTCAAGGTGCCATGCAGCAGATGGACTTCGCCCGGCCACTTGGCGCCAGCAAATGCCATCGGCGAACCGCAGCGTGCGCAGAAGTATCGCTTCGCGCCAGGTGAGGACTCATAGATCGCAGGCTCGCCTTGCAGGTAGCGGAACTGCTCCAGCTTGACGCCGATGTAGGTCGCTACCGCCGATGACACTGCGCGGCGGCAACTGTTGCAATGGCAGTGCATGACCCAGCTCGGCCTACCTTCGAACTGGTAGGCAATCGCGCCGCATTGGCAGCGTCCTGTCGTCAGGGTTTTTGTGGTGGCTGAGGGCATCGGTCGCTCCACGGTTCCATAAAATGTCCGAACACCATACTAGGCGCGGACAGGACCTTTGCTCAAGTGCGGCAGCCGTCAACGAAGGTTTTATGAGCGCTACGATCTGAGGTCGGCACGGCGCTTAGACCGCGTTTCACAGTTCGGTCAAAATTGGGCCGACGTTGAGTTCGCTTACACTAGGCGGCTTTGCTCGACTGCGGCGCTGATGAAGCTTTTAAACAACGGGTGCGGATCAAATGGTCGAGACTTCAATTCTGGGTGATACTGCACGCCGATAAACCACGGATGATCCGGGTATTCGACGGTTTCCGGCAACAACCCGTCCGGCGATGTCCCGGTGAACGCGAGGCCCGCCCGCTCCAGTCGCTCGCGATAGTCGGTGTTGACCTCCCAACGGTGACGATGCCGCTCCGAGATCGTAGTCGCACCATAGATTGCTGCGATCTTTGAGTTGCCGGATAATTTCGCTTCGAATGCGCCAAGTCGCATGGTGCCACCGAGATCGCCGCCTTGGGCGCGACACTCAAGCTGCCCATTGCTCATCCACTCCGTCATCAGGGCGACGACGGGCTCCTTTGCAGCGCCGAACTCAGTCGAACTCGCCTCGGGTATTCCGGCCAGATGCCGCGCCGCCTCGATCACGGCCATCTGCATGCCAAAACAGATACCGAAATACGGCACGTGCCGGGTGCGGGCAAACTTGGCAGCAAGAATCTTCCCCTCGGTGCCGCGTTCGCCAAAACCACCCGGGACCAAAATGCCATTCACGCCCTCCAGGTGAGGGGCTGGATCTTCGCTTTCAAAAATCTCGGCATCGATCCACTCGAGCTTCACCTTGACCTTGTTGGCAATGCCCCCGTGTACCAGCGCTTCGATCAACGACTTGTAAGCGTCCTTGAGTTCGGTGTATTTTCCGACGACGGCGATTGATACTTCACCCTCAGGCGTTGCAACAGCGCGGCTGATCGTCTCCCAACGCGTCAAATCGGGCTTTGGGGCACCGGTGATCCCAAATGCTGCGAGCACCTCACGATCTAACCCTTCGCGGTGATAGGCGAGTGGTACATCGTAGATCGACGCAACATCGAGAGCTTGGATCACGGCTTCCTCGCGGACGTTGCAGAACAGCGCAATTTTACGGCGCTCTGAGGTTGGCACCACCCGATCCGAGCGACACATCAGAATGTCGGGTTGAATGCCGATCGACCGAAGTTCCTTTACCGAATGCTGCGTCGGCTTGGTCTTTAGTTCGCCAGCGCTTGGAATGTAGGGCATCAGCGTCAAGTGGATATAGACGCACGCGCCGCGCGGCAGGTCGTTGCCGAGCTGCCGGATGGCTTCGAAGAATGGCAAGCCCTCAATATCGCCAACGGTGCCGCCGATTTCGACAAGTACGAAGTCGATCGCCTCGTTTCCGTTGGTCACAAACGATTTGATCGCGTCGGTCACATGGGGAATGACCTGCACGGTGCCGCCAAGAAAATCGCCGCGCCGCTCCTTGGCGAGAATTTCCTGATAGATGCGACCGGTCGTGATGTTGTCGGCCTTGCGCGCCGGAACGCCGGTGAAACGCTCGTAATGACCGAGATCGAGATCGGTCTCCGCGCCATCGTCGGTAACGAAGACTTCCCCGTGCTGGTAGGGGCTCATAGTGCCGGGATCGACGTTGAGATAAGGGTCGAGCTTCTTCAGACGCACGGAATAACCGCGCGCTTGGAGCAGCGCCCCGAGAGCGGCTGATGCGAGGCCTTTTCCAAGTGAGGAGACCACGCCGCCGGTGATGAAGATGTACCGTTGCATGGGCTTGCAGAATACACAGAACAGCGTTGATTCGAAGAGGCAAAACAGTATCGTCCACCGGCCTGTTCGCAAACCGGTGGAGGAAACTGGCCTCGCTCGCTCTTTTCTAGCGTGTCTGCGGCACTACAGGTGGGCCGACCGGTCCTTGAAGCTTGTCGAGAATGCCGCCGCGTGCAGGCGGCGTTGCCGTGCCGTCAGCCGGTTTGGTTTCAGTGCCGGAAACCGGTGAGCCAGCTGCTGCAGGGGTCGCAGGCGCGTCAAATTTGGACTGCGGCGCCGTCGAACGCTGGGCCAGGATCGTTAGGATGATACTGGTAGCAAAGAATGCAGCCGCCAGAACCGCCGTTGCCCGCGTCAGGAGGTTTGCCGTGCCGCGTCCGCTGAGCAGTCCGCCACCACCGCCACCGCCGCCGCCGATGCCGAGAGCGCCGCCCTCGGATTTCTGCAACAGCACGACAGCGACCAGGGCCGCTGCAACCATGAGATGGATAACGAGAAAAACAGTGGTCATCGGCTTTTTGGCGTCCTGGCAGTGTTTAAGGATTTGTCCAACTGGCAGTCAATTACACCACTCGTGCTCCTGCCGCCAGTCCTGACGGCGACTTGCTTGGAGTGAGATAGGGGGGCAGGTTAGTAGCCGTTGCGAATGCCACATCGTCACCCATTGAGCTGGATAACGAGCCATGTCATCGACTCTGCTGCGGCCTCTGGCCCTTCTGTTGGGCTACGATTTGCGCACGATCCGGCGCTCTGACAGCATAGATCTGCATCTCAAACGCTATTTCCAGCATCATGAGATAGGGCTGCTGATCGACTGCGGGGCGCATATAGGTGCCTTCGGTAAAATGTGCCGCAAGGTGGGCTATGTCGGCCCAATTCTGTCGTTTGAACCGGCACAATCGATGTTCGAAGAGCTACAGAAGTCCGCGGCCGGCGACAAATCCTGGCAGGTGCGGAGGCAAGGGCTTGGAATTGCCGCCGGGACGTTGCGATTGAACCTCAATGCAGGGCCGAATTTTAACTCGCTGCTGCCTTCGAAGCTCTCCATGATCGAACGATTTCCGGCACTGACCACCGTGAGCTCGGAAGCGGTCGCCATTGAACGGCTGGATGCGGTTCTCGACCAGGCAGGCATTGCAACCGATTTACCGATTTTCTTGAAGACGGACACTCAGGGCAACGATCTCAATGTCCTGCAGGGGACGGGCGGACGCTTGCGTCAAGTCAAAGGGCTGCTCGTCGAAATGTCGGTGCAGCCGATCTACGAAGGCGCACCTAGTCATTGGGAGATGATGGAGTTCCTGCGCGTGGCAGGCTTTGATCCCTACGGCTTTTCTACCGTCTCGCGGGATAAATCCGGCGGCATGATTGAATACGATGCCCTGTTCAAGCGGCTGGCAGATGCCTGATTTAATTGCCGGTCCGCCCCTGTTGGCTTAGCGATTTGATACTATTCGGCTTTTGGAATGGCATCCGGGGTAAACGCGTCATTTGGCTTGGGTTTAACGGTCGCTTGTTTCAACGGCGGCCTCGCGACCGCAGGTGGCTTGGCAGCGACAGTTGGAGCAGCTGCCGCCTCTGCCGCGCCCGCGTCTTTGAGCGGCGCCGATGTTTTCTTGTCGGCTGCCGTTCTCGGAGATTTTTTCGCGACCGGGGTAGCAGCCCCGCCTGTTGCCGCAGAATCATCCGTCGCTGGTTCGGAAACCGTACCGTGCTCCAATACAGCCTCGGTCGTGGCGTCAAAGACCCGTTTTGGCTGAGGGCAACGGAACAGGAACTGAGCTTCAGCTTCAAGCAGGCGGTCGACCTGTCCCAATTGCTCGGCTTTCAAATTGACCTTTGCCCATTCCGGGCCGCGCGACAAATTGATCCGGGCGCCGCCCCGTTCCAGGGTTGTGATTTCCTGACGCAGCAGCCCGCAAGCGTTTGCATCTAGTGGCTCGGCCATTGCGGCAGATACGATCAGAGCGACACCGGTAATGCTGGTGATTAGGAACGTCCACGTCATGGGTATCGACTACTCACGTTCGAGGGGCATACGCGGCGATAATGCCGAGAAAATCGGCGGCTTTGAGGCTTGCGCCACCGACGAGCGCGCCGTTGACTTGGGCGGTCGCCATTAGTTCGGCCGCATTCGACGGCTTGACGGACCCGCCGTAGAGCAACCGCATGGCGGTTCCTTGGGCGCCGAAACGACTTTCTATGGATTTTCGCATGAACAAATGAACATCGGCTACGTCTTGCACCGTGGGTGTCAATCCGGTGCCGATGGCCCAGACCGGCTCATAGGCCAGCACCGTATTGGCAGCAGTCGCCGCCGCAGGAATCGAGTGCGCCAGTTGATCGCCGACAATTTCGAGCGCTGTGCCCAGTCGGCGCTGCTCCGCTGTCTCGCCAACACAAATAATGGCAATCAGCCCGGCTCGATGGGCTGCTGCGGCCTTGGCCATTACGATTGCGTTGCTTTCACCATGGTCGGCGCGTCGCTCCGAATGCCCGACGATTATAGCCGATGCGCCTGCATCGCGCAGCATTTCGGCTGAAATATCACCAGTGTGTGCACCGGCTATGGCTGTGTGGCAGTCTTGCCCCCCAACCAGCAGCGGGGTACCGCGCGCCATCGCGGCGATCGCTGCAAGCAGGCTCACTGGTGGGCATAGCATAACGTCGGCGCCCGTCCGTCTGTCGATACCCTCGATCAGCGCGGCAACCTCGCTCAACGAGGCATTTAGGCCGTTCATTTTCCAGTTGCCGGCAACGAACGGACGAAGTGGAGGATGAGCGTTAGAGGAGCCGGTCATTGGTCTTGTCTCGCGGGGCATGTGCTGCAACTTCGGCTGGCACCCTTGCAATCGGGCGAACCTTGCGCTTCATAGCGTAACTATGCGGGCGGGGCCACCATCGGTCAGGCCGTGTCTGCGCGATATTCACGCATTTACTCACACGCGTCGGCTTCGGCAACGGCGTAACGGCAACCTTGAGGCCTGACACGATATGCTCGATTCACTGCGTCGCGGCGCCCAGGGCGTGATCGCCAAGTTATTGTTCGGCGTGCTTATCTTGAGTTTCGTCGTCTGGGGCGTGGCCGACGTTTTTCGGGGCTATGGCGAAGGGGCAATTGCCCGCGTCGGCAAGACCGAAATTTCGACAGCTGATTTCCAGCAGTCCTATCAAGCGCAGTTGGACAACCTACGCCGTCGTTTTGGTGGCCGCATTACGCCAGAGCAGGCGCGCGCATTCGGGTTCGATAGCCAGGTGCTGCAGCAGTTGGTTGGCGCTGCTGCAATCGACAATCATACGCGGGATCTGCAACTCGGTTTGTCAGAAGACGCCATCGCCGAAAAGATCAAACGTGACTCGCGCTTTGTCGGCATCGACGGCAAGTTCAGTAAGCCTGCGTTCGACGGCTTCCTGCGCCAGAACGGATTGAACGAGCGCAAGTATATCGCACTCCACCGGCGCGATGAGGTGCGCGATCAGCTCACGGTCGCCATGATGGAGGCGGTGCAGGTTCCCACTGTGGCACTCGATCTGCTGCATAGGTATCGCGAGGAAACGCGGACGGTTCAATATTTCACGATCGATTCGGCGAAAGCGGTTAAGCTCGATGCGCCGGACGACGCCAAGCTGACCGCTACGTACGAACAGAACAAGCGTCAGTTTGTTACGTCAGAACAGCGTAAGTTGGCCGTTCTGTTGTTGACGGTGGCGGAATTGAAGAAATCAATCGCCATCAGCGATGACGACGTAAAGGTTGCGTTCGAGCAGGAGCCGGATCGTTTCAGCGTGCCTGAAAAGCGCAAGGTCCAGCAGGTGGCATTCCCAGACAAGGCTGCGGCCGAGGTTGCGCTCAAGGCCATCGCGGGAGGCAAGTCCTTTGCTGATGTGGCAAAGGAAGCGGGCGCGAAAGATGCGGATATCGATCTGGGTCTCGTGACCAAGCGGGCTTTGATCGACCAGAAGATTGCTGATGCAGCGTTCTCCCTGGCCAAAGATAAAGTATCGGGTGTAGTCGAGGGTCGATTTGCGACAGTGCTGCTGCGGGTGAGCGAAATCGAACCGGGCAAGCAAAAGACGTTGATCGAGGTTTCGGCTGAAGTCCGGGATCGCCTTGCTGCCGAACGGGCTGCAGCCGACATCCAAAAGTTGCACGATACAGTTGATGACAACCGGTCGTCGGGCAAAACGCTGCAGCAGATCGCCGAAGCACTCAAACTCAAGTTTGTCGACGTCGCGGCGATTGATGCCAAGGGGTTTGGTCCAGATGGCAAACCCGCGTTCGATGGTCCAGATGCCGAGCGGATCCTTGCTGCAGCATTTGCAGGCAAGGTGGGTGTCGAGGCCGAGGCCGTCGAGATCAGCGACGGCGGATATGCCTGGATCGACGTCGTCGCGATAATGGCGGAGACGCAGAAGTTGTTCGACGACGTTAAACCTGCGGTCAATGCCCTATGGGTCGAAACGGAGACCAAGAAGGCGTTGACGGCCGCCGCTCAGAAACTTACCGAACGGTTGGGGCAAGGTGAAGCGCTCGACAAGCTCGCGGCCGAGGCTGGCGGGACGGTCGTTACGACCGAACCGATGCTGCGGGGCGCAAAGCCGACTGGATTGACCGAACAGGCTGTCACGCAGACATTTGCGCTTGCCCGGGGTGCTGCGTCGTCCGCTGAGACAGCGGATGGCAAGTCGCGCACGGTATTCAAGGTTGTCGATGTTATTGCCGCACCCGCCCCGGCAGCAGAGCAAAAGGATCGTCTGAAGGCCGAGCTGCTGCGCCAGATGCAGACGGACGCCATGGCCGGCTATCTCGCGCAATTGCAAGAGCAGCAAGGCGTTACGATCAATAATGCTGCCTACTTGCGCGCCATTGGTGCGGATCGCCAGCAACAATAAACAGGCGAACGCGGGCCGCTGTAGTGTGCCATAATGCTGAGGGTGAGCCGCACGGATGCTGACCAACAATGCCAACGATTGCGACACGACGGGCCTGAACTTCGACGTGATGTCGGCCGGTCCTGGCAACTTCACCGGCGCCTATGCGCGTGGCGAAACACAACTGGTTTGGACGCGCCTTGTTGCTGATCTGGAGACACCGGTTTCGGCGTACCTGAAACTGTCACAGCGTCAGGTGGGATCGTCGGCCCCTGCCTGCCCCATGAACTTCCTGCTCGAGTCGGTCGAGGGCGGCGCCGTACGCGGTCGGTATTCAATCATCGGGTTGGCACCTGATCTCGTCTGGCGGGCGTCAGGCAACGCGGCCGAAATCAATCGAACTCCTGACACCGCGCCGGACGCATTCGTGCCCGAACCACTGCCCACACTCGATGCGTTGCGTGCGCTACTGGCCGAGAGCAGGCTCGACGTGCCCGAAGGCCTGCCGCCGATGGCCGCCGGCGTATTCGGCTACATGGGCTACGACACCGTCCGCTTGATTGAGCACCTGCCGGATGTGCCGGCTGATGTATTGGGCATACCCGATGCGATCTTGATACGCCCTACACTGATTATAGTGTTCGATGCCGTCAAAGACGAGATGACCGTGGTGACACCGGCCAGGCCGCGTGCCGGTGTTTCTGCCGAAGCTGCCCATGCCGGGGCGATCGCACGTCTCCAGAGCGTTGTGACGGCGCTTGAAAAGCCTGTTCCAGGGCTTGCCAAGGCGCCGGCTGAACTTCCATTTGCGGCCGAGCCGGTATCCAATACAACGCCTGCCGAGTATCAGGCGATGGTGGCGCGTGCCAAGGATTACATCCGGGCCGGCGACGTGTTCCAAGTGGTGCTATCACAACGGTTTTCAACGCCGTTCACACTGCCCCCGTTTGCTCTGTACCGGGCCTTGCGTCGCACCAATCCGTCACCATTCCTTTTCTATCTCGACTTCGGTACTTTTTCCTTGGTGGGCTCCAGCCCCGAAATTCTGGTGCGGGTCCGCAACGGCGAGGTCACGATCCGCCCTATTGCTGGGACCGCGCGGCGCGGCGTGACGGCCGCTGAGGATCAGCATCTGGCTGAGGCGCTGCTGGCCGATCCCAAAGAGCGTGCCGAGCATTTGATGTTACTTGATCTGGGCCGCAACGATGTTGGCCGCGTCGCTGAAATTGGTTCCGTTGAGGTCACTGAACGCTTCCTGGTGGAGCGCTATAGTCACGTCATGCACATCGTCTCGAACGTTGTTGGGCGACTCGATGTTGCAAACCACGATGCTATCGATGCTCTGATGGCAGGGTTTCCGGCGGGAACGGTGTCTGGAGCGCCAAAGGTCCGGGCGATGCAGATCATCGACGAGTTGGAAAAGCACAAACGCGGCCCCTATGCTGGTTGCGTCGGCTATTTCGCAGCTGATGGACAGATGGATACGTGTATCGTTCTGCGCACTGGGCTCGTCAAGGATGGCGTGCTGCATGTGCAGGCAGGTGCCGGTCTCGTCTACGATAGCGTGCCGGAGAATGAGCAGCAGGAGTGTGTCAACAAGGCAAAGGCGCTGGTGCGGGCCGCGGAGGAGGCCGTCCGGTTGGCTGGTAAAAAACGCGTGGCGGCGGACGCTCGTGGCAATGGTGGTTCGTTTGATTGAACCTGGACTGCTTTCGGCGGCTGTTACGGCTCGATCAAGTGTGTTAACGCACACTCCGATCATTATTGCCAGAACACACGGACGGGTCGGATGACAGCGCGGATTTACAAGCCAGCCAAGACGGCTATGCAGTCGGGCTCAGCGCGCACTCAAGAATGGGTGCTTGAGCCGGAGCCGAGCGCGCGCAAGACGATTGATCCACTGATGGGCTGGTCGGGGTCGAGCGATACCGCAGTTCAGGTAATGCTATCGTTTGACAGTCGGGACGAGGCAATCGCCTACGCTGAGCGTAACGGTATTGCCTACACGGTTGCTGAGCCGAAGCCTCGCAAACATACCCGCAAGGCGTATGCCGACAATTTCAAGTTCGGCCGCATCGGTAGCTGGACGCACTGATCGCCGCCTTAGGATCATTTTTTGAAATGCCAAACCAGCATTAGAATTGCGCAGCTCAGCTGGATAAAGTCGTCGCCTTCCAAGCGGTTGCTTGAGACCAGAGGAAGCGAGTGTTAACAACGTGTTAAGCCAAGAAAACTAAGAATTTCACCGCCGGTTGCATCTTTGGAATTGGCCCCGTAGCTCAGTGGATAGAGCATCGGTTTTCTAAACCGTTGGTCGCAGGTTCGAGCCCTGCCGGGGTCACCAATACCTTAATATTTCGACACGACGTCGATTCCACCCACGTTGGATCTGCAACGATAGTCTCAGTAAAATTATCGGCCAGATTCGCGACCTGGTTAGGGTCTTTCAAAATGCTCGGGCTAATTTCGATAGTGACCTTTCTTTTTTCTTTCCATAATCGACGACGCCAAAGACGCCGATTAGATCGGGTGTGGTCATGGCGAACTCCGTTCTGCTTGGCCACTCGCTTGATCAATGCGGCACGAGGAATCTCTGGATCGTCGCAAGATCCGGTGCCAAGCCCAACCCGGGATTGTCTCCAAGCGATGCGTATCCGTCGGCAATATCGGTGAGTGGGGCGCACAGCAACGTCCGCAAAGGATTGGCATTGGCGTCAATTTCGAGCCGCCCCGCCACGCCAATTGCTGCGAGCAGATGCGCGGATGCGAGAAGGCCGATGCCGCCGCCGAGATAGTGTGGGCAATATGTGGCGCCCGCTGCGCCGATTGCCGCTGCTACCGGTCGGCAACCTGAAATACCGCCCCACTTTGCAAGATCCGGCTGCACGACCGATAAGATTTTGGTATCTAGAATTTGCTGGAATTCCGTAAATCCAGCGATATTCTCGCCTGCTGCCAGAGGAACCGAGGTCGCCTCCTTAAGCTGCCGCCATTCGCTCCATGGTCGGTCGGCACGTAGCGGTTCCTCGAGCCACGCCAGCTTGAACCGCTCCAACAACGGCGCCAACTCCAACGCCTGGTCGAGCGTCCAAGCCTGATTGGCATCGACCATCAGTTCGGCACTGGCACCGAGGGTCTTTCGCAGGGCATCGAGGTTCGCGATGTCGCGTTCGATGCCAAATCCGATCTTGAGTTTGAAGGCGCGATAGCCCTCGCCCTGCTTGCACTGGGCCAACACTTCAGGTGCGGTTGGATTCAGCCCGCTCGCATAAACGCGGATGCTTGGCGAAGAACCACCCAGCAGGCGCCACAAAGGTTGACCGGTCTTGCGCGCCACGACATCCCAGGCGGCGGTATCGACGCCGGCAATAGCCTGGGCGAACGGTCCTCTTTCACCGGATTGGATAGCGAGCACAGCCGTATCCACTGTCAGTCGCTCAAAAAGGTCCACCGGTTCAACGAACGCTCCGCTCGTCGCTATTGGCGCTAGAATGCTATCGACCAGCCGCGCGCGATGTTCGGCGCCGACTTGCGGGAAGTTGCACCAGACCTCGCCCCAACCGACCGTGCCGTCACGATCCTCGGCGCGGACCAGAACCATCGGACGATCGCGCATCACGCCGAACGCGGTCGTCACGGGCGTTTCGATCGGTGCCCGGAACACATGGGCCGTCAACAATTTCAAATGAAATGCTCTCGTCATGGCGTCAGGTCCATTTCCAAGTGAATATAATCACCGCGATAAGTCACCTCGGCGAGATAGATGACGGTGCCATCCGGGCTGTTGAATACACGCCGCACATTTGCAACCGGCGCGTTGACCGGGATGCCGATCAGTCGGGCGGTTTCCGGATCGGCACTGGAGATCGTCAGTGTTTGACGCGTCTTCGCGATCTTGACGGCTGGCAGCGAGACGAGAATCGGCAGTACGACCTCGCGCCGGAATCGTGTTGGTGCCCGACGAAATATCCGATCGTCGATGAAGATGGTGATCGAGCAGTACCGCTCGCCATCGCGTGAATGCACCCGTTTCATACTGAAATATTTAGCCGCCGGCGTGCCGTCGTCGGTGCTGAGCAGCGGCATCGCAGTCGATTCCAGAATGGTCAGCAACTCAGGTGTATCGCCGCGATACATCTCCACGAGGTCGTTGAGGGTGGTCTGCAGATGTAGCTTTCGCTTGGGACCGGCACTGGCCGTTACGAAGGTGCCGCGGCCGCGCTGTGGTGACAGCACTCCTTCTTGCGCCAGAAGATTGATCGCCTGGCGCACGGTTACCCGCGACACCTCGAATTCGTCCATCAGTATCTCGAGCGACGGCAGGGTGTCGCCCTTGCGCCATTCACCGCGCCCTATACGACCCCGCAGAACATCTGCCAACTGTAAGTACCGCGGGATCGGACTTGCATCGAACAATGATCGAGCGAGGGCCATGAGCTTGCCTAAAGGTTCTACTTATAGTACGTCTATGAGATAACAACCGAACGTCCCATCCTTAGCATGTTTCGATGGCTGGGGCGATATCGGTGGGCTGGGAGGAGCGACAATTGGGACGAAGCGTGCTCGTTCTCGTGCCCTGGATCGTGATTGTGACGATCTGGTATGCGGTCCACTATGGTGGCCTAATCAATCCCGCGCTAGTGCCAGCACCGCATGCGGTTGCAGCCCGTTTCTGGGAACTGCTCTCATCGGGCCGGTTGCCACTCGACATCCTGATGTCGACCCGACGTGTCGTTGTCGGCGTCGTGCTGGGCATCCTTTTGGCTGTGCCGGTCGGCTTCATTTTGGGCTGGTACAAATCGGTTCGCACGATCATCGATCCGATGATCAATTTCTTCCGAGCCCTGCCACCGATCGCATTGATCCCGCTCGTTATCGTCTATTTCGGGGTCGACGAATTGGCTAAAACCGTCATCCTGTTCTATGCGTCATTTTTTGCGGGCGTCATCGTAATGTATGAAGGCATCTCGCAGATCAGCCCGATCTATTTGCGTGTTGCGCGCACGCTTGGCGCGACCGATTGGGAGATCTTCCGCAAGGTGGTGATTCCTCTGGCGGTGCCTCATATCCTCACTGCCTTGCGGGTGTCGCTCGGCGTTGCCTGGGCGACGCTGGTCGCATCAGAACTGATCGCGGCACAGCAGGGGCTCGGTGCGCTCATCCAGAATGCGGCAGCCTACTTCCAGCTCGATATCATCTATGTCGGGATCATCTCGATTGGCCTGATCGCCCTGCTGATGGACCTCGGCCTGCGTCGGTTGTCCCGCCGACTGCTCGCGTGGCAGGAGCGGATGGCATGAGCACTACCCCGATCAGGATCACTTTCAAGGACGTATCGGTTGCGTTCGATACGCCCAAAGGCAGCGTCCGCGTCGTCGACAACGTCTCATACGAGATTTTCGACCGCGAGTTTGTTTCGATCATCGGGCCGTCCGGATGCGGCAAGACAACGATGATGAATATTGTCGCCGGCTTCGTCGAACCGACGGCCGGGCAGGTGCTGCTCGACGGCAAGCCTATCGCCGGGCCGGGACCGGATCGCGGCGTCATGTTTCAAGAGTATGGCGTTTTTCCCTGGCTCTCGGTTAAGGACAACATCGCGTTTGGTTTGAAACTCCAGGCCAATCGAGTGCCCGATCAAAAGAGGGAAGACATCTGCCAACGCTATATGCGGCTGATGGGTTTAGAGGAGTTTGCCGATAGTTGGCCGCGCACTCTGTCAGGTGGCATGCGTCAGCGTCTGGCACTGGCTCGCGCCTATGCCGTGAAGCCGCAGTTCCTTTTGATGGACGAGCCGTTCGGCGCCCTCGACGCACAGACCCGCAGCGCTATGCAAAACCTGCTGCTGGAGGTTCTGGCGAATGAGCGCAAGACGGTGATGCTGATTACCCACTCGGTGGAAGAGGCGATCTACCTGTCGTCACGGATCGTGGTCATGACCGCGCGCCCGACCCGCATCCGCGAGATCATCGAGATTCCTTTCGGCTACCCGCGCGGGGATAGTCTGCACGAGAGCTCTGCGTTCGGTGAGCTTCGCTCCCACATCCGCGACCTCGTCATGCAGGAATATGCATCGCAAGCCAAGTTAAGTGCCTATGTCGTAGACTGATGCAAAAACCAAAAACCCCAAGGAGAGACATCATGCCGATCAATCGCCGCTCACTATTGAAATCTACGACTGCTGCAGTTGGCGCGTCTGCGCTCGGTATGCCAGCGCTCGCTCAAGCCAAGACCAAGATCCGAGTCGGATATCTGCACACACTCGCCGTCGATGGACAGATGTGGCTTGCCGACCATCAAGGCAGCTGGGCCAAGCACGGCCTCGAGCCCGACTTCAAACAGTTCACCACCGGCCTCGAACTGTTCCAGGCCATGGTCGGCGGCAGCCTCGATATGCTGTCAACGGGTGCGGTGATTTCCAACTTCCCAGCTCGCGGTCAGGGTAAGATGTTTCTCGCCAACTGCATCGAGTTCGCCACCGCTCAATTATGGGTGCGGGAAGACCAGGGGATCAAGAGCTTCGCCGATCTCAAGGGCAAGCGCATCGCGACGACCACCGGCACAACGGCACACGTGTTCCTCGATACAGCGCTGCGCGCCAACAATATCGACCCTAAGGACGTGGAGATTTTGAACCAACGGATGGCCGAGGCGGTGACGTCGTTCATTGCTGGCGCCGTACCAGCGGTCGCTCTGTGGGTGCCCTTCAACGTGACCGTTCGCGAAAAGGTGCCCGGCGCCAAGATGCTGGTGAATGCCTCGGCATATTACCCGAAGGCCGCCATCATATCGGGCTGGGCTGCCAGCAATGACTACCATGCCAAAAACCAAGAGGTACTCGCGCGCGTGATCAAGGCCTGGGCGGAGGGCAATGATATGCTGGTCGGCAAGACTGACGAAGCGCTCGACCTACTGCAAAAGAAGCACTATCCGCAGGTTCCGCTCACCGACCTAAAGGAGCAATACGCCGCGCAAAAGACCTTCACCACCGCCGACTGGCGCAAGAGTTACAGCGACGGCACACTGACCAACTGGCTGCAGCAGGTGACGGATTTCTACGTCAGGGTAGCGAACATCCAGAATGCGGTTCCGGCGGCGCAGTATTTCGACCCCAAGCTATTTCTCGATACGATGAAGGTCTAAGCGATGCCGGTGCCGGTCTATGACTATGTCATCGTCGGCGCCGGCTCCGCGGGTTGCGTTATAGCCAACCGGCTTTCGATAAATCCAAATGTACGAGTGCTTCTGCTAGAGGCCGGTGGCCGCGATCGCAACTTCTGGCTCAAGCTGCCGGTCGGCTACTTTCGGACGATCTACGATGAGCGCTTCTCCCGCATCTTCACAACTGAAGCCAGCGATGGCACGGCAGGGCGCTCGATCCAATGGCCGCGTGGTCGCGTGCTCGGTGGATCGAGTTCGATCAACGGCCTGATCTTCATTCGCGGTCAGCGCGACGACTTCGACGATTGGGAGCGGCTCGGTGCTACTGGCTGGAATGCTGATGCGGTGCTGCCGTATTTCAAGAAACTGGAACGGTATGCCGGACCACCCAGTCAACTGCGCGGCGCGTTTGGCGAACTCGATGTCTCGGATCTGCGCAACGATCATCCTTTTTGCAAGGCGTGGATCGACGCCGCTGTTGAACATGGATTGCCACACAATTCTGATTTCAATGGTGCGACTACTTACGGCGCAGGGCGCTATCAACTCAGTATCGGCCGACGCTGGCGAGCGAGTGCGGCAGTCGCTTTCATACACCCGATCTACAACCGTACGAACCTTACCATCGAAACCGAGGCACACGCGACCCGCGTTGTGATCGAGCGCGGGAAGGCGGTTGGCGTCGAGTATATCCGGCATGGAGAACGGTATCAGGTGGCCGCCGACCGCGACGTGATCCTCTCCGCCGGCGCACTTCAATCACCGCAACTGCTGCAGCTATCCGGCATCGGCAATGCCGAACACCTTGCGCGGGTGGGGATCAAGTGTGTCGTCGATCTCCCTGGGGTCGGTGAAAATCTGCAGGACCACTATCAGGCACGCACGATCGTTCGCCTGAAGAAGAGGCGATCCCTGAATGACGACGTCCGCAATCCAATTCGCCTTGCACAGATGGGGCTTGATTGGTTGCTGCGTGGTCGCGGCCCGCTGACCGTCGGTGCCGGACAAGTCGGGGGCGCGGCGATGACGGTTCATGCAGGGCCGGGGCGACCCGACATCCAATTCAACGTAATGCCGTTGTCAGTCGACAAGCCGGGCGAGCCATTGCATCGCTATTCTGGCTTCACTTCGTCAGTCTGGCAGTGCCATCCCGCCTCCCGAGGTCACGTCCGCCTCCGATCCAACGACCCATTTGATCAGCCCGAGATAGCGCCCAACTATTTCGCGGAGGAGATCGACCGGAAGACGATCGTTGAAGGCGTCAAGATGTTGCGAGCGATCCACGCCGAGCCTGCATTCCGTGAGCTGTGGGATGAGGAGGTGCTCCCAGGAAGTGCCGTGCGTACCGACGCCGAAATCTTCGACTTTGTCCGCTCGAAGGGAGGGACTGTGTTCCACTGCAGTGGCACCTGCAGGATAGGCCTGGACGACAAGGCCGTCGTCGACCCCGATTTGCGCGTGCGCGGCGTGTCGGGGCTGCGCGTTGCTGACGCCTCGGTCATGCCGACCATCACGTCTGCCAACACCAACGCCGCAACGCTGATGATCGGCGAACATGCCGCTGATCGCATCGCCCAAAGTTGGAATTGAATAAGCTCATAAATCAGCATGGCTCAACGGCGCGGCATCGATGACCCCGCGCCGCGTCGTCGCCGCGGGCTTACTTCGCGATTGGCGAACAATCCCCATGACGTCGACGGGTTGTCTTTTTTGTGAACTCATGCGGAACCGAAAGCCGCAACACCGGTTGTCTCCGCAAGTGGCACATCGAACCGCCACATAGCCCGAAGGAGACTGTCATGAAACGCCTAGCGCTAATTGCGGCCGTGGCCGCCACTTTTATTGCTCCGCATGCTGCAATCGCAATGAGCGATGCCGACTGCCAAGCAGCGTGGACCAAAGCCGACGCCAACACCGATGGCAATGTAACCGAAAGCGAAGCGAGCCGCTATTTTGCATCGATGCGCGTTGCGAATAAGCCGATTGCCGACGGCAAACTGACGAAGGCAGCGTTCGCCGAGCACTGCAAAGCTGGGCTCTATGATGCCGCAAAACTGGATGCTGGCGCGCCCTTGAAGGGTGCCAACAGCTTCACCGAGGGGCAAGCCAAGGACCGTGTGGCAGCCGCCGGGTTTGGCACTGTCGGCGCCTTGACCAAGGATGCCGACGGCATCTGGCGTGGAACCGCCGCTGACGGCGCAAAGACGATAACCGTTGCCGTCGACTTCAAGGGTAACGTCGTCGCCAAGTAACCAATCACATTGGATCAATCAGGAGTACCACCATGGAATCCTTCAGCAAAGTCTACGACAGTTACGGGCAAGCCGAGCGTGTCGTGAGAGATTTGGAATCTGCTGGTGTCAGTTCAAATGACATCAGCTTGGTTGCCAACAAGTACGTCAGCGCTGACTACGACAACGTCGACGATGTGTCGGCGACCTCGTCAGGCGCCGGCATAGGAGCCGCCGTTGGCGGTGGTGCCGGTCTGTTGGCCGGGATGGGGTTGCTGGCAATCCCGGGCCTTGGACCCGTGGTCGCCGCTGGTTGGTTGGCTGCAACCGCGGTCGGCGCCATCGCTGGCACGGCGGCAGGCGGCATCATTGGCGCCCTCATAAGTGCTGGCACCCCCGAAGCCGACGCTCATGTCTACTCTGAAGCAGTGCGTCGCGGCGGTACGTTGGTCACGGTTAGAACCGACCTCGCCAGCGCTAAGGTCAACGCGATCATGAAGGAATATGGTCCCGTCGACACCGGTAAGCGTCGCTCGGAATACGAGAAGACGGGCTGGACGAAGTTTGACCCTGACGCACCCGCGTATAAGCCCAATCAAGCCGAGATTGAGCGTATGCGACGCAACTACGGCTAAAACGCATCTTGGCTGAATAAGAGGCGATTGTCCGGGCAGCATCTCTGCTCGGACAGTCGCTGCACCAACGCATGTCGCCGTACGTTACATCGGCCTCGCGAACCAAAAATCGAACGTCCCAGCATCCCACGCCTATCGGAGGAAATAGCCATGAACGGCATCATATATATCGTCGGACTTATCGTGGTCGTTATGGCCATTCTATCATTCATTGGCCTGAGGTAATTATCACCATGGCAATTCCCGCACGGTCTCAGTCCATGGCAACAGCCATGGACGTAGAAGCCATGACTGCAGCCCAATCTGGCGCTACCCACTTGGATTGGCGCGCGATCATCGCCGGGGCAATGGCCGCCGCGGCGATTTCGACATTGTTGCTCGGATTTGGCAGCGCCGCTGGGCTCTCGGCGACATCGGCCCGGCCTTTTGCAGCTTCACCCACTCTGCTTGTGGCAGTACTGATTGCGATCTGGATGGCCATTGTCCACGTCGGCAGCTTTGCCGTTGGCGGCTACCTTGCGGGTCGATTGCGCGCACCAGCCACTGCCGTCAAGTCGGAGAATGAGTTCCGCGATGGCGTTCATGGGTTCCTGGTTTGGGCGCTTGGAACGTTGGTCGGCGCCTATCTGATTTTCGCCGGTCTTTCATCAGTCGCCAAGAGTACGCTGGATGCGGCGGGCACGGCGATGACCGTTGCCGGACGCGCAAGCATTGGAACTGCCGATCCCTTGGCCTACGCCGCTGATATGTTACTTCGCAGACCGGT
>JANNRP010000259.1:0-3936 GCA_031401535.1 Hyphomicrobiaceae bacterium | reverse complement strand
GCCGTCATGTCGCGCCAGGTCTCGAAGCCCTTCTGCGCCGCTTCGAGCGCCTTGTCGAGGTCGGCCTTGCCGGCATGCGCGACCCGGCCGATTTCCTTGCCCGTGGCCGGGTTGAACACCGCCAGCGTGCGGCCCTCGGCGGCGTCACACCATTGGCCGTTGATGAAGAGTTGGGTGTTGGGGTAGGTCATGGGGGGCTCGATTCGGGTTGGGATTGGAGGGGTGGGTTGGGTGGCATTGTGCGTCGGGTGCGGTGTCGGAGGTTTCGAGGGGCTGGCGCAGTTCGGGTGAGCGGGCGGTGGATAGGGTTGCTGAGCTGGCGACCAGTTGCGATGTCATCTCGATTGGGGATGCGGATGCTGAGGCAACGGCATAGACTGCGCCTGCGCTGCTTGATCAATTTCGCGCGCACTTTGGTGATCGGCCCTGCTCGACAGGTGGCGATCGATCGCCATCTTTGCGCACATTTGGATATAGCGTTTGGGCGACGAATTTTCGTGGTCGCCTCGAAGGGATCGACGCCTTGCCTCCCGGTGCATTGAAGGCCTTGCCGTCTATGGAAATCAATCGGGACGAATGTCAGAGTGCAAGGCGCACATGTCCATGTCTGGATAGTCGCGTGCCCTTCAATTCGTTCGACTGCACAAAAGCCCACAATGTCTGACGCACGGATCTATCGCTCTGGCAACCGCCTAGTCTTCGACGGTCAGTTTCTCCTCAGTGACATGCTTCGCCCGCTCGTCGGCCTACACCAGGCCGTTCAAGACGCAGGCTATCGCGACCTGGTCATCGACTTTGCCCAATGCACCGCAGCATTCGCGGGCCCGATGCTTGCGCTCTGCGCACAAGTCATGCGTCTACGCGAAGCTCGTGTCGACACTGAATTGATACTTCCGCTTGACGACAAGTTAGCCCGTCTGTTCAGGAACGCCAACTGGGCTCACTTCATTGAACCTCGGAACTACCCACCATCTGAGTTCAAGGGGCACTCGCAGGTGCCAGCCACACACTTCACCAACGCAGATGAGCAGCAACGCGCGGTAAATCGGATTGTCAACGCCATTCTTGGAGCGATACCGGACCTTGACCGCCGGGAATTGTCTGCTCTTGAGTGGTCGATCAATGAGATCACCGACAACGTACTCAACCACGCACAGTCGAGCATTGGGGGCTTGGTTCAGGTGTCAACGTTTCAACGCACACGAAAAAGAGTTGAGTACATAGTTGCCGACGCCGGTCTCGGTATTCCCGCGACCCTTCGAGCAACACACCCCGCACTCACATCAGATGCTGCAGCACTGGAGCAGGCTATTCGCGAAGGGGTTACTCGCGATAAGAACGTCGGACAGGGAAACGGGCTCTTCGGCAGCTACCAAATATGTAGCCATAGCAATGGCTTCTTCCAGATGGAAAGCGGCTACGGCAAGCTGATGTTCACTGACCGAGACGGCCTACGTATCGGCAGCGAGCGAGTGCCTTACGAAGGTACGCTGGTCGCGGCCCAGATCGATTTTTCAGTACCTCGGCTACTGGAAGAGGCGCTAAGCTTCGGCGGCAAGATTTACCAACGCACGGACTATGTTGAACTTCGGTACGAGCAACATCAGACCGAAGACCTGTTGTTTAAACTCTCGGAAGAGGGGCGATCGTTCGGTAGTCGTGTAGCCGGTGCACCCATACGCAAGAAGCTCCTCAATCTGGCCAGTATGTGCCCAGGAAGGAAGATCATTCTGGACTTCCAAGATGTGCCGCTTGTCTCCAGTAGTTTTGCGGATGAAGTTGTAGGCAAGTTGTTCGCTGAACTTGGGCCGCTTGCATTCATGCAACGGTTCCAGTTCCAGAACATTGAGCAAACCGTCCGTCAACTTGTTGACAGAGCCATTGCTCAACGCATAGCGGTAGGCGGTGCGGTGTGATGTTTAACTGGTCTATCGAGAGGACATCCACCGGCTTGGCCCGCTCCACTCCTCAAGTTGATATTTCGCGACGCGGGTCAGGCCGGAGGCGACCAGCGCATGTCAAAAATTGGCCGCCTCAAACTCCTTCACCACCATGAACCTAAAGTACGAGAAGCTCAGTGCCATCACGCTCAAGGGCCATACGTCTCTCAACGAGAAGTGGGTTCAAGATCGTATAGCCGAAGACCCTGCCATCCTAGGTCTTGGCGAGGCCATTCTCAAGGATCGCGAGCGGAATCAACCCCGCGCCGGCAGGCTAGACCTGCTGCTACAACATCCAGAGGAGCCGCGTCGCTACGAGGTGGAAATTCAACTTGGAAAGACGGATGAATCACACATCATTCGGACAATAGAGTATTGGGACATCGAAAGAAAGCGGTATCCCCAATATGACCACACGGCCGTCATCGTCGCCGAGGAAATCACAAGCCGCTTCCTAAACGTCATCACACTTTTCAATGGCTCCATTCCCCTCGTCGCCATTCAAATGAAGGCAGTACAACTTGGCACCTCGGTGTCGCTGGTCTTCACAACCGTTCTGGACAAAGTACAACGCGGCCTAGTCGACGAAGACGAAGAGATCCAGGAAGCTACGGATCGACACTTCTGGGAGACACGCGGATCGAAGCCTACAGTTGCGATGGCTGATGAACTGTTGGAGATTGTTCGCCACTGCGATCCCAGCCTAGAACTCAAGTACAACAAGTTCTATATAGGTCTTGCACGCAATGGACAGGCCGACAACTTTGCCGTGTTCCGCCCGAAGAAGAACAACATACGTGTTGAGCTTCGCCTAGACAAAAACGAACTAGTTGAACAGAAGATTGATAGTGCTGGCATGGATGTCATGGACTACGATGATCGATCGAATCGATATCGCATTCGCCTCGCGAAGGGCGACGTCAAGAAGCACATTGAACTACTAACGGAGTTGCTTTCTGCGTCGTTCAAGGCATACGGCAGCAATGAAGGCGGCTAATTGCCCGCCACCGGTCTGACCTGTTCAGCACATCTTCGTTTTCCCGACTGGCAAGGAAGCCGGTTGTCGAACTGCTTGCGCTGGCTGATGCTCGTTCACGCGCCCGCAGGCCTGACGCTCAGGTGGTCGGCATTGAATACCTCAACCCGCGTCATCACATTCTCACCCGTGGCACCCTCTCTTCGGTACGGGCTGACCGGCTGTTTCGAGATGATCCGCGTGTCAAAGCCAAGCCCGATGAGCTTGCGCGACCAGTAGTGCGCGCTCGAGCTGGCTATTTCACGGTCTCGTTATGCGGCACAGCGACCGACCGCCAGACGATTCGCATACCATCAACTGCTGCGAACACGATGAATCGAAAGGAAAGCAATGTTCAGCCACCTGATGGTCGGATCGAACGACATTGATCGGTCCAAGCGCTTCTACGACGCAGTGCTCGGCGTGCTTGGAGCAGGAGTGCCGCTGCGCAACGCGGCAGGAACCGGTCACGTGCGGCTCTTCTATCGGCACGATGGTGGAACCTTCTGTGTCACCGAGCCGATCAACGGCGAAGCAGCGACGTTCGCCAACGGTGGGACCATCGGGTTCAAGTGCAATTCTCCGGAGCAGGTGCGCCAGTTCCATGATGCAGCGGTTGAGCACGGTGGAACGTCGATCGAGCAAGCGCCGGGCCTTCGCGAGGGCAAGCTTGGTGCGATGCACCTTGCCTATGTGCGAGACCCGGACGGCAACAAGCTATGTGCGCTCCACCGGCCAAAGTAGCTCGCAGTGCGAGGCTGGCGGCATGACGTCCGTCGCCATCCTCGGTGCAACCGGCAATCTCGGCAGTCAAGCGGCACGGCAAGCGATTGATCGTGGCTGGGATCTTTCGGTCGCGGTGCGTTCGCGCAGCAGGCTTTCACCGGAGGTGGCCGGCCGCGCCCGGGTGACAGTCTTCGATCTCGACGCCGTGCCGGCGGCTGAACTTGCCCGGTTCCGGCGCACGGCCAGCGGCCTGCC
>JANNRP010000258.1:0-8297 GCA_031401535.1 Hyphomicrobiaceae bacterium | reverse complement strand
GGCGAGGTTGGGCTCGGCACCGTCAAGGCCGGGTACGAGGCCAAGCAGATGGTGGCCTGGGCGCGCAAATACGGCATCCAGTCGACGATCCACACCGGCGGACCATCAGTGCCGGGGTCGGGCTATATAGACGCCGATGTGGTGCTCGAGGCTGACGCCGACGTCATCGGTCACATCAATGGAGGTCACACGGCGCTACCGCTGAAGCAGATCGAATGCCTGTGCGAAGGCTGCGGACGCGCGATCGAGGTCGTGCACAACGGCAACGAATATGCGGGTCTGCATGCGGTCAAGATCGCGGCTCAAATAGGCCAGCTCGAGCGCGTCATTCTTGGTACCGACAGCCCCGCCGGCTCGGGCGTGCAACCACTCGGCATCCTGCGCATGATTGCGATGCTGTCGAGCTTCGGGGATATGCCAGCCGAGACGGTTTTCTGCTTCGCCACGGGCAATACGGCTCGCACCCGTGATCTCGACTGCGGCCTGATCGACGTGGGGCGCGTCGCCGACTTCGTGTTGATGGACCGGGCGCAGCACTCGGCCGGTCGCGATCTGCTTGCCTCCGTGCGCGGCGGCGACCTGCCCGGCATCGGCATGGTGATTATCGACGGCATCGTCCGCTGCCAGCGCTCGCGCAATACGCCGCCAGCGGAGCGCGTGCCGGAATTTGTCGGCTAGTTGCTCATCACGTCGATGCCAGATCGCGAACCTGGGCTGCAGCGACCGTCAGGCGCGATACGGAGATGTCGCCCGAGCCGGCAATATCGTCCAATGCCGCCTTGGCCTGTGCCAAACGCACCCCGTGCGAACGCTCCCATACCGCGAAGTCGGCCGGGCCGGAGCCGACTGACTTGAACACATCCCGCGTCAGGGCGCGGCTCGCGGCGTCGAGCGTGCCAATGGCGCCGCTGATCGCGAGCCGGTCGTAGTAATCGCCGGCCTTGAGCGCGCCTGCCCGTGTTTTTAGCTCAGAAATGCGCAGGTATTCGGCGGCGGCAAAGCCGGTTCGGGCAACCTCGGCGACGGGTCGCCCGGTGTCGGCTGCCAGCCGGGACAATGCCGGCAGCGAACCCATCAGTTCCATGACACCGAGCTTTGATGCCAACGGCTCGGGCACACCGACCGCCGTCAAACGCGAAATCGTATCCTCATGCTGTGTCCGTTGGCGTGGCGTGACGATGGTCTCAATGTTGGTGACCAGAGTTGCCATTGTCTGCCGGTTGAGGTTGACGACGGCGTCGATATCGGCGACCGGACCATTGCGCAGGGCTTCCAGGGTCTGCTCATGCATCACATCCTGCACACGGGCATAGAGATCGAGCTGGAGCTGTCCGGGAATGGTTGAACCCAGTGCATGCAGATCCGTCCACAGCGGTGACAGATCAAGGAACGCGCGGGTCGCCAACAGCGCATAGGCGATGTCGGCCGGGGATCGGCCCGTCTCGTCGCCGACGCGGACGGCGAAGGCTGGGCCACCACGGTTGATGATGGTGTTGACGATGAACGTCGTGATGATCTCGCGGCGCAGTTGATGTGCCGCAACATCGTCCGGGAAGCGCTCACGCAGCAGCTTCGGGAAATATCCGGTCAGGAACTGCTGGCAGGCGGGGTTGTCGGGCACATCGCTTGCCAGCAAGTCGTGGTCGAGTGCGATCTTGGCGTGGCTCAACAGTACGGCGATCTCGGGCCGACTCATCCCCTGGCCGCTCTGTTCACGCGCGCGCAGTTCGCCGTTTGTCGGCAGCGATTCAAGCTTGCGGCTGAGCAGACCTCGCGCCTCGAGCGTCGTCATCAGGCGCGCAAGGAACCCCAGATCTCGCACGCTACGCCGTTCGGTCAGACTTATCGCGAGCGCCTGATGGATGTTGTTGACGAGACAGGCGTTGGCAACGTCGGTCGTCATTTGGCTAAGGAACGCCGTGCGCTCGGCGGCTGGCAGTCGGCCGCTCGCAACTGCCGCCCCGATCGCGATCTTGATGTTGACTTCCTGGTCGGACGAATTGACACCAGCCGAGTTGTCGATGAAGTCAGTGTTGATGCGCCCGCCGCGGCCTGCGAACTCCATACGGCCGCGTTGCGTGAGACCGAGATTGGCGCCCTCGCCGATCACCTTGGCGCGTAGTTCGGTCGCGGTGATGCGAATGGCGTCGTTGGCGCGATCGCCCGCCTGTTCGTCGGTTTCGGCTGAAGCGCGGATGTAGGTGCCGATGCCACCGAACCAAAGCAGGTCGGTTTCGCATTTCAAGATGGCCGTCATCAACTCGGAGGGTGTCATGGCCGCTTGCGTGACGCCGAGCAGTGCCCGTATCTGGTCCGATAAGGAAATGGACTTCGCCGTGCGCGAGAAGATACCGCCACCAGCGGATATCTTAGATTTGTCGTAGTCCTGCCAACTGGATCGCGGGAGATCGAACAGCCGCTGCCGCTCGGCAAAACTCGCCGCCGTGTCGGGGGCGGGGTCGATGAAAATGTCACGATGGTCGAAGGCGGCCACCAGTTTGATCACCGGCGACAGCAACATGCCATTGCCGAATACGTCGCCGGACATGTCGCCAACGCCCGTTACTCGGAACGGCGTTTTCTGAATGTCGATGTCCATCTCGCGGAAATGCCGTTTGACACATTCCCAGGCGCCGCGTGCGGTAATCGCCATCTTCTTATGATCATAACCGGCCGACCCGCCGGACGCGAAGGCGTCGCCCAGCCAGAAGCCGTGCTCAATACTCAGTGCATTGGCAAAATCCGAGAACGTAGCCGTACCTTTGTCAGCCGCAACCACTAGATATGGGTCATCGGGCTCATGCCGCACCACATTGGATGGTGGCACGACAACACCATCCTTGATGTTATCTGTGACATCAAGCAGCGCCGATATGAAGATGCGGTAGGCGGCAACCCCTTCCTTCATTATTTCGTCGCGATTGCCTGAGCGTGGCAGTTGTTTGGGCAAAAATCCGCCCTTGGCACCAGCAGGCACGATTACCGTGTTTTTGACGTGTTGCGCTTTGCAGAGTCCCAGCACCTCTGTGCGGAAATCCTGGGCGCGATCGGACCAGCGGATGCCGCCGCGCGCGATTGCTGCAAACCGCAGGTGGATGCCTTCGACGCGCGGGCTATAAACCCAGATCTCGCGAAACGGGCGCGGATCAGGCGAGCCGTCAACGAGCTTTGAATCGAGCTTGAAACACAGGATGGCAGGAGGCTGGCCGTCAGCGTCGAGCTGGTAGAAATTCGTACGCACAGTCACTGAAATCAGATTGAGGTAGCTGCGCAGAATGCGATCCTCATCCAGGCTCTGCACATTGATCAACGCGCGCTCGATGCGCCCTTTGACCGCGGCGATCGCCTGCTCACGCTCAATCATAGTGATGGTTCGGGCCGGATCGAAGCGCACGTGAAACAGCTCGATCAGATCGCGAGCGACACCCGCGTGCTGATTCATCGTGTCGGCGATGTAGCGTAACCCAAACGGCAAGCGAATCTGGCGCATATATGCAGCCAACGCGCGCACGATGGTGACATCGCGCCAGGTCGCGCCGGCAATCACAACGAGTCGATTGAAAGCATCGCTGTCAGCTTCCCCTCCGTAGACGGCGAGGTAGCATGCCTCCATGCGTTGATCGGCATTGGCCAACTCGATCGGTGCCCCGTCGGCGGTCTGCAACATCATGTCGTGCAGTGCCACTTCACGCGGACCGGTCGGCAATTGTGGATTTATACGGTAGCTGCGCTCGTCGATCACCGAGAACCCGAGGTTTTCGAGAACCGGAACACGGTCGGACAAAGGGATCGGGCTGTCATAGCGATAGACCGCTGCTCGCACGCGGTTTGCTGGATCGTTCGGTTCCCGGTAGAAATCTATCGCGGCTGGCCGCTCCGCGCTCAAGCGCTCTATGCGGGCGATGTCCTGCACCGCGCGGTCGGCCGTAAAGGTTTCCACGTATCCGCCCGAGAATGCCCGGCCGTAGCGTGGGGTCAACGCCGCACGCGATTGGCCGGCTGCGCTGATGGCAGCGGCCAACTGATCGTCCCAGCTGCGCGTCGCATCCGTGATCTGGCGTTCGAGACGGCCAAGATCGACGACGGGCGGGGAGCCTGAATCGCGGTCTATGACGAAGTGGACGCGAACCAACGGACCCTCGGGAAAATAGGGCGTGAAGGCCGTCATGCTGCCGTGGAAGGCGTCGCCCAGCAGTGCTGCAATGCGCTCACGCATGGCGGTCGAGAACCGATCGCGCGGAACGTAAACCAACACGGATACAGTACGATCGAAGCGGTCAGACCTTGCAAAAACACGCACGCGCGGTCGTAATTCGAGATCGACAATGCCACGTGACCAATCGAGCAATTGCGCGTCACCAATCTGGAACAACTCGTCGCGCGGAAACGTTTCGACGACATTGACCAGCGCTTTGCCGGCATGACTACCCGGCGCAAAACCCGATTGGGAGATGACATGGCCAACCTTGTGGCGCAGGAACGGAATGAGCCCCGCGGACTGCGTATAGGCCTGGCTTGTAAACAAGCCGACAAGACGCAATTCACCTGCCAATGTGCCGTCGGCCGTGTAAGTCTTGACGCCGATATAGTCCATCTGCACCCGTCGATGGATGCGCGACATGATGTCGGACTTGGTGATGATCAGCGGTTGAGGCGTAAACAGGAACTTGCGGATTTCGGGCGTGAATGCAAGAGCGTCGCCGCCACGACTCAATACATGAATACTGGGGTCGCGAAGGATGCCCAGACCAGACGCCGACACCGGTATTGGTTCGCCTGTCGTGGCATCGCCTTGCAGGCGGTATTCGCGTGCGCCCAACAGCGTGAAATGGCCGTCACGCAACCAGCGGCAGAAGGCGAGCGTTTCAGCTAACAGGCCTGGGGCTATCGGCGGCGGATTGGTTTCCAGGCTCTTGATCGCATGGTCGAACCGGCCAAGCATGGGCTGCCAGTCTTTTACCGCAAGTCCGACGTCGCGCAGGGTTGCCGTTACTGCATCAGACAATTCCATCGCCGCGGACTGCGACAACTCATCGAGCAGTATAATAATCAGACTTTCTTGTTGTCCGTCTGACCAATTGCGATCGCCGGGTCCGACCAGCTGTTCCAGTCGACCCTGACCGTCGCGCACCACTTTCATGATCGGGTGCAGCACCAGACGAACCTGCAGACCGCGTGCCTGCACTTCACCGATCACGCTGTCGACCAGGAACGGCATATCGTCGTTCAGTACTTCGAGAACGGTCAGCGCTTCGGATCGCATACCATCTGGAAGTTGCAGCGGTCGGAGTTGGATCTTCGGTCGGCCAGCCGTCCTTTGCGCCATAAGGTTCATCGCACCGGCGATCAGAGCCGCACGTCCCTCGGCACTCAATGGGTCGTGGGTGTCAGGCACCAATCCTGCGAACAGCAACCGTGCCAACAAGGCCTGTTCGGTGGTCATGCTCGGTTCCGCGTGGGTCATTGATGGGGCGCCCCGTAGGTATTCGGGTTTGAAATTGCAGCAAATGCGTAAGGTTAGGCGGAGAGCAACACGCTTGACCACCCCTGTCGCGAACTGTGACATACAGCTTAAACATCACAATGGTGTGCACGGCGAAGCATCACGGTCGTCTATCAAAGGGAGAACACTGGGTCATGGCCAAACCTAAGGATGTTGCCGCCACCGCACTTGATTTAGGCGGGATGGCAAAGCTGACGCCAGAACTGCAGGCATACTTCGACAAGTGTCAGGACAAGCTGGGATTTATTCCGAACGTGTTGCGTGCCTACGCCTTCGACAATGCCAAGCTCGGCGCCTTCATCGCCATGGTTGACGATTTGATGCTCGCCGATAGTGGTCTGTCTAAGCTCGAACGGGAAATGATTGCCGTGGCAGTGAGCGCCATAAACCAATGCCACTATTGCCTGACTGCCCATGGTGCAGCGGTCCGTCAGCGCGGCAAAGACCCGATCATGGGCGAATTGATCGCCCAAAACTGGCGCGCGGCCGACTTGCCCCCTCGCCAGGTTGCCATGATGGAGTTCGCGGTTAAGCTGACGGAGGCCCCAGCAAAGATTGTCGAGGCCGACCGTGCCGCATTGCGGGCAGCAGGGTTCTCGGACAGGGATATCTGGGACATCGCCGCAACAGCGGCATTCTACAACATGTCCAATCGGCTGGCGGCAGCAACAGATATGAAGCCGAACAGGGACTATCACTTCATGACTCGCGACAAACCCAAGGCCTAAGCGATCACGTTATGGAGCGCGCGCTCGTTCGATTGATCGGTGCCGGTCTGACATCCGTGATGCCTGGGTTCGGCGTTGCCGTGCCGACGGGTGCCATCGAAGGCGGCTACGCATTGATCGACGTGCTATCCCGCAGCGAGGTGCCCGTCGCCGTGGGCTTGCTCGACAGGCTGGTGCAGGCGCTGTGGTTGCAGTGGCAGCGCTCGGGTTTGCCGCGTGACGTTGCCGACGCGCACATGACAGCATTGCCCAGCATCATGGACCGCAACCGCCCACCAGCAACCTTGGTTCGGGACGCATTACTGGCCGCCCAGGGATCAGCGTCACGGCCGACAGGCAACCCCGTGTCGGCACGCGAAATCGCAGCTGAAACCATCGCGTTGACCCGACAATCCGGCGACATCGCACGTGCGGGATTGGACGAGACCATTGCCTTCATGCTGCTGGACCAATTGTATGCGGCAATCATCGCCGAAGTGACGGGCGTCGACGTGATCCGTCCATTCTGCGCCAGCTATCTGCAACAAGGTGGCTGGCTCGCGCCCGTGCCGACTCCGCCATCACCGGGGCCCCAGCCTCAATCTACGACTGGACCACCGCCCCTGCCGCAACCGGTATTGTCGCAACCAACCCCGCGTCAACCGATCATCGCGCGCCTGACACTGGGAGCAGTTGCGTCCTTGCGTGCCAGTGTCGAGATGCGGCGCAAAGTGTTTCCAGATATCGAGGCAGCGGCCAATGCACTGGCCGACCGGACCACGAAACTGATCGATCGGGTGGCGGCGGACGCGGAACGCAGCGTGGATGTTCGCGCCGAGCTGACCGAGGCGGCGATGTGCATTGCCAATGGCTCTTTTGTTGAGTCGGATCGCGCGCTTGCAGCGGCCGAGCACCAATTGATCCAGCTGGCACAGACGAATCTCCGTTTCGCTCGCGACCGGATGCATGCCGCAGCTGCCGTGCTGGAATACCGTGGTGATCTGGAGGCAATCCGCTTCGATTTCCGCAAGGCGGCACGACATTACCGATCGGCGATGCGCTGCTTCACCAAGACCGATGCCGCGCGCCAATGGCAGTATTTGATGCGGCAAGCGCAGGTGCTGCTCAGCCAAGACGAAATCAACGGTGACCAAACCGCATTGACCGATGCGGCAAAGGTGTGCGCAGAGGCTGGCCGCATGCGACCCGAGGAGGTCGGGGCACTCGTTTGGGCCGAAGGTGAGGTCAGGCTTGCAACGTTTTTGATCGCCCTGGGCCAGCGGGAAAAATCACATCACCGCTTTGCCGAAGCCATTGGTCACGCGCTGGCTGCCTGTGGCGTCTTTGCCGTTGAGCGATCGGGAACTGGTTGGCTGCAGAGCCAGATGACACTGGCGCGTGCCCTCTGGTTGCAGGGTGATCTTGTGGGCAATCAAAACATGCTCGGCGATGCGGCAGCAGCATGCCGAACGGCCCTCGATCTCCTGGTCCGCGAAGAGGCGCCGCAGGACTGGGCCGCAGCAGCTGAAATGCTGGGCCAAATCCTATTGCGCCAAGCTATGGTAACCGGATCGAGTGCCCAATTCGCCGAAGCGGTCGACCAGTTGCGCGGTGTGCTGAGGCTGGCCGAAACCGCCAAACTGGCCTTGAACACAAGTCAAATCGAAGCTTGCCTCGGTCGGGCGTTGCAGGGGCAGTTCACAGCTAGCGATCAGCCGTTTCTACTCGACTTGGCGGCGACCGCGTTCAGACGCGCCATTAAAGCTGCGCACGCCAAAGACAACCTCACGGAACAGGCAGGGCTGCAGCACGAGCTCGGTATGACCCTATGGCTTATGGCTGAGCGGACCGCGGATCGTATAAGCCACGAAGCTGCGATTGAAACGCTTGAACGCAGCGCTGCATCGTTCCAGAGGCTGGGTAACGTGCTGCGTACTGCCGAGGTCCGCGCCGATATCGCGCGGTTGACCCAGACGGGTGTCTCGAAATGACATGCGTCGACTTTGGCAACAACGTGCCGTTCACCAGTTAACCTATCCCCCTATTCAGTTTTCTACAGAAATATTGTAGTCTGAAAGTATAAACTG
>JANNRP010000257.1:0-13959 GCA_031401535.1 Hyphomicrobiaceae bacterium | reverse complement strand
ACCGACCCGTCCCTCTGGAGATCATTATTCTGAACTCACCCGAGTTGGATTCATACTACTCATCTCTCGATCTCCTTATAATTCCAGCTCTTTTTGATGCGGATTGCCAGACGGCGGACGCCGAAGTCGGCGAGCCAGCGCTGCGTCTTTGACCTCGGCGCGATCGAGATCACTCGATCGAATGACCCAGGGTGCTCCTTTGCAAAGTTGTTGGGCCAGCAGCGTGCCATCTTCGATGAGACGGCGGACCGTGGATGCGCTGACCTGCAGCACCGCAGCAGCCTCGTCCAGAGTGGCCTCGCCCCGCTCGGCGCGTTCGCCTTCTCGGTATGGCTCGATAGTCTGATGATTGCGCAACGAAGACACGCGGCCGCGGGTCCAACTGTTGCCTCTGCCGGTCGGTTTGCCGGCACGGTTGAGGACGGCTGCAATGGCTTTGTCTGGCATCTGTCGTGCCAGCACTCGGACGAGATCGACAACATCTGCAGCGGCGCTCCAGCGGTGTTGGCCGGTACGGTTCTTCTTCACCTTGAGCGCGGTATGATCGCCGCCGTGCCAGTGAACAACAAGATCGAGCGTCTGGTCCGAGACGCACACGACGATCTCGTTGATTAACGTACGAATGATGCGCTTGCGCGTCGCTGGCGTCGCGCCTGGACTGTTCCAGGCTCGTTCGAGATCGGAACCGAGCGCCAAGAGCCTTTGGCGATCCTCCTTGCTCAAGGATGCATCCGGCATGGAAACAAGCGTGTCACGCTCGTCCTCTAGTGCGCGAGCCGCCGTCAGGCGTTCATTCCAGCGCCGCTCCAACTCGCCGGCGACAAGCCGATTATCTGGATCGACGGCGTCATACTGCCGACGGGCACGCGCGGTCTCGTAACGCGCCTGCTCCAGCGCCAGTTCGACCTGGCGCCGCTTCTCCTGGTTCTCGCGACCACGCGTCTCCATTGCCGCGAGCGCTGCTTCTACGCCGAGCGGCTGAACCCGGACGATGACCTCCATCCCGACAGCATGATCCACACGCATGCCGCCGAACGAGATGCAGGCGCTGCCGCCATGGTTCATCTGACTGCCCCGGCAGTGGTAGCGGCCGGCGCTGCCATTCACGCCACTGTAGGCGACGTGCAGCTTGCGACCGCAATGGCCGCAGCGGAACAACCCTGCAAGCAGCGCCTCGCCGCGTCGGATCGCACCTTTGCTCATGAAGCTCTTCCCGTTGGCATTATCGCCGATCAATCGCTGATTCCGCTCGAACGCGCTCCAGGTAATGTAACCGTGGTGGTGGTCGTTGATCAAAACCTCCCAATCACTGCGGTTCCGCCGGAACCCGCGCACGATTTTCTTGCGACCGGCATCAATCGTCACGCGACTGGCTGTGCGTCCGAAGACGTAGGCTCCGGCATAGATCGGGTTCGTGAGAATGTGGTGGATCGTGTTGTAGACCGGCAGCTTCCACTCGATCCGACGGCCATCCGCACCGTGCACGACGGCCGGCAGTGAGATCCGCTCCTGGCGCAGCCACAGATGCACCTGACGTACCGTCTGCAACTCCGTAAACTTGGCAAACACAAGGTCGATCGCCTCTTGAATGCGTCGGTCCGGATCCTTCTCGATTCGGTCATGGGCTACCTTGAGGTAGCCGATGGCGACGGTCATGAACAACTCGCCACGGCGTGCCTTCTGCTTCAGGGCTTCGAGGGAGCGTTGCCGGAAGAGAGACAACTCCATCTCGCTCATCGTGCCCTTCATGCCGAGCAGCAGTCGGTCGTTCGGGTGGCGCGGATCGTAGACGCCGTCCTCGTCGACGATCAATGTGCCGACAAGGCCGCAGAACTCCAGCAGCGTGTGCCAATCCCGGCCGTTGCGGGCGAGCCTTGAGGCCTCGACAGATACGACGGCCCCCACGCGACCTTCGCAGATGGCAGCCAACAACTTCTCGAATCCGGGCCGCGCTATCCCGCCGCCCGACCGACCGAGATCGTCATCGATCACCGCGATGTCGCTCCAGCCGAGATGCCGCGCGCGCTCGGGTAAATTGTACTGGCGCCGCTTGCTCTCCAAGTTGTTGGCCACCTGATCGGCCGTCGACTGGCGGATGTAGACGATGGCCTGGCGCGCAAGGTGATCAGGCGTGATCTTGGTCATCACCTGCCTCCCTTCTCACGTCGTGTGCTTCGGCGTTGTCGCCAGCGAGAGCCTCCGTCAACAGCGCCTTGAGCAACTCCAACATCGACGCTTCTGCATTGCTCGGAATGCTGTTCGGTGGCGCTGGCGTCTCGAACAGATCTCGATGATGTCGCGGCTTGTCCGTCATGGTCGGCTCCTCGCGCTCGGGCCGATTCCCGGCTTGGCGAGGCTAGAAGCAGATCGATCAGGATGCGCAGCTCCGACAGACGATTCACGGAAAGCCGCGGATCAGGTATGATTCGAGTCGAAACGGCACTCGGATCGGCCATCCAGGCCGGCAGCAACATCAGTGTGCCGTCCGGCTGCCGGACGATGAAATGCTCTTCACCGCCATGCAGTTTGCGGCCGAGAACGCCCACCGTGTGCCCGCATCGCGGATGAAACGGGTAGAGGATCTGCACCTCAAAACCCAGATGCCGGGCATCATGACGCTGGCCCGACCGGCACCGGCAAGAGCCATATCGGATTGAGGCTGGGGCTCGCGGCTTGCCAGAAGGGGCTGTCGGTCGGCTTCGCCAACGCCGCCGCCATGGTGCACGAGTTGATCGAGGCCCGGGATGAGAAACGGTTGCTGCGCCTTCAGCGCCAACTGGCCAGCCACAAGCTGCTGATCATCGATGAACTGGGCTACGTGCCGCTGTCTCAGACCGGCGCCGAATTGCTGTTCGAGGTGTTCTCGCAAAGGTACGAGCGCGGCTCGACGATCGTGACCAGCAACCTGCCGTTCGACGAATGGACGTCGGTGTTCGGCTCCGAGCGCCTGACCGGCGCGCTACTGGACCGGCTGACACATCACGTCCACATCCTGGAGATGAACGGCGAGAGCTACCGGCTCAACCACTCTAAGCGTCGCGCGCGCCGAGCCAAGGCAGACTGACGGCCCGACGACGCCACTCCAAAACGACGCGCGAACGGAAGAAGGCCCCTCAGCTGAGGGGCCTTCTTCCGTTCAAGACTGATGCATTATCGCTCCGGGCCAACGATGCAATTTTGCTCCGGCGTTGACACCTGCAAACTCAATCACGTAAACTCTCAGGCGTGGCTCGCCGACACACTGACCAAGCTTGTCAACCACTGGTACGCCAGCGGTTCTCAGTCCACGCTGGACGCCCAAAGTTTAATAGCTTTTTAGCGCTCAGAGAATGCGACGTCGAGGCCCCGATAGACAGGCTTCAGGAAATATTGCAGCAATGATTTGCTTCCAGAAATGATCTCCGCATCCACAGCCATGCCTGGCTGCAGTTGCCATGCAGTTGCGAACTTGTCAGTGCGATTGGGGTCGAATCGAATGATGACCTTGTAATAGTTGGAACGCTTGTCTTCGCTCTCAAAGGTTGTGGGAGAGATGCTTAAAACTTCGCCCTCAATCTTGCCGTACCGGCTGTAATCGTATGCGGTCACCTTTAATTCAGCCCTGTCGGCGATCTTCACGGTGGCGATGTCACTGGGTTTCACCTGCACGTCCGCCACCAGAGCGTCATCCAAAGGGACTATTCGCGTAATCATCTCACTTGGACGCACAACCTCGCCGATCGAACGCTGCAGCATATGCTGTACGCGCCCCTTGGTGGGAGCACGCACGATTAAGCGGTCGAAGCGGTCTGTAAACTTCTTGATAGTCTCTTGCACTTCCAGCAGCTCACCGGAGGCCTTCGCCAGTTCCTCACTCCAAAGCTTTCGTGCCAGGGCGTCCGATTCTGCTAGTGAAGCCTCGGCCTCTTGGAGAGCCTCTTCCGCAGCCGCGAGCTTGCCTTCGCTCGCCTCGCGAAGGACGCGTGACTGCTCAAAGCTGGTCTCCACATCCAACACCTGCTTCCTGGACGTGTTACCGTCGAGGGCTAGCAATCGACGCATATCCAATTGCTCTTGCTGGATTGCCATCAATCTGTGTTGCGAAACAATTTCGGCTTTCAATGAGGCAATCTCTACCTTACGATGCGAAATCCGCGCGAACAGAAGTCGGCGCTCTTTGGCGCGATGCTCCATGCGAAGTTGGTAGACTTGGAAGTGCTCCGCCGCCAGTCCAGCATTAGCGCTGCCGAGGGTAGAGAAATCGGGCATGCGCCCCTCTAGAGAGGCCTCGACCCTCTTCTTTAATAACAACAAATTGAGGGCGCGAGCACGCGCACCCGACAGTTCCGAGTCGGCTATTGCAGAGTGTAACCGCAATAGTGGCTGGTCCAGTTCCACCACTTGGCCCTCTTGCACCAGAATCTGGTCCACTATGCCACCCTCGAGATGCTGCACCGAGCGAACCTGCGAGTGCGGGACGAGTTGACCGTGCGCCACCGACAACTCACGGATCGGGGCAATTGCGGCCCACAAAACAAGGACGGCTGTCAGCACCATTGCCATGCGCAGCGTACGGCGAGAGACGCGGAAATTTCGCTGTTCTTCGAACTCGATCGGCGTGGTCAGCCAATCCGGCATTGCGGATCGACGTTCACTCGGAGAGATGGGGTGCGACGTCATGATATCCTCAGGCTGCAGCTGTGATTTTAGCCATTATACGCGGTACCATCGTCGTGGGTGTCCCTTCGGCAGCGATTACGCCGTTCCGCATCTCGAAGACGCGATCGGCGACCCGCATGTGACTTGGCCGCGCTGTAACCAGTAGTACAGTCGTATGCCTCTTCAGCGCCTCCAGACACTCAATGAAAGCCGCATCGCCTTCCGGGTCCAGGCCAGTGCCAGGGTCGTCGAGTAACAATAGGCCCGGCTTCTTGACGAGGGCCCGCGCGATCGAGAGGCGGCACAAGAGACCTTGAGGCAAGGCGCGCGATCCCGAGCCACTCATCGGTGTCGCCAAACCGTCAGGCAAGGCCGAATTGGGCAATGATAGACCAACAGCCGCAAGGGCCTCCAGAATGTCGGTGTCTGATGCACTCGGGTAGGCAAAGCGGAAGTTGGCGGCAATGCTGCCGTAAAAGAACGCTGGCTGTTGCGAGGCATAGCCGATTGCCGATCGCAACTCCGCAGGATCGAGCTGGCGCAAGTCAAAACCATCCAAACGTAGCGTACCGACGTATTGCGAATAGAGGCCAAGAATGATCTTAAGCAAAGTCGATTTTCCACTGCCGCTCGGCCCAACAATTGCCACGACCTCACCAGCCTTGATCTCAAAATTGACACCGCGCAATTGCGGCTCTGATTGCGGCCCGACCGAGAGATAGATTGCCGCTGCCGAAACATGGCCATTGAAGCGGCGTGCTAAGGTCGGTGGCCGCTCCCTTTCGCGGTCTGCGCGCATCCGAGCTACGTCGTTGATTTGGCGAACGGTTGTCAAAGTCTGCTTAAGTCGAGCGATGTTCAGCGAGACAATCTGAATCGGCACCAAAACGCGCCAGACGATCATCATGCAGGCGATCAAAGCGCCAAGCGACATCGCCCCATCCATGACCCTGAGAGCGCCGACACCAAGCGTAATGATGCCCGCGAATGCAACGAGAGAACTGGTTACAGTTTGTAAGCACAGTCCCAGCTGAAGGCTCCCGAATCGCGAACGCTGATACGCCGCGAGACTTTCGGCATATCGCGACAACCAGATCGATTCGGCCGAAGCATTCCTGATAGTTCTGAGCTTGCCAACAAGCTCAAATAGTAACGCATCTGACTTTAGTTTGTTGGCTCCGACCGCCGCGTTTCTCGCAATGCTTAGGGTGGCGGTGAGCACACACAAGACAACGATTAGCAAAGCCAGCCCAATGGGCACAAATCCTAGCAATCCTCCGACCGCAAACATCGTAACGATAAACAACAAGGTGAACGGTAAATCGAACAATGCTGACGCAAAGTTGCCGGCAAATAGCTCGCGCCCAATCTCGAATTGACGAAATCGTGATAGTTGAGAGGCAAGTGGCGCCCGTTCGGTCATTGATAGCGGCAGACTTAGGACTGCCGCGAGCGTATGCACCGACACAACACCATCAAAACGAGATGCCATGTAGGCGAGCGCCTCAGAGCGGGCGTGCCGAAGTCGCAACTCGAGAGCCAGCATCAGCAGCGCGCCAACGGCGAGGAAAGACAGCGTATCCAGTGACTTGGTAGCGATGACAATATCGTAGACCAGGAGCACATATAGCGAAAGGGCGATGCCCAACGCGTTTATCGCCGCCGAATAACCGATGATGCGGACAATTGGCCCTTTCATCTGTTTCACTACATAGCCCACATACTCCCCGATCGGACTATTGCCTGACTGGCCTCCTGGCCTGTCTGACCTGATCCGGAAGATAGCACCATTGAGACTATGGCGATCTACCTCGCCGTTGGTCCCGCTCGTCTGATCGTACGACTCTATTCCGTTTCCTGCACCTCGCGTGAGCACGCAGCAATTGTCGTCATCTTCTACGAGCAGGCAGGGAAAGTCCTCAGCCGACAAGTTTGCAGGTCCGCGCTCGATCGCTATCAAGGCAACATCGAGGCGCGCCAGAACGGTCCGCAGAATTCTGAACGAGCGGATTGGCTCGGCATGCGGCAACGCTTCGAAAATCCGATGCTGCTCGCCGCACCAGCCCGCACTCGTGAGAATTTCGCACAGAATTCGCTCGAACTGACCCATACTGTATTTAAGTCCGGGAGGGTCATTTTTGGTTGGGTGGAACTCGGCCGCAAGTCGCCGCTGTTGCTCGAGAACGGCATTGGCCACAGGCACCGCCAGTATTCCCTGACGATCGGTGATATCGTGTAAAAGGCTCATGCTGCTTCCCCTGACGTGCTGACAGTACTCTTCACCGGCTCACTTGACTTCTCCAGTTGGAAGAACTTCCCGTCAGCCAGGGTAAACAGGCGGTCAGCAATAGAGGCGAAGGACGGCCGATTAGTTATCAGCACTATGGTCATCTTACCTTTGAGTAAGAGCAGCCCATTGCGGAGAGCCTGATCACTGGCGTAGTCGAAGGAGCTATTGGCCTCGTCCAGAATGAGCAGCCGGGGCGAACTCGCGATAGCACGTGCGATCGCTATGTGCTGCAACAATCCGACCGGTAAACTCTCGGTGGCCGAATCCCCTACACGTGTGTAGTAACCATGCGGCAATCGGTTGACTTCGGCTTCTAAGCCGATCAACCTCGCAGCAGATCGTGCCGCCTCAAGACGGTCGGAATCGCGAAATAGAGTCAGGTTATTTAGCACAGTTCCAGATATCGTGGCATTTCGGTTATCCACCAATGCAACGCACCCGTGTCGATGGATTACGGCCGTCGCGGCGGACACACCATCGATCAGTACGCGCCCCCCGTCGGGGCAGAGTTGTCCGGCCGCAAGTCGAGCCACGGTCGACTTGCCGATATTATCCTTACCGATAATTGCAATGATCTCGCCCGGTGCCACATCAAGAGTTGCGGCAGCGAGTAACGGCAGGTTTCCTTTCTCGCGCGACAGGCATGCGGATTCGAAAACAAGGCTGGCCGGATGGCGATGTTCGTCGATGGAGGGCGACCGCACATAATCGCTCTGCGGCAAATCAAAAATTGGCTTGACAATCTCTTCTGCCACCATAACGCCTTGGATCTCGTTCCAAGCCGCCACCAAGCGGAGCAACGGTTGGATCACACGTCCCGCCAACATGGTACTACAGGCCAGGACACCGATGGAGATCTGACCATTGACTACTAGGATGGCACCGATCGTGGAAGTGGCTATCTGCGCAAGAATCGAGATTAGCGAACCCAAACTCTGAGCGTCGTCCGAGAGCCGCACGAGATTGTGCGTGCAGCGGGCCGCTTGCTCCGATAACCGCTCAAAGCGCCGCAATATTTGTTGTTCTGTCCCTAGAGCTTTGACAGTGACGATACCGTTGAGTGCCTCGATCAGGAAATCTCGTATTTTGGCCTCGGCTGCCATCCGCTCGGTGGTCGCTCGGCGCAACTGCTGCCCACGATTAATAACTGCCATGGCGAACAATAGAAAGATGACCAGCGGTACAGCAGCGAGCCAGCCGCTCGTCGCAATCAACAGTGCTAGGAAAATCAGAACAAACACGAGGTCGATAAGGACTAGAGGCGCCGGACTGATTTCATACTCTGAGATTGTTGCGACGGCTTGCAACCTCTGAATCCAATGTGCAGCCGGCTGCGTATCCACCAGTTTGGCTGGGGCCAGCGCAATGCGGGAAGCAGCGTCGACGTTGGACTTCCAGGCCCGTTTCATAGCAGTCCAGGCAATGACATGTCCACGCGCAACACGTAACACCGTCTCCAATGCCAGGGCGCAGCACGTCCCGATGATTAGGAAAGTAAGTGTTGCGGTTGCCTCCATCGGGACGATGCGGTCGTAGACTTGGAGCATTGCCAGGGGCAGGACCAAGCCGAGCATATTAATGACGACGGAGGCTGTGAGCACGTCAGCCGACATCGTCTTCAGTGTCTTGGTAAGTAGCTTCAGGAATTTCGACGTCTCACGGCCGATCAACTGGCCTTGCTGGCGAATCAGCGCGCCGAGCCCGACCGTGGATACACACAGGGTGTCGCGCATATCACGCAATGTGATGACGTTAAACAACGTATTACCCGCCCTTTTTTGCATCTGCTCAGAATACAACTGAATTGTTAACGCTATAATAACCATGTTAAAAAATATGCTGTGACCTCATTCTAATCTCAGTGTCCGCGAAACAATGGGTCGGTGTGACTATAAACGTACAGCATTTCAACAGATCTTGACCTCGGTTACTTCTTATTCATCAATTTTCTAAACTGACTGAAAACCTTCTCCTGCGAATTTATGGTTAAACCGCAAAGTATTGGCTAACTCCCAGGAAGTTCAGTTGTATGTCCGTCAAATCCGACGCTAGCAATGTTACCGCTCAGCTTACCCTAGACGTTGACCCCGACGAATTCCTGCGGGCTCTGAGGCGGGTTAGCAACAACATTGCACCTCAGCAGGGCTCGGATCAGCAAAGCTCTTATCTGCAGAACACTCATCAGGGCATCACCGTCACTGATGCCGGTGGCCTCACCCGCACCGAAGTCGTCACAATCGACGTCACCAACCAGAACGAAGGCCCAACCGATCTCACCATCGCCGGCGCCACCACACAGGAGAACGCCGCAGCCGGCACCGTCGTCGCAACCCTCAGTGCCGTCGATCCAGATGCCGGTGACAGCTTCACCTACACAATCGCTGCCGATCCCTCCGGTAAATTCGAGATCGTTGGCAACGAGGTCAGGGTCAAGACCGGCGCCACCCTCGACTACGAGGCAGCCAGCGCACACGACATTACCATCACCGTCACTGATGCCGGTGGCCTCACCCGCACCGAAGTCGTCACAATCGACGTCACCAACCAGTCGGGAAATTTCGTCGGGACTACTCGGGACGACGTGCTCAATGGCACCGCAGAGGAAGATACAATTTCTGGCCTTGGCGGGAATGATGCGCTAAACGGCGATGGGGGAGACGATATCCTCGATGGTGGCGTCGGCAACGACACCTATGTGGTGGACGCCGTCGGTGACATCATCACCGAGGCCGCCAATCAGGGCACCGATACCGTCCAGTCCAGCATCAGCCACACACTCGGGTCCAATGTCGAGAACCTAACCCTGACCGGATCGGCCAGCGTCAACGCCACCGGCAATACCCTCGCCAACACGCTCACCGGCAACGCCGGTAATAACGTCCTCGATGGTGGCGCCGGCAACGACACCATGGCAGGCGGGGCCGGCAACGACAGCCTAGTCGGCGGTTCAGGCGACGACGTCTTTATCTATATGAGCGGTCACGGTTCTGACAGCGTCAGTGGCGGCACAGGTAGTTGGATCGATAAAATAGATCTCGACGCGAGCCGCAGCTCGCTACAGTTCGGATCAGACTGGACAATTGATTTGACGTCTGGGCGTATTCTCACCCAATCTGAAAACCAGCTGGTTCTCTCTGGCGATGCGGATGGCACAGTTAACTTCGCAGATGGTTCAAAGATCGATTTTGTTGATATTGAGCGTATCCAATGGTGAATTTCCACATTCTCCTTGTTGCGACCTCTTCCAGCTTGCTCTCGGCATCACCTCGCCCTGGTTCGTGGCATCGTCTGCCTTTGATGCCACTAAGAAGCGGCTCGATATCGGCGTCGACTTCAAAGCTGGTTCGCGCTTCGCGTGTCCGGATTGCAAGCGCGACGGCTGCCCGATGCACGACACGACCGAGAAGACGTGGCGGCGCCTCGACTTCTTCCAGCATCAGGCGTTCCTCACCGCGCGTGTGCCGCGCATCACATGCGGCAAGTGCGGTGTCCGCCAAGTCGATGTCCCCTGGTCGCGCAAAGGCTCCGTCTTCACATTGCCGTTCGAGGCGCTCGCCATGGCGCTGGTGACGCACATGCCGGTGGCGGCCGCCGCACGTCTTATCGGCGAACACGGCAACCGTCCTCGCCTCGCGCCCGTCGGCGATGAAGACGACGCTGCGGCGGTCGATGTCGACGAACAGCGTGATGTAGTGGTCGGCCCCCATCGAGTGCTCCAGATGGAATGTTAGTTGAGCGGCGGTCGTTTTGCCAGACCGAGTGTGGCCGTCGGAGCGGATACTGCTCGATATTCTTCGTCGTGCGTGCGCAATCGGCCAGTGCTTTGGCGTCCGGCGGCAAGGCCCTCGCCGCTTGCGCGGTGGCGCATTCGGCGACATTCGAGCCCGATCCGAGACACTGGACCATGCCTCGCGCTTCCGGCGGCAGCCGTCTGAGCGCTTCTGCGGATGCGCATTGGTCGACGCGTTTTCCGTCACCGACACAATTAGCGATCGTTTGGGTCTCAGGCGGCAGCCTCTTGATCAACTCGCGACCAGCGCACGTCGCGACGGCGGTGCCGTCCAGCACGCAGCTCGCAGCAGCGCGCGTTTCTGCTTGTCGAGGATGGTGCAGTCGGTGACAACGATGACGGTATCAAAGACGTCGTTGTTGTCAGCGGCGGACGCTGGTCAATTGATGTGCGAGGCAGGCAACCGAGTTGGACTTGCCGCTGCTCGCCGAGTGAATGATGAGATAGCGCTTGTCGGCGCCGTTCGCGGTCGTGTCGACAGATCTTCGGTGCCCGATGTGATCAATAATACAATATTCAACATATTAAGTAATACTGCAAGGCTGAGAGACTGTACCCGAGGGGTAGTTGCTTATGCAAACAATGGCATCGCAGAACTGGTTAGCGGGTGGCACTCTTAAGACACGACTATACTTGGTATTCTGGATATTAGGTTTATTACCAATTCTTGGCGTCGCTCTCACGCTTGTAGCTGTCCAGAACGCTCGACGGGACCACGCATCACTCAATGATGCAACAAACGGTACTATTCACCTGGAGCGCATCAATAGCTTAGTGTATTCAGTCGTTATGGAATCACGTGGCATCTACATGTCCGCAGACTGGAAGGCAGCAGAACCATTTGCCAAGAAACTAACGAGTGGGTTGTTTGAAATTAAGCACGTCGTCAGCGAATGGCGAAAGACAGCCATAGTAGCTCAGGTCGCCAATGTAGAAGAATTGTCAAAGCGCATCGATCAGTTTGTTCAATTTCGGACGGAACTCGTGAGGTTGGCCCGGGAAGAAAACACTGTTATTGCCCGCGCATTCGGAGATAATGACGGAAATAGAAATGTCCGCACTGCACTAAATGAAAGCTTGCACGCGCTTACCAGAGCCTACGAGCAGGAACTTTCAAGGGTGCGTGACCAAATTACAGCCAACGACCACAACGTGCTTTTCGCAGTCGCTGTGCTAGCACTTCTTGGGGCGGTGGCGCTTGCTACCGGCATAAAACTCGTGCGCACCGATTTGCTCTCCCCATTGTTCAATATGAAAAACTCAATGCTGCGTCTCGCCGCTGGCAACCTCACGATTACTGTGGAGGGCACCGAGCGGCACGACGAGTTAGGGGAGATGGCGCGCACCATTGGGGTCTTCAACGCGACATCCCTCGAGCGCGAGAAACTCAATCGCGAAGCCCGACTTCTATCCCAACTCAACGAATGGTTGCAATCGTGCAAATCGCTCGATGAGCTGTATCAGATGGTGGGAAGCTTTCTTGAACGTCTATTGCCGGGTGCCGCTGGGAGCCTTTACATCTATTCGAATTCAAGGGATGTACTCGAAAGCGTGCAGGTTTGGAACGGTGGAAAATTACTACCCCCAATACATCCCGATGATTGTTGGGGATTGAGACGTGGTCGCGCTTATTCATTTGGAGAGAATGAGATTGGCTTTCCGTGTGCGCATGTCGAACCTGAGTATCAGGGAAGTTACTGCTGTATTCCAATTCTCGCGCACGGCGAGACGATTGGATTGCTCCATCTTGACAGTAAATTACCGATTGGCATTTCCATTGAGAAAGCATCAATAGAAAAGTTTGTTGAGCAGCGCAGATTAGGCCTAGTCTGCGCTGAGCAAATAAGCCTCGCCATTGCAAATGCTAAGTTGCGGGATCAACTCCGCGATCAGTCGATCAGAGATACTTTGACTGGCATGTATAATCGCCGTTACATGACGGATGCCTGCCGACGCGATTTTGCTAGAGCAGCCCGAACAGCAGAAAGTGTTAGTATCCTTTCACTAGATATCGATCACTTCAAGAAATTTAACGATAACCATGGTCACGATGCGGGAGATATAGTACTCCGCGCGGTTGGCGACTGTCTAATGCAATCGTTCCGTGACTATGATGTCCCATGTCGATTTGGCGGCGAGGAATTTATTGTGCTTCTCCCTGGCGCGTCTGCAGAAGTTGCCGCGCGACGAGCTGAAAATATCCGCTCTAAAATAGAGGCCTTGTCCGTTCACTATATGGAAAGTGTCCTTCCAAAGATTACGGTCTCAATTGGTGTAGCATCATATCCGCAGTCGGGAGACAATCCTCAAACTATTCTAAAGGCAGCTGATGATGCCTTGTACCTCGCCAAGGGAGCTGGTCGGAACTGCGTGCACATCTCGGCGAGCTGCGACCAGGGAGCAAGTTCCCCGGTGATTGATTCTCTGACCAGTGAAACAAACTCGCATCGTCTTTGCAGCATGCATCACGTCGGCCCTTCAGAACCAGTGGTCAAGGCGGCGTAGCGTAGCTCGGTATCGGGGCAACGGTGCCGAATTTGGCGCATTGCCTTACCAATAGCGTTACCCGAGAAGTGACCGCCACGACTGGGGGAGGGTTGCCGAACCGGATCGGTATCGTCGATGGTGGGACAGAGCAGCATGAATGCGCGGCTTGACCTGAGCCCCAATCATCCCCCAGTCAGATTGAGAATCCTGGGTTGAAGTTTTCGACCACCTGACCGCTTACCCTCGAACAGCAGGATGCAATCAAGCATGGCGGCGGTCAGCACCGCGTCACTTGCAAAAGCGTCATCCCAACTACCAAACGCCAGGTTCGACGTCAGGATCAGCGAACCCTTTTCATAGCAGCACGTTGGCCTGCTCCAACGTAATTCATGCAGATGACTATACGTAATCAAATACTCCGTACCGGCATATTTTTTGGCAAATACTAGTTGCCGTAAAGCGTCACGGAGTGCTACCTTTTCTGTTTCTAGCAACGTAGCGTAGGAACCCACAATGATCCAATTGCAACGATACGCTGGGGAGGCCTTGCGTTGTCGACGGATCGAACGCAATTTGACCGTCGAGCAACTCGCTGAGAAATGCGGATTGCCGTTTAAAACCGTTCTCCATTTGGAGACGAGCTGCCTGATGATGAATATCGGCCATGTATTCAAGTTGACGAGCGCTCTTGGGGTCGATGCCAACTATTTCATTTCGGATAATAAACCGGGTTAAGATCCTCTGAGAGATCAGT
>JANNRP010000256.1:0-1711 GCA_031401535.1 Hyphomicrobiaceae bacterium | reverse complement strand
TATGGCCAGTCAAGCAGAAGTACGGCCAGTCCATCAGCTGGGCCGACCTGTTCATCCTCGCAGGCAACGTCGCAATAGAGAGCATGGGTGGACCCGTGTTCGGCTTTGGCGGCGGTCGCAAGGACGTCTACCAATCCGAAGGCGACACATTCTGGGGCGCAGAGGAAATCTGGGTGAATGAAGGCGCAGCGACGCGCCTCACCGAAGAGGCCGTTGAACTCGAAGGTCCGCTTGCGGCGATCCAGATGGGGCTAATCTACGTCAATCCCGAAGGACCCGGTGGCAACCCCGATCCTCTGCAGTCGGCGCGTGACATGAAGGCGACGTTCCTGCGCATGGCGATGAACTCGGAAGAAACCGTTGCGCTTACGGCTGGCGGACACGCCTTCGGTAAGGCGCATGGCGCCAAGCCCGGCGAAACATTTGGCAAAGCGCCTGCGGGTGAGGCGATTCATCAGCAGGGCTTCGGCTGGCTCACTGACTTCGACGAGATCGGCAAGGGCCACATCACGACATCGGGCATCGAGGGTTCGTGGTCAAACAATCCCACCGAATGGACTGGTGATTACTTCCGCTTGCTGTTCAAATATGATTACGAACTGGTCGAAAGCCCGGCGGGTGCCAAGCAGTGGCAACCAATCAATCCAGATCCCGAAGACATGGCGCCTGACGCCCGCGATCCATCAAAGCACGTGCCAACGATGATGACCACGGCGGACATGGCGTTGAAGATGGACCCTGAGTTCCGGGCGATCTCCGAGCGGTTCCGCGACGATCAGGCGGCACTCGACGACGCCTTTGCTCGCGCGTGGTTCAAGCTGTGCCACCGCGACATGGGGCCAAAAAGCCTGTATCTCGGACCGGAAGTTCCAGAAGAGACGCTGATCTGGCAAGACCCGGTTCCAGAAGGCACCGCGCCTTCGGATGCCGAAGTCGCTGCGTTCAAATCGGCGGTGCTGGGGAGCGGTTTGTCGGTTTCGCAGCTCGTCAAGACGGCCTGGGCTTCGGCTTCGACCTATCGCAAGTCGGACAAGCGGGGCGGTGCCAACGGTGCCCGCATCGCGCTTGCCCCGCAAAAGGACTGGGCGGTCAACGAACCTGAGGAACTCGCCAAGGTACTTGCGAAGCTCAACGAACTGCGTGGATCGATAAGCCTTGCCGACGCAATTGTGCTCGCAGGCTCGGCGGCGGTCGAAAAAGCTTCGAAGGACGCCGGCTTCGACGTTACCGTGCCCTTCACTGGTGGCCGCGGCGATGCCACGCAGGACTGGACCGATGTCGAAAGCTTTGTCTGGATGGAGCCGCAAGCAGATGGCTTCCGCAACTACCTTAAAACGCGTCAGCCGGTGAAGACTGAAGAGTTGCTGCTCGACAAAGCGTCGCTGCTCGGCCTTTCAGGCCCGGAGATGACGGTGCTCTTGGGCGGTTTGCGCGTCCTCGGTGTCAACCACGGCGACAAGCCCGAAGGCGCGCTCACCACTCGCAAGGGCCAGCTGACCAACGACTTCTTCGTGAACCTGTTCGACATCGATACCTTCTGGGATCTGGTCGACACAGCGAGCGATGAAGAGTTCATCGGCTATACCCGCGGTGGCCGCACCGAAAAGTGGCGCGCGACACGCACCGATCTCATTTTTGGCTCTAACAGTCAGCTGCGCGCAACTGCCGAAGTCTATGCCGAGCGCGGCCATGAGGAGAAGTTCGTGCGCGA
>JANNRP010000255.1:0-9837 GCA_031401535.1 Hyphomicrobiaceae bacterium | reverse complement strand
ATTGCCGTTTCGCCGGAGCGGGATGTGCCAGCTACGCGGTAGCCGCGTTTGACGAGTGCCAGAGCGATGGACGCACCGATGCCACGGCTTGCTCCGGTTACGATGATTTGGCCGTCAGGCATTCTGGCTCACCTGTGGTTCGACATAACGGACTGTGATAGGCCGTAGGTCGCCGCGCTTGGTCATCGCGATCAGTTCGCGTTTCAGGATCTTGCCGCTGGGCGTCAACGGGAAGGCGTCAACGATAAGGAAATACTCAGGCATGTCGAACTTCGACAGGCCCTCGCGCGCCAGATGATCGAGCAGGTCCTTCGGTTCGACCACACCGATGATTGCAATGCAGACGCGCTCGCCCAGCCGCTCGTCAGCGACCGGGAATGCGGCGCAGCGCGAAACGCCTGCGTGCCGGAGTGCCAACGCCTCGATTTCGGCTGGATAGATATTGTGGCCACCGCGGATGATCAGGTCCTTCAGTCGGCCTTCGATTTTGACGTTGCCGGAATCGTCCATGATGCCAAGATCACCAGATAGGAACCAGCCATCACGATTGAAGCTTGCCTCGGTCGCCGTCTGATTGTCGAAATAACCTAGCATCAGCGCCGCGCCTTTACCGGCAATGTGACCGATTGTGCCTGTGGTTACTTCGATGTCCGGATTTGCCGGGTCGAACAGGCGTACCTCGTAGCCGCTGCCTCCACGGCCGCAAGTGGTGATGATCGTTTCCGTGGCGTCGGTCGGGTGGGTGTATTGATGCGAGGAGTTTTCCGTCATGCCGTAGACGTTCTGCGGCTTGATGCCTTGCGCATTGAACGCGGCGGCGGTCGTCGGCGGGATCGGCGATCCGGCCATATAGAACAGCCCGACGTTACCAAGGCGCGCAAGACCGCGCCGCTTCTGCTCGGCTAAAATATCCATGGCGTGTGTCGGCACGCCCATCACATAGGTGGCGCCGGTTTCAACGATCCAGTCGAGGCGGGACATGCCGACCGGCGGATCGTCGGTGATGAACTCACCACCGGCTACCAGCCACTGCGCCACACCGACCCAGGCAATATGATGCGACAGCGGCGACAGCGAAAGGATTTTCGTATGCGGCCCGTGACCCCAGTCGCAGACTAGGTCGCGTGCGTTCGCCAGCAACGTGTTGTCCGAATGCATGACGCACTTGGGCACACCGGTGGTGCCTGATGTGAATGCGAGATAGACAACCTTGTCGGGATCGGCGATGGGCGCGCCAAGCGCCACTCCCTCAACTGGGAAAGCATCGACCGTCCAGATCAAGGGCTTCTTCGTGCCGGATAGAACCGGTGCAACCTGACCCGCCCGGGCGTCAGCCCCCCAACCTTCACGCGTGAGAAGTAACTTGGCGTCGAGCCGATCGAGAAGCTGGACCACCTCGCCGGTGGTATAGGTGCGATGCAAGCTTGGATTGCATGCGATGCCATTGCGGGCGGTGGCAAGGAACAGCACAATGCTTTCGATGCGATTGTCCGACCATATAGAAACCCGGTCTCCTCCACTAATGCCTGCTTCGGTAAGGCGTCCGGCGACGGCCTCGACCCAACGCAGCATTGCGCCCCATGTGATACAGCGTTGCCCGTCTCGTGCCGCCAACGCCTGAGGACGCGATGTGGCATGGCTGACGAGAAGATCATACAGCGTCTCATCACGCCAAAGACCGCGCCGATAATAGTCCCGGACCTTCGTCGGGTGATGCAACGTCAGGAACGGTCGCATCATCTACTTTCCGAATTTCGCGGGATCAGGCTTGCGCTTTTCCTTGAACGACGCTGACAGTTCCTTGCTCTCGTCAGTGTCGAGATAACCGCGCAGCAGCAGATCGTGCGCCATGCGCGACAGCCCGGATATGCCGCCATGGCGGGCATTGAAGGCGGCCTTGATGCTGGCGAGTGCGAAGGGGCCGCGTTCGGCAACCTCAGTTGCGAATTTGCGTGTTTCAGCTTTTAACGCCGCATCGGGTACGACCTTGTTGATGAGGCCGAGCGCCAGCGCTTCGCGTGCCGTGATCTTGGGATTGTGCATCCAGATCTCCTTGGCTTTCTTTTTGCCGACGAGATCCTCCAAAAGCCATGTGCCATAGCCAGCATCGAACGAGCCCATCATCGGTCCGACCTGCCGGAAGACCGCGCTCTCCTTGGCAATCGTCATGTCGCAGACGACTTGCAGCACGTTGCCGCCGCCCACCGCAAAGCCGTTGACCGAGGCGATAACGGGCTTTTGCAGCCGCTCAATCGACTCGTACATTTCGAGGGTTGGCAGCACGCCCGCATAGAGAGTGGTCTCTTCCATGCCGTCCTTACGCCCACCGATACAAAAAAACTTATCTCCAGCACCTGTAATGACGATCACCCGCGTCCGCGTCTCGCGACGGATCGCATTGATGCAGTCACGCATCTCATGGCACATGGTGGCATTGAACATATTGCCATCGTCGGGGCGATTGAGAGTGATGGTGCCGATCGGGCCATCTTCTTCGTACAGTATTGTTTCGAATTCCAAGCTCGCGTCTCCTCAGCCCGGCGTGTTGAAGTTACTTGGATTTCTTACGTTTCGACCAAGCCAGGAAACGCTTGGTTCCCCGCGGTGTTAGTACTCCGGCCAGAAGGATATCGATATTCTCGGCGATGTAGGCGTCAAGCGATAGGCGTGATTTGAAATACCAGCTCTTCAATGCCCAGCCATGCGCGATCAGCACAATGTGATAGACCAGCACGTCGAGATCGACTTTGCGGACGAGACCCGCACGCATACAGGCCTTGAGTTCGGTTGTGATCAGTGCGTTGGTCTCAAGTTCCTTCGATTGCACCAGTTGGCGGCGTGGTGGCGCCAGCGATTTGGTCGACCGGTAGGCCAGTACGGCACCGGCGCGATGGCGATCAATGACCCGGCAGTACGCGTCGATCGTCGTGACGAGGCGGCCGATCGGATCGTCGATCCCGACGATGGCCTTGGGTATCTCGCGTGCATAGGCCTCGATCACATTCAGCAGTACGAGTAGCAGGACGTCTTCTTTCTCTCGCACGTACTGGTAGATGAGCCCCGAACTGATGCCCGCTGCCTTGGCGATGTCCTTGATCGTGGTGCGATAGAAGCCTTGCGTCGAGAACAGCTCGGTTGCCGCCACGACGATCTGACCACGGCGCTTCTGCACCAGGAGTGGGTCTTCCACAATACTGGTGACGCTCGTATCCAGTTCACCACCCCTGTATCCAGCATCGTCGGTCATCGGATCGGTCCGTCAGCTTTTGGGCGTGAAGAATTTGGCGATACGCTCGCGCGCTTCCGGTGTTTTCATCAGTTCAAGCGGCGCGTCGAGTTCGCGCGCATAACCGTCTGCATCACCGTCAAACGCGGCCGCGAGGCAGTGCTTCGAGGCGGTTAGGGCTGGTCGTGACAGGTCAGCGACGCGTTCGGAAATTTCTGCGGTGCGCGCATCCAGGTCGGCTGCTGCAACCGACCATTGCACGAGACCGAGGCGCTCCGCCTCCGCGCCGTCGATCACTTCAGCCCCCAGGATCAGGCGCGCGGCGACGCCCGGTCCGCACAAGCGCGGCAGCCGCTGCGTGCCACCAGCGCCCGGGATCATGCCAACGCGCGCTTCGGGTAGACCGAGCTTAGCATGTGTAGCGGCGATGCGCAGGTCGCAGGCCAACGCCAGTTCAAGGCCGCCGCCGAGGGCTGGCCCCGCGATGGCAGCGAGGGTCACCGCTTTCAGCTTCTCGAGTCGGTTAAACCAGGCGTGCAGAGCGGTGACGTAAGCGACCATCTCCTTCGTGCCGCCGGGTTGGGAAAAATAACTTTGGATCAAGCCCAGGTCGGCACCGGCGGAAAAGCACTTCTGGTCGCTGCGTATCACGACGATGGCAGGTTGGGCTGCATCGATTTCGTCGAGTGCCTGGCCAAAAGCTGCGACGAATGCGGCGTCGATGGCGTTTACCGGCGGGCGGCTCATGAGGATGGTCGAGATTGCGCCCTTATGGGTGACTGAGATCATGGCGTTGTGCGGTCCGGATGCTGAGTGAGTTGTTTGCGGATCAGGAACTTCTGAATCTTGCCGCTTGGCGTGGTGGGAAGGCTTGGCCAGATCTCCAGTCGTTCCGGTACTTTGAAACGTGCCACGCCTCGAGCATCAAGAAACGAGGCAACCTCCGGCAGCGTCAGCGTGTGGCCTGTGTTGAGCACCACGACGGCGCAACCGATCTCGCCCAGACGTTCGTGCGGGATCCCAACGACGGCCACTGCGTGCACGGCTGGATGCGCGATCATGTGTTCTTCGACGTCGCGCACCGAAATGTTTTGCCCGCCACGAATGATGATGTCCTTCAACCTGCCGACGATGCGGAGCGAGCCATCAGGCAATTGCTTGGCAAGATCGCCTGAATAGTACCAGCCATCGGCGTCGAAATCTTTGGCGGTTAAGACTGGCTCGCCGAGATAGCCGATGAACGTATTTGGCCCGCGGGAGCGTTCCTCGCCGACTTCACAGAGGGCAAGGGGGGTGCGCCGATTTGCGACGATACCGATTTCGATACCGTCGAGCGCGCGGCCATCCGTAGTCCAAGCATTCTCGACCGGATCGTCCGGATGAACGACCGTATGCGGGGGGCTTTCCGTCGCGCCGTAGATTGAAAGGACGCGCAATCCAGCATCGGTGGCGCGGCGCACAAGCGCCTCTGGTACGGGCGCACCGCCGCATAAAAAATAGCGCAAGTCGGGTAATGACGTTTGTGTTTTGCCAAGTGTCGCGGTCACGTCGGCGAGGAATGGCGTCGCACCCATGGTCCAGGTGCAGCGATGCGCCTGCATTAGGTTGACCGCGGCATCGCCGGTAAAAACATCGAGAAGCGATAGCGACCCGCCTGTCGTCAGGGTCATGACAATGCCGTGCAGAAAGCCCGTGGCATGCGAAATGGGCGATGCCATGAAGGCGATATCCTCAGCGTCTATCTGCAACGCCGATGCGAGTGCCCGCTCGCCGAACAGGATCGTGTTGTGAGTATGTACTGCGCCTTTAGGCTTTGACTCGGTGCCGGAAGTGAACAAGACAGCAGCCGGTGTGTCGGCCGATACGTCAGCGCAATGAGGAGCCGCCGGGTGGTCCAATACCCTGTCGAATGATGTGCCGATGTTCCGTGAACCGTCGCCGATCCGCACCACCAGAAGATCGTCACGAACTGCTGAACCAAGCGCCGCAACGGTTTCGGTGAAATCGACGGTGCGGAAGGTGCCCGGGACGAATAAGACTTTACTCTGACATTTATCCAGAACGAAGGCCAGGTCGGCGCGTCCATAGGTGACCGGCACCGGATTGATCACCGCGCCTGCACGCAACACGGCGAGGATTACAGCGACCGCCTGACACCAATTGGGTAGGCACGCCGTCACGATGTCACCTCGCCCGACGCCCTGTGCTGCGAGATAGCCAGCGATTGCCGACGCTTGCCGATTGAGTTCAGCGTAGCCAAGCGCGGCACCGGAGGCGTCTCTGACGGCGGTTTTGTGCGGCGCAGTCTTGGCCGCACGTTCAAACAGGGCGTAGATCGTATCGTCACGCCAATGCCCGGCAGCTCGATACCGCCGCGCACGTTCCGCCTCGACGACGGGAAAGTCCATCATTCGGCTCCTGACGCCGCATGGCCAGGGCAGTCGGCGTGTCTGATCCAACGCATCGTCACAAAATGCTGCACAGACTGCTGATGCATATAGGGCTTGTGCATGCATAAAATGCAGGTTGACATCGAGAGGTGGCCTCCGGAAAGCACCCTGCTTGCACGGCGAAAGCTATCCGCTGAAAAGTCTATTGACTGGCCATTCAATCAGCCGCATCGTTATTGTCAAGAGACGAGCCCGCGCAGCATCAACGCAAGCGTGCCGAAACAAAAAGACTTCGGGGACGAAACGATCAAGGGAATCGACGTTATGTCGGGGGATGCCGGAGGCACGCCAATTTTGGAGTTAGACGCGGTTAGCCTTCGCTTCGGCGGCGTTAAGGCGATGACCGATGTCAGTGCCAAGGTCTACAAGGGCGAACTATTCTCCATCATTGGCCCCAATGGTGCGGGCAAGACGTCGACGCTCAATTGCATATCGGGACGCTATAGGCCCTCGTCCGGTCGCATCCTGCACAAAGGGCGGGACATCACGACGTTGGGCACCAGCAAGCGCGCCGACCTGGGCATCGGGCGCACTTTCCAGAATCTCGCTTTATTCAGTGGCATGACCGTGCTCGACAACATCTCGATCGGCCGCCACCATCTCATGAAGGCGGGCTTCATGCGCGGTATGCTGTATTGGATCGGCGGGGCGCAGCAGGAGGAAGCGGAGCACCGCGCCGCGGTCGAGGAGATCATCGATTTCCTTGAGATCCAGGATATCCGCAACGAGCACGCGGGCACCCTTTCGTATGGTTTGCGCAAGCGGGTCGAACTGGCGCGCGCCATTGCCCTCAAACCCGAGGTTATCCTGCTCGACGAGCCAATGGCCGGCATGAACCTCGAGGAAAAGGAGGATATGGCCCGTTTCATCATCGACCTCAACGAAGAGTTGGGTATGACCGTGGTCATGATCGAGCACGACATGGGTGTCGTCATGGACCTGTCGCACCGGCTCATGGTTCTCGATTTCGGGCGCAAGATTGCCGAGGGCGTGCCCGACGAGATCAAGGCCAACGAGGATGTGAAACGCGCTTATCTGGGGCAAGACCATAGCGTCATGGGTGCGGCCACCGCAGAGGTGATGGCATGACATTGGCACGGTTCGCACATATTGACACTAACGATACGTTGCCCAAGCTGGTTCGCCATAACGCACGATTGCACGGCCAGGATATTGCACAGCGCGAGAAGGACCGGGGACTATGGAAGTCTTACTCCTGGGCTGACATCAATGAGCGCGTAAAGCTGTGGTCGATTGCGTTCGCGAGCCTGGACGTCGCGAAGGGCGATACCGTCGCGATCATCGGTGACTCGCGCCCTGACTGGGTAGCCGCAGCCATTGGAGCGCATGGCGTCCGCGCCATGAGCCTCGGCCTCTATCAAGATGCGCTCGATGCTGAGATCAACTTTCTGCTCGACTTTTCCGAGGCGAGCGTAGTTGTCGCCGAGAACGAAGAGCAGGTCGATAAAATCCTGCGCGTTACCGCAGGCGTGACGAAGGTCAAGGCGATTGTCTACAATGATCCACGCGGGATGCGAAAGTATACGGATCCACGCCTTGTGCACCGGGACGCGCTGCTCGATCAGGCGCGCAAGACCGCCGATGCGGACCCGGCCAAATGGGATGCTTTGGTTGACGCCACCAGCGGCGAGGACATCGCCGTGCTGTGTTCGACATCCGGCACGACGTCCAATCCCAAACTTGTCAGCGTCGCTGGTGGTCCGTTTATCAAGCATGTGGCCCATTATTGCGAACTCCTCGAACTGGGGCCGGACGATGAGTACGTATCGTTATTGCCGATGGGATGGATCGGCGAGCAGTTCATGGCGCTGTTCCAGCCCGTCGTGTGCCGCAACAAACTGAACTTCGTCGAGGACCCCTCGACCGTGATGTCCGATCTACGGGAAATCGCGCCGACGTTCATGTTCCTGGCGCCGCGCGTGTGGGAGCAGATTGCAGCCAACGTGCGCGCGCAGATGATGGATGCATCTGCGTTCAAGCAGCGCATGTTCGCATGGGGGTTCAAGGCCGGTTTAAGATCGGTCGAGCGCGGCGGCACTAGCGTTATCGCACAGCCCATGGTCATGCGTGCGCTTCGCGACCGGTTAGGGTTTACGCGCCTGCGCTTTGCCAGCACCGGCGGCTCCGCAATGGGCCCTGATACGTTCAAATTCTTCATGGCCATGGGCGTGCCGATGCTGCAGCTCTACGGTCAGACGGAACTCGGCGGCATCTATGTGACGCAGAAGCTCGGCGACCGGGATTTCGACGCCGTCGGTCAAGGCTTGACGTCCGAATACAAAATCCGCATCGAGAACCCGGATCCGAGTGGTGTTGGCGAAATCGTCAGTCAGCACCCGTATATGTTCAAGGGTTACTACAAGAATGCCGCTGCCACGGCTGCTGATTTGCGCGATGGATGGCTCTATACGGGGGACGCCGGCTACTTCAAGCCGTCCGGACAACTCGTCGTTATCGACCGCATGAAAGACCTAGCCTCGACGTCGGCTGGCGAGCGTTTCTCACCGCAGTACATCGAGAACAAACTGAAGTTCTCGCCCTATATCAGCGAAGCCGTGATCCTCGGTGACCAGCGCGCCTATCCAGCGGCCATCGTCTGCATTCGGTTTGCCATTGTCTCGAAGTGGGCGGAGCAGCGCCGGATGTCATTTACCACCTACTCCGATCTTGCCAGCCGTAGGGAAGTCTACGATTTGATCGCAACCGAAATTGAACGCGTCAACGCATCCCTGCCACCAGCGCAGCAGCTTCAAAAATTTATTCTGCTGTATAAAGAGCTTGATGCTGATGATGGCGAATTGACTCGCACACGTAAGGTTCGTCGGGGCGTGATCGCTGAGAAGTATGCCGACATTATCGGGGCCATCTATTCAGGCTCAACCGACGTCAAAATTGACACCGAGATTTCGTTTCAGGACGGCTCCAAGCAGCGCATTCGAACGAGTTTGCCTATTGCCACATTGTCGGCCACTCAGAAATTGGCAAAGTCCGCATGAACACAACGCTTCTCATCCAGCTCCTCGTCAATGGCTTGATCGTGGGTGCGCTCTACGGCGTCGTCGCGATGTGCTTCGTGCTAATCTACAAGGCTAGCCAGGTCGTCAATTTTGCGCAAGGTGAGTTTGTGCTGATCGGCGCCTGGGCCTGCTGGTGGCTCGTCACGTCGTTGAAGTTGCCGTTCTGGCTGGGCTTTCCCGTTTGCCTCGTTTTCATGGCGATCCTTGGCATGCTGGTGCAGCTTGTCGTGCTGCGACCGTTGATCGGCAAGCCCGTTATTTCGATCGTCATGGTGACGATTGGGCTATCGATCTTTTTCCAAGCGCTGCTGAAATGGATGTTTGGCGTCTTCGTGCAGCCATTCCCGCAAGTGTTCGAGATCAAGTCGGTTGAGATACTCGGCCTCAACGTCGAAAGCGCGTACCTGATGAGCCTCGCCATATCCGTGGTGATCATGGCGGGCTTTGCCTATTTCTTCAAATATTCGAAGATGGGGCTCGCCATGCGTGCAACCGCGTTCGATCAGCAAGCGGCGCAGAGCATGGGTATTTCGGTTAAGCAGGTGTTTGCGATCGCGTGGGCGATCTCGTCCACGGTGTCGGCGTTGGCCGGCGTGGTCGTCGGTTTAGTGTCGGGCGTTTCGGCGTCGGTCGCGACGGTCGGCGTGAAAGTCTTCCCCGCGGTGATTGTCGGCGGCCTCGAAAGCATCATCGGTGCTGTACTTGGTGGCTTGATTATCGGTCTGCTGGAAGGCACCGCGCAATTCGTGGATTCTGAATACCTGCATTTTGGCAATCTGATTACAATCGCGCCGTTCTACGCGATGTTGCTCATTCTGTTGATCAAGCCATATGGCTTGTTCGGTACAAAAACGATCGAGCGGGTGTAACATATGGCTGGCTCGATGCGACCGGCTGGCGATTTTCGCGCCACGTATATGGCTGATCGGACTATCTTCCCGGCGCGGGGGTCGCAATACGCATGTATCGTCGGCGTCGCACTGTTGTGCCTGCTGCCACTGCAGATCGCAGGCACGACGTTGGTCGCGTCGTATTGGCTGGCGTTGATTATCCAGATAGCGATTTATGGGATCGCGGCCTTGGGGCTGAATATTCTGGTCGGTTTCACTGGCCAGATTTCCCT
>JANNRP010000254.1:0-1929 GCA_031401535.1 Hyphomicrobiaceae bacterium | reverse complement strand
CAGCAACAATACTCGTGAGCGAAAGCCGTGCAAAGAACAAGCTTGATCAGATCAAATCCGAGAAAACCGGGAACCAAGCGTCAGACTCAGAACACTAGTAGGTCCGCTCTGATTTCAAAGCGATGCCCCTATCGTGAGGAGTCCACTCTGGGACGGAATTGCGCCAGTGACCGAGACAACGGCACGTGTTTGCGATCCACCATTGGATCCACAATCCATGATTCATAGCACGTCGGCTACCCATCCGCCAGCCAGAATGAGTGTGTCGCCAGGGTGATTCAAAGAACCGCACCTTGCGCGGGCTGACACGGGCGGCAAATCAGATTCGATATGTGTGCCATCAGCTTGGAGATGGCGCGCATGAACAGAACACTGTGGGACGCACTCGGCGAAGTGCCGGATGGCCGCGGCCGGAAGGGACGACAGATCCCTTTGACGGCTCTGCTGGCCGTTTCGATTGCGGCGATGTTGTCGGGTGCCGACAGTCTCATCGCAATCTTTCGCTGGGGGCGCAGGTTGAAGCCTGAGGCCCTGAAAGTGCTGGGTTTTGCTGACGGAATCGCACCCTGTCATGCAACATACCATTACGTTTTTCAGTCCATTGACGGCGACGCGCTGGCATCGGTTCTGGGCAAATTTGTTCTCGGTGATGCGGCAGTTCCAGGGCATGTCGCCATTGATGGCAAGACGCTCAGAGGCAGTCGCCGCCACGATGCCAAGGCGCTGCACGTTTTGTCGGCATTCTCCGCTGGACTTTCAGGCGTGATCGGCGATCTCGTTGTCGAGCCGCACCAGAACGAGATCACGGCCGCCCTCATTCTCCTCAAAGAGTTGCCGCTTGAAGGCGCCGTCATCACAGGCGACGCGATCTTCTGCCAGCGGCAGATCTGCCAGCAAATACGCGATGGCAAAGGGCATTATCTGTTCTCGGTGAAACGCAACCAACCCGAACTTCACGCCGCCATCGCCGAGAGTTTCGGCGATCTTTCCCCCCTCGGACACACCAAACTCCGCACCCGAGCGGCCTGACGATCTGACTTTCGCCGAGACGATCGAGAAGGGCCATGGCCGGATCGAGATCCGCCGTGCAGTCGTCAGCGCCGAAGTCGTGGCGCACCTCGAATGGCCGGGCGCTGCACAAGTCATGCGCATCGAACGCGTGCGCGAGATCAAGGGCAAGGCGACGACTGAGATTGCGTACTTCGTCACCAGCCTGACGCCGACCGACGCGGTGGCGAAACGCCTGCTGGATCTCGCACGCGCCCACTGGGGCATCGAAAATAAGCTACATTGGCGCCGGGACGCTTCGATGAACGAGGATCGCTGTCGCGTCCGCGCCGGCGCACGCCCACTCGCCGCCCTCCGAAACCTCGTGCTCATGCTGTTGCGGAGCATACCAGGATCAGTCCCGGCCGCGCGCGAAAACTACGCCGCCGACTTCGCTTCCGCTATCCAGGCAGTCACCGGCCGGATTCTTTGAATGACCCTGGGCGGCACGAGCGCCTACTGGTCCGCACCACGTAAATAGTGCACTGTCCCTTTGTTTCCCGGCTTCGACGTCCCCGAGCGCCGCATGATCTCGTTGGTGCCATGGCCGTCGGCCGTCGCCAGCACGATCTTGGCCCGCCACACCGCCTTGTGCGTGCTGTTGCGATCCTGGATGATCGCCGCCAACAGCGCGCGGTTCAGAGGACTCAAAAAGAGGCAGATGTCATCGCGTTTCATGCCCCGCAGTCTGACTGATTTGCACGGACATGGGAATCGTCTGTCAGGCGTGGAACACTAGCGGGCGTGCGGGACATGATGTTCAGCATCGGCAAGGTCTGGCGTTGGGAGATAAGTTCCAACCTCAAAGCCGAAGCTGAGCTTCGTGTCCCTGTTATGAGGCACTGCGATGGCCACAACCGTCGTCGAGCCGGCGGCGGTCGT
>JANNRP010000253.1:0-4345 GCA_031401535.1 Hyphomicrobiaceae bacterium | reverse complement strand
CCGCAGTGCCGCCTGAGCGGGGTGAGCATAACGATGAGATCCTGAAAGAGTTCGGCTATACCAGCGCCGAGATTTCCGCATTCCGGGATAAGGGCGTGATCTGACCCGGGCCTTGGGAGACATTGGCTTTGGCGCAAAATGAGCGGCTGCCGATCACTCCACCGTCCCGGAACGCACGCAAGGCATAACCGGGGTCGTGTACATAGAAGGGCTCAGGCTGCCAGCACCTCTGTGCCACCAGTTGGGCTGTACTCTACGCTGCTTGTCGGCTGCCGAGGCTGGTGCCTGGTCCGATCCGGCACAAAAGTGCTCGAAGTATGCGACAGCACGAATGAGGAGAGAGTGTCCGCTAATGGGACTGGACCGGACGTGTCCATCGCGGCATCGGCACGGTTGGCGGGCGTCATTTTTGACACTGAGCGGAATTCCCGGACGGCAGAACCCGCCCTTGCCAGACGAGCCCCCTTTGTCCGAGGCCGGGTAGGACGGCGGTGGGTCTAAGTGGTATTCATTGCTGCGACTAACGGTGAGGGCACATACATGAAGCGGCTAAAACGGCGAGAGTTCATCGCCCTTCTTGGTAGTGCGGCCGCGTGGCCCATTGCGGCTCGTGCGCAGCAGCCGGCGAGGGTGCGTCGCTTGGGGGTTCTGTCCCAGGACCCAGTCCACGCTCACCCAACACACCCGTACCAAGCATTTCAGCAGGGCCTGCGTGAGTTTGGCTGGGTGGAAGGGCAGAACCTTGCCATCGAGTCGCGCTTCTCCGAAGGCAAGGCCGACCTGCTGCCCCGCCTCGCCACCGAGCTTGTCGATCTTCCGGTGGACTTGATTGTGGCGATCGCGACTCCGCCCGCGCTCGCAGCGGCGGCGGCGACCGGCACGATCCCGATCGTCTTCATTCAGGTCGCCGATCCGGTCGCATTGGGCATCGTCCCAAGCCTCGCCCGGCCAGGCTCCAATGTGACGGGCCTGAGCAACATGCTTCCGGAATTTAGCGCGAAAAGACTGCAATTGCTCAAGGAATTGCTGCCCGGTGCAACCCGCGTCGCGGTTCTGTGGAATAGGTCCAATAAGGCCTCTGCACTCCAGATTCGAGAATTGGAGCGAGCCAGCAGGCAGTTTGGCCTTGAGCTGAAGGACATCGGAGTGTCATCCCGCGGCGAACTTAAGGATGCGGTCACATCCGCGGCCGGGGCAGACGTTGCCGCAGTCATGCTGATCGACGATACGCTGATTGCCTCCTATCTGAACGAGATCGTGCCGCTGGCGACTCGCTTCGCGTTGCCGATTGTCTCGCTATATTCTGAGTTCGTGGACGGCGGCGGCCTCATTAGTTACGGGCCAAGCCTGTCGGCAATCTACCGGCGCGCAGCCGACTATGTCGATCGCATTCTTAAGGGTGCCAAGCCAAGTGACCTCGCAGTTGAGCAACCTACGAAATTTGAGTTGGTGATCAATTTTCACACGGCGAAGACGCTCGGCATCGCCATCCCGACAATGCTGCTCGCTCAGGCCGACCGCGCAATCGAATGAGGCTGGCGAGTTCCGCTCCTCGCCCAATGCAGAACAGTTTTTGATGTGTTTGGTCGACGGACGGTCATGTAGAGGGTTTCGGATGACGGCCCGCATGGACGATGCCACGCGCACTGGGGCCGTTGTCCGGAAGCCTTCAGGGAAGGAACCCGCGGGACGTAGGGCGCGGTGGTGCCGCACGCTCTATGGGGATTGCGGCTGGCGATGCACTTGGTGGCCGGCGGTCAGCGCGTGACGACGTTGTGGTGCGACCGACAATGGCACCTGCAATCGATCCGAAGAGGCCACGTGGGGCAGTGGTTGGGGCGCCCGTCGGTGCGTTCGGAGTGGGGTCAGCAACAGCTGACGCATGCCGGTCGATGACCCGCACTTTCTAACGGCGTTCCTGCGTGCTGTGGCTCTGCTCATGACGTGTCGATCCGGATGATGAGGCCCGAGGGCTCGGCGCGGTGGCGGGGCGTCTCGCCGCGCTCGAAGGTCTCGATGATGTGCATCGCGCCGCCGCAGCAGGGGCAGGTGCGCACCGACGCTGCGGTGGCCTGTTCCGTTGTTCCGACCGGATTGGGATCGGACGCCGGCACGGCCAGTAACGCACGCGCCTTGGCGATATTCTCGGCTTTGCCGCTGCTGGCCAAGAAGCCGGTGTGGCGGATGCGGTGGAAGCCTTTGGGCAACACGTGCAGCAGCACGCGGCGGATGAACTCCCCCGGCGCCAGCGTCATCGTCGTATAGCGGGCGTCACCATCGACGCGGTAGTTCTTGACTCGGAAGGTCACGCCTGACGCATCGGCCGTGATCAACCGGCTGTTCGAGATCGCCACGCGGTGGGTGTAGCGCGACAGGTAGGCGAGCACCGCCTTCGGCCCTGCGAACGGCTCCTTGGCATAGACGAACCAGCGTTTCTTGTGCAGCGGTGCCAGCCATTTTGCAAACGCTGTGGCATCGGCCAACAGCGTGCGCGCGCCGAAGAACGTGAGTTTGCCGTCGGCGTGCGCTGTCGCGAGCTTTTCCAGCATCAGCCGCCGGAACAGTTTCGAGAGCACGAACACCGGCAGGAAGAAGCTTGGCTTCGTCGCGATCCACCCCTTGCCATCCGGCACGAACCCGCCGCCGGGTACGATCATGTGCACGTGCGGATGATGCGTCATCGCCGAACCCCACGTGTGCAGCACCGATGTGATGCCGATCTTGGCGCCCAAGTACTTCTTGTCGGCGGCGATGCGCAACATGGTCTCGCTGCTGGCCTTGAACAGGGCGTCGTAGATCACAGCCTTGTTCTGATAAGCAATGTCGCCGATCTCGGCCGGCAGCGTGAACACGATGTGGAAGTACGGCACCGGCAGCAGCTCGGCCGCCCGATCCTCCATCCATTCGCGCGCCTGCGATCCCTGGCACTTCGGGCAATGGCGGTTGCGGCAGCTGTTGTAGGCGATGCTCGTGAAGCCGCACGCGCCGTTCTCACAACGCGCGACGTGGCCCCCGAGAACCGCCGTACGACAGTTCTCGATTGCGCTCATCACCTTCAACTGCGGCAGGCTCACATGACCGCGATTGGCATCACGCCAAGCGGGACCGTGGTCGCGGAAGATGTCCGCGACCTCCAGTGATGGGCGAGCCACGACGGCGGCGTGTTACGCCGGTGGCCCTTCCTTCGGCAAGTTCAGCCGTTCGAGCGGGCTCATCACGGTGCGCAGCGTGTTGATCGCGACGTGCGTATAGCGCGCGGTCGTGTCCAACTTTGCATGACCGAGCAACACCTGGATCACGCGCACGTCGATGTCGCTCTCCAGCAGATGCGTCGCGAACGAGTGGCGCAACGTGTGCGGCGTCACCCACGACCCCAGCCCGGCGGCGTCGGCGGCCATGTGGCAGACGCGGTTCAACTGGCGCGCCGTCAGCGGTTGGATCTGATCCTGACCGGGGAACAGCCAGCTCTGCGACCGGCATTGCCGCCACCACGCGCGCAGCAGTTCGAGCAGCTGCGGCGACAGCATCGCGTGGCGATCCTTGCGGCCCTTGCCCATCTCGACACGGATCAGCATGCGTTTGCTGTCGATATCGCTGACGCGCAGCATCACGACCTCGCCGCCGCGAAGTCCGGCGCCGTAGGCGATGCCGAGCGCCGCCTTGTACTTGAGGCCCGGCCCCGGTGCTGCTTCGAGCAATCGTCCCACCTCGTCGGGTGTCAGAATGCGCGGCAGCTTTCTCGGATAGTGCGTGCGTGCCAGTTGATGCGCGAGGTCGACGCGGCCGAGCGTGACGGTGAAGAAGAAGCGCAACGCCGAGGCTTGCGTGTTCATCTTCGGCGGCTGCGCGCCCTGCTCGATCTGCTGCGACTGGAAGCGGCGCACGTCATCGCCGGTCGCCGTATCCGGCGCGCGGCCGAGGAACTTGGCAAACGTCTCGATGTGGCGGATATAATCGCGCTGCGTCTTGTCGCCGAAGTTGCGGTTCGTCATGTCCTGCAGCATGCGGCGGCGCAGATCGCTGATCGGCGCGGAGCTTGATGGCTTCTCGGTCATTGGGGTGCCTGTCTTGAGGTTGGAGTACTTGACCCCTTCATCCTCAAGACCGGCGCACCCGCCCGTTACGTCCAATACCTCAACTGGTTACCGCCGCCCAATCTCCAGACCCTCAAGAAGCACCCTCCCGCGTGAGCGGGTTCGTTCGATGACCCGAAGCGGACCTCGAAGCCACGCTCACCGCGACAGTGCCAATGGTCAGTATCGCGCATAAGGCGTGCCGGTGAAGCAACTACCGAAATCGCAGATTGTCGCGCGAGAGCTGGCCAATCGACGCGCAACCCATCAGC
>JANNRP010000252.1:0-7881 GCA_031401535.1 Hyphomicrobiaceae bacterium | reverse complement strand
TCAGCCGCACCCGCGCCTAGCTCGAGGACAGCACTAGAGGGGCCCTTTGAGGCAATCACCCGCTCTGACATTGGCTCCGTGCGGGCCTCGATCCGGTGCACTATACCGTCTGGACGAATGAACACCATGTCGAGTGAGGCGTAAGTATTCTTCATCCACATGGTGATTTCTTGTGGCGCGCCATAAGGAAAGAGCATGCCCGTGCCGTCGGGCACGGTCGGCCTGAACATCAGACCCAGAGATTTCTCCTCCAGGCTGTCGGCGACTTCGATGTCAATCACGTGGTTCGCTGTCGCTGTTTGTAACGTCAGGCTCTCGCGCCGCATTTTGGCCTCGACGGCTGGTGCGGCCACCCCCATGATAAGGACCCAGGCAGCAAAAAGCAGGGAAGCCATGACAGCAGCCCTGCGGATCGAATGTTGGTATTGCAGTGTCGTCATCGCCTATAAATGAGCGATCAGTGCTGCGAAGGCAAGCCTGAAGGTAGTCCATCGGGGCGCATTTCAGCCGCCATGCAGCCCTTGGATCCGTGACCCCAGCGGACTTGGACGATTTGGCCAGGCCGAAGCTCGGTAAAGCCAAACCGGCGCAAGGTTTCCATGTGCACGAAGACGTCTGGTGTGCCGTCGCCACGAGTTAGGAAGCCAAATCCGCGCACGCGGTTGAACCACTTAACCATCGCTCGTTCCCATTCGCTCTCAGGCTGCACAATGACGTGCGTGCGCTGCGGTAATTGCGACGGGTGTATCGCAGTGCTATCATCCAGGCTGAGGATGCGAAACGCTTGTAGGCCCTTCGGACGTTTCAACACTTGTGCATGGACCCTGGCGCCTTCGTAGGCCGTCTGGTGACCACCTGCCCGGAGGCAGGTGACATGCAGCAGAACATCCGGCAAGCCATTGTCTGGAACTATGAAACCATAGCCTTTGCTGGCGTCGAACCACTTGATCGCGCCCGCGATTTCAAAGACTTCCAGGCCTTCCGCACCACTCAAGCCGCGTACTTCGTCGAGTAGTGTGGGATCGACCCCCGCCAGGTCACCCGTGATCTTGGTATCGCCACTCATGAATTACCCCTACTTCGCTACGTTGATCATTACTCTATTCACCTCGTGCTCCAATCCGCAGCGGTCAGGTCCCTCTGGTTGCTGCGTTTGTCTCTGAGGTGTCGGGAACATGGCAAAAGCAGGCCGGTACGGCCAGCGATTTTTTCTCCCGGGGCTTTTCGGAGAAAAGAAACAAACCATATAATACACTTTAGAAAACAACGACCAAGATATTGAAAATAAACAAATAAATATAGATAACTTCGCGATGCTTCGCGGCGAGCCTGTGGATGAAACAATACCGACGAAGATTATCGTTGTTGGTAATTTTGGCGTACCCGAATCAGACAAAGCGATGTCAATGATTCGCCTTTCAATACGGGTTTGGTGGTATGCAGACGGTGAATTGTCACACCGTCGTCATCATTGAGCAATCGGGTAGTTCTCCCCAGCGGCAAAAAGAATCAGGGGATTTTTATTGCGCCGCAGCATGTTCTATATGCGTTCTTATATGAGAACAAAATGCGGGATGAATAGGACGCGAATCAGGCAACGCTGCCCTAATTGCTGTGTCGTCTGCCCGGGTGCACCTTTTTGCGCTGGTCTTGTGTCCTTGCCAGACAGGCTCTAAGTCGTCTGCAACAGTGATGATCGCTGGTGCAACTCTGGTGCAGGTGGGACAAGCAATGCGTTATCTTCATACGATGGTGCGGGTCGCAAACGTCGAGAAAAGTCTGGATTTCTACTGCAAACACATGGGAATGGTCGAAACGCGGCGCGTCGAGAGCGAAGCGGGCCGCTTCACGTTGATATTTTTGGCCGCGGCCGAGGACAAGGAGCGCGGGATCGCCGAGAAGGCGCCGCTTCTCGAGTTGACATACAACTGGGACCCGGAGGTGTACACTGGTGGCCGCAACTTCGGCCACCTTGCTTTTGAGGTCGACGATATCTACGAGACATGTGCGCGGCTGGCGAAGGCTGGCGTTACCATCAACCGCCCTCCACGCGATGGCCGGATGGCGTTCGTGCGGTCGCCGGACAATATCTCGATCGAGTTACTCCAGAAGGGTGAGTCAAAGCCCAAGGCTGAACCCTGGTCCTCGTTGCCGAACATCGGCGTTTGGTAATCGGCGGTTCGGTATCGTAGGAGCATGCGCAATGAGTACGGACCATAACAGCGATGCGCCACCCAATGCCGCCAAGGCAAAGCCGATCTCGTCCAAGGATGTGGCGTCGGGTTCGGCCATCGGCTCGGCGCTGCGGCTCGGCAGCGCCCGCAGAAAATCGATGCTGGGAGAAGGCGTCGCAGCGGGAGCCGCGAGTGGTGCGAAACGGAACACCGACCGCGGCAGCCTCATGACTGCGCTATTCGTCGTTGTGGTGATGCTGGGATCGCTGGCACTGATGTTGTTGTTCGGCCGGTGAACCATACGCCTGTAAAAACTGCGGCCGTTATCGGCGCCGGACCAGCCGGACTGATGGCTGCCGAGCGCTTGGCAGCGGCGGGTATCTCAGTCGTCATCTATGACCGGATGCCGTCTGTCGGCCGCAAGTTTCTGATGGCTGGGCGTGGTGGTTTGAACCTGACCCACAGCGAGGACCGTCATTCATTGCTGCAGCGCTATGTGGCAGCCGCGCCCACGTTGGAACCGTTGATCGAAGCGTTCTCGCCTGACGATCTTCAAGCCTGGTGCCATGGGCTGGGGCAGGAGACGTTCATTGGCACCAGTGGGCGCGTGTTTCCCAAATCGATGAAGGCGTCGCCTTTGCTGCGGGCGTGGCTCGCACGGCTTGCCTCGATGGGCGTCGTTGTGCGCACGCGGCACCGCTGGACTGGCTGGGACAAGGTCGGCTTGCTCACATTCGAGACCGCGCAGGATGGTTGTGTGACTGCGCAACCAGATGTCACGGTTCTGGCGCTGGGTGGTGCCAGCTGGCCGCGTCTCGGCTCCGATGGCGCTTGGGTTGCGCTCCTACAGCAGGCTGGCGTCGACGTGCGGCCCCTGGAACCGGCCAACGCTGGTGTTACCGTCGCTTGGTCGGAGGTGTTCCGTTCCCGCTTTGAGGGCGAACCGATAAAACGGCTGACGATCACGTTCGAGGGCGAAACCGTGCAGGGCGAGGGCATTGTCACGCGCGCAGGTCTTGAAGGCGGCGCGATTTACGCGCTGTCATCCAGAATCCGGGCCTGCCTGGAGCGCGGCGGACCGGCCATTATACACGTAGATGTGCGGCCAAGTTTTGAGTTGCCGGAATTGACTCGCAAACTCGCCGCCCCCCGCAACAAGCAGTCGACGGCGAATTTTCTACGCAAAGCAGTCGGCATGGCGCCGATTGCGATCGCGCTGACGCGCGAAGGCTTGGGCGGACCACTGCCCGCCGACCCGGACGCATTGGCCAGTCTCATAAAGGCGATCCCGATTACCGTGACGGGTCTTGGCGGCCTTGATCGCGCCATCTCGACGGCCGGCGGCGTCAGCTTCCATGCTGTCAACGATCGGCTGATGTTGCACGCGCGCCCCGGCGTGTTCGTCGCCGGCGAAATGCTGGACTGGGAAGCCCCAACGGGGGGCTATCTGCTGCAGGCGACGTTTGCGACTGCCGTCCGCGCAGCAGAAGGGGCCTGCGCGTATCTGGGCGTTCCAGCACCCCGCATCCCGCCCATGCGACGTGTTCCCGCGTTGACGGCGCAGCAGTGAGGGCCTGTGATGCAGGCATGACGTTTCAGGGCTCCAGGCTGTGGTTCAACGTATGGCGCAACATCGCGACAATCGCGCTGCTGTTGGCATTTGCTATACGGGCGCTGGTGCCGACCGGTTACATGCCGGATGAGCGTGCCGCCGCAGTCGGCAGCATGAAGCTGGTGATCTGCTCCACGGCCGGCATGAAGACGGTTGTGCTCTTAGCCGATGGCACGCCGACTGACGAACATAGTGCCCCGACAGTGCATGAGCCGTGCGCCTTAGGTGGCCTGCTCGGTGCGTTGGCGCTGGCACCGGTTCCCGATTACACCCAGATTGAGCGTCGCTGCGCACGGCATCAAAGTCTGAGTTCAGCGATCCGTCATGCCACGCTGACTGCAGTGCCCTGTCTCGGGGCCCGTGCGCCACCGTTGACCGTCTGACATTCGACACTTCTCTGCGTATCTCTATGGCAGCGATCACTGGCGCTTGGGCGCAGGCGGCATCGCGTAAGCAGGACACACATCAGATGAAAGCATCGCCTCGCCTTCTAGCATTTGCAGCGTTTGCGCTGTTCTCGGTCCCGGCCTCTGCACACGAATTCATGGCCGGCAAGATCAAGATCGTCCACCCGTGGACACGCGTGCCACCAGCCGCCGCCAAGCTTGCCGCCGGGTTCATGACACTGACCAACGGCGGCACCGAGACCGATCGCCTGATCGGCGGTTCGGCTGTCGATTTTGGCCGCGTCGAGGTCCACGAAATGACCATGACCGGCGGAATAATGAAGATGCGTCAACTTGAGAAAGGCATCGAGATCAAGCCCGGAGAAACGGTTGAGCTGATTCCTAGCGGCTATCATATGATGCTGATGGATCTGACCAAGCCGCCGAAGGAGGGCGAGCCTCTCAAGGGTACGTTGGTGTTTGAGAAGGCTGGTACGATCGAGATCACCTACAAGGTCGAACCACTGGGCGCCAAGACGTCAGGTGGGCACGATCACGGGGCAGCTCCAAAGTCCGTTCCAAAGGGGAGTGGAAGTGGCAGCGGCAGCGGTCAAGGAGCCCTTAAAAATGCGCAGTGACTTGTTGACCCGCATTCGCTTAGCGTCCTGGATCGCGGTAGCTCTAGCCCTCACCAGCGCGGGCGTGTTTCTGCTCGCGACCAGAGGGCCCGATATTGCAACGGCGATCGGTGGCGCGGCCCGCTTCGGTGGACCGTTCACGCTCACGTCGCACACCGGCCTGCCTTTCACCGAGCGCGATCTCGCTGGCAAACCTTACGCGTTGTTCTTCGGCTTCACGCACTGCCCGGATGTGTGCCCGACGACGTTGCTAGAAATGACTCATCGGTTGGAGGAGCTCAAAACCGATGCCGATAAGTTGCGCGTGGTGTTCGTCACTGTAGATCCGGAGAAGGACACCGCGACGTTCCTCAACGACTACATGAAGTCGTTCGACCGCCGCATCATTGGTCTGACAGGCAGCCCGGCGCAGATTGCAGCGGTCGCCAAGGCCTATCGCGCGTATTACAAAAAGGTGCCAACGGCGACCGGTGACTACACCATGGACCACACGGCGTTGGTGTATCTAGTCGATGCGAAGGGTGCATTCGCTGGCACCATCGCCTATCAGGAACGCGATGAGAATCAGCGCGCCAAACTTAAGCGGTTGGTCGGCGGATAACGCGTGCCACCTATTGGCCGCATGCAATTGACCGGACTTAGCAAGCCGGTAGTCTTGCACCAACAAAATCGATTGGGGCGGCGACCGGGGCAAAAATGGGCATCCAGCAAGCAATTAATTTCGATGATTTGCGGCTGGCCGCCAAGCGCCGCCTGCCGAAAATCGCGTTCGACTTTATCGAGGGCGGCGTCGACGGCGAGGACGGGCTCGTTCACAATGAACGGGTCTTTGCATCCAAGCGATTGGTGCCGAAATATCTGGTCGACGTCACCTCGGTTGATCAGTCGACCATGCTGTTCGGGCGCACCTACGCTAGCCCAGTTGGCATCGCCCCGACCGGCGCGGCAGCCTTCTTTCGCCCTGGCGCCGATCTGATGCTGGCGCGCGCTGCCCGGGACGCCAATATTCCCTTCATCATCTCTGGCGCCAGCACAGCGACGATCGAGGACGTGGCAGCGGTGGCACCTGATCACAGCTGGTTTCAGCTTTATATGTCGCGCGACCGGGCCATCGCCGACGACATGGTGGCCCGCGCCGAGCGTTGTGGTCTGTCAACACTCGTGCTCACGGTCGATGTGCCGGGCCACGTCAATCGCGAGCGCAATCGCCGCAATGGGTTCGCACGACCTCTGAAACCGACCTGGGGGGCAAAATTCGAAGCCCTGCAGCATCCCGTTTGGCTGGCTGAGTACGCGCGGTCGAAGGCGCTGACGGCATCGAACTGGATCAAGTATGCCAAGCCCGGTGCGTCGGCGGCTGAGGTGCTGGATTTTCTCGCGACCCAACATCCGGTACCGTCGAGTTGGGAGGATGTCGCGCGCATCCGCAAGCTGTGGCCGCGCAATTTTGTCATCAAGGGCATCATGCATCCAGCCGACGCGGTTCGTGCAGGCGCCATGGGTGTCGATGGGCTGATGATCTCGAACCATGGCGGCCGCCAGCTCGATCGTGCACCATCACCGCTCGACGTGTTGCCGACAATCCGCGATGCGGTTGGCGACAAGGTGACATTAATGTTCGACAGCGGCATCAGGCGCGGATCGGATGTGCTGACCGCGCTGTGCCTCGGCGCGAAATTTGCCTTTGTCGGTCGCTGGACGCTTTACGGCGTTGCGGCGGGTGGTCAGGCCGGTGCCAATCATGCGGTCGCAATGATCAGCGACGATATTGGCACTGCCATGGGCCAGCTCGGTGCGCCGGACATCGCGAGCCTCGGGCCCGACTTCCTCATGTGGACGGATGCCGACGATCTCAAGCGCAACCGGCGTGGGTAGGATTACACCGTCATAAGTTTTCGGACGTCGGCTTCGACCATGCTGGCTTTGGTGCCGGACAGAACGACTTCGCCGCGGTCGAGAACGGCGAACGTATCAGTCAGTTCCTTGGCGAAATCGAAATACTGTTCGACAAGCACGATTGCCATCGTGCCTTTGTTGCGCAGGTAGGTGATGGCGCGGCCGATATCCTTGATGATCGACGGTTGGATGCCTTCCGTTGGTTCATCAAGCACCAGCAGCTTTGGTCGCGTGACAAGCGCGCGCGCGATGGCCAACTGCTGCTGTTGGCCCCCCGAGAGATCGCCGCCGCGTCGCGCGAGCATCGACTTCAGGATCGGGAACAGCTCGAACAATTCGGGTGGTATGGTGCGCTCGCCCCGGCCCAGTGGAGCAAAGCCGGTTTCGAGATTTTCCTTCACTGTGAGTAGTGGGAAGATTTCGCGTCCCTGCGGCACGTAGGCGATGCCGAGACGCGCCCGTTCATAGGGTTTGAGGTTAGAGATATCGACGCCGTCGAATTTGATGCTACCGCCCGAGATCGGCTGTTGACCGACAATCGCGCGCAGCAGCGAACTTTTTCCAACGCCGTTGCGACCGAGCACGCAGGTGACCCGGCCAATCTCAGCTGAGGTCGTGACCCCGCGCAAGGCGAGCGCCGCGCCATACTTCAAGTTGATGTTGTCGACTGTCAGCATGAATGAATTTCTATCGTCCTAAATAGACTTCGACGACGCGATCGTTGGCTGACACCTGGTCAAGCGAGCCTTCGGCCAGAACGCTGCCTTCGTGCAGCACGGTGACGCGCACGCCTAGCCGACGGACGAAATCCATATCGTGTTCGACGACAATGACCGAATGATCCTGGGCGATCTCTCGCAGCAGGTCGGCCGTCGTCACGGTCTCGGCGTCGGTCATGCCGGCCACCGGCTCGTCCAGCAACAACAGCTTCGGGTCCTGCGCCAACAACATGCCGATTTCGAGCCACTGCTTTTGGCCGTGCGCCAGCGTGCCGGCCAAGCGGTCGCGCTGCGCCGCGAGGTCGATGAACTCGAGCAGCTCGGCGATCTGGCGCCGGGCGTTGGCGTCGAGTCGGGCGGTGAGGCTGAAGCGGGCGCGTTTGTCGCAAGTGAGCGCGAGTTCCAGGTTGTCCCACACCGATAGTTGCTCGAACACCGTCGGCTTCTGAAACTTGC
>JANNRP010000251.1:0-3549 GCA_031401535.1 Hyphomicrobiaceae bacterium | reverse complement strand
CGGTGCCGTTGCGAGCAAGTCGGATACCGACGCGTTCAACCGCTTGGAGCAAGCCACCATGGGACTCGGTGGACGAGACTTCACGCAGACGGCTGCGGATGTGCCCGCCACGCCCGTGGCGACCTCTGAATCGGTTGCTCCCGAGCCAAAGCCGATCACCGATACGCCCGCCGGTCCCGGCGGCATGGGGCGGCGGGCCAAGGCCGTCCGTAAAGAGGACATCATACGAGAGAGCAAGACACACCAATTGCGTCCCGAGGCGATTTATCCGCCCAAGTCGACCAGCCGACTTCTCTGCGTAAAGAACCTCGCTCTGCCGTTCCGCAACCGACCGTTCACGTATCTGGTCGGTCTCATCTATTTCATGTTTGCCTGGGTCTTTACCGTTGCGGACCCGCGTCAATCGCCGATCACCAGGAACATGGTGGAAGGCGTCAATCTCGAGCTTTCCGGCAAGGTCACGGAGATGCAGAGGATCGATACGAAAATCCTGCAACTCGAAGCCGCCTTGAAAAGCCCAATTGCGCCCACCGATCCGACCAGCGCGATTCAACAAGCGCAAAGGGAACGGGATGCCCGGGAGCTCCGGCAACTGCAAAGCACAAAGGTAGAAAAGCAGTCTGAGATCGACGCGACGGTGAAGCGGAGGGCTGCTGTGCAAGGCGCGGCTGCGACCAAGTTCGAGAATGACCTCGCGACCCGTGCAGCAGCCGTTTTCAATGACGACAAGGTCGGCTTCGGCGGTAAGCTGACGGCCGTTGTCGGGGCGATGCTGGCCGGCACGCTGGGCTTCATCTTCGACCCGAAGGCCATCTTCGATGCCGCCGAACTAAGCCCCATGTTCGCTTTTATGCTGATCGGGCTCTGGGCAGGCCTTGTCTCCTACGTGGAGAGCGGGTCGAGAATCGTGAAATTTATCATTGGCACTCTGCATGCGGCGGCGCATATCGCTGCCTTGCTGTTCGTCAGCTGGTTGGCCAGTGCGACAACGTTCATTCCTTCGCTGCTTGGTGCGCTGCTTCCGATCCCAGCCGACCTCCTACGTATCGCGTGGAACGTGCTGGTTGCGCTGTTCTTCGGCGGCCTGCTCGGCGGGTTCGTTATGGGCCTCTACTGGACGCTGACCTCAACGCTGTTCAATATGCACACGGGCGATGCCTTCGGCGCGCTCGGCATAAAGGATTACAAGAACTTTCTCCGCGTCAAGCTCGAACCGGGGCGCGCCACCATCTACCCGATCGCGCTCGACCGAGTGCCTGGTCCCAAGGGGTGGCGCTGGAAACTTCACAAAGACGAGCAGCGCCCGTCGCACAATCCGCAGATCCTACCGGTCAGTCCGCTGAAGCCTCGACTCATCGAGAAGGCGCCGATTGTCATCGACGCGCAGAAGGTGATGCCGTGACGAGGCGACTCGCGCCGACTTTTGTTCGTTGAGTTCGGCGATAAACTCTAGGGTGCGACCGTCAGAATGGGGGCAGCTGCTCGCCAGAGAGCCGACCTTTCCAAGGCAGGCCGCGCAGAGCGCGCGATGCGTGCTGCTGGCCCATCACGTCGGATGACCACCGTCCGTTGCTGGAGGTTCTGCGGTCATGACCATAAGTTCGCGACCACTACCTCAGCAATGCAACCGCAGACATGGCGTCCGCGCCTCATCCGGTTTCGGGGGCCAGTGTTCTGAACCAAACGCTTCGGTGCCACCCATTGACGTCATCCCGGCGAAGGCCGGGACCCACGACAACGGTACGCACGTGCGGTTTCGGCGGCGGTTATGAACGCGGCCAACAGCGGCCTCCCAAAATCGTCAGCTCATCAATTGGCTTGTCGTAGGCCCCGGCCTTCGCCGGGGTGACGAGCCTTGGGTATCTTCTGTTAGGCGTGGAACACGAGCGTACTTTGAGCCAAGCTTGGCATCGCCGCCTTCGAGCGGCAAAACCGGCTACCCAGCCGCCACCGTCAACGCGTGCGGCAACTCAGCGGCGAGAATGTCGAGGTCGGCAGTCCGCCCTGCGCTCACACGGATGCAGCGGTCGAGCGGCGACACGCCCGGCATCCGCACAAACACGTCGCGCCGGATCAGTTCTCCCAGCACCGCCTTCGCGAACGCGCCGTCACGCTTGCAGTCGATGGCGACGAAGTTGGTGGCGGAGGCCAGCGCCTCAAGCCCATGCGCTGCCGCGATCGCACCGATGCGAGCCTTGGCAGCGGCGACGTCTGCGATGACACCGTGCAGATGCGCCTGATCGGCCAGCGCCGCCATCGCTCCTGCCTGCGCGATCCTGGTCATGCCAAAATGGTTGCGGATCTTGTCGAAGCTCTTGATCACGCCGGCCTCGCCCAGCACATAGCCAACCCTAGCGCCGGCCAGCCCGTAGGCTTTGGAGAATGTTCGGAAGCGCAGCACGTGCGGGTTCGACACATCGAGCGCGGGCAGCACGCCCGGGGGCGCAAAGTCACCGTAGGCTTCATCGAGGCACAGCACCACGCCAGCGGGCAGCCGCTCGATCATCCGCTGCATGTCAGCCGCATTCCACCACGACCCCATCGGATTATCGGGATTGGCGAAATAGATCATGCGCGCGCTTGTGTCTCGCGCCAGGCCGAGTAACGCGTCGGGGTCCTCGCGGTCGCCGATGTAGGAGGCATACGCCAGTTTACTGCCGTAGCCTGTGACGTGGAAATTGAACGTCGGGTAAGCCCCGCGCGACGTGACGACGATGCTACCAGGGTCCGTAAACAGACGGACGGTATATCCGAGCAGGCCGTCGATTCCTTCACCGACCATGACGTTGTCAGGTGCGACGCCGTGATGAGCCGCGATTGCAGCCTTCAACTCGTGGTTTTCGGGATCGCAATACATCCAGACATCGGCGGCGGCTTGCGTCATCGCCGCAACCGCTTTCGGCGACGGCCCGAATACGCTCTCGTTGGCGCCGATCCGTGCCCGGAACGCCGCACCGCGCGCGCGCTCCTGCGCCTCCGGCCCGACGAACGGCACCGACGACGGCAGATCAGCGCAGAGGATCGATTGCCGGGGATGGGGACTACGCTGTTGCACGGGGGGTCGGCTCCGAATGATTGCACGTCGAAGCGGCGACCATAATCCGCGCTGGCGGCAATTTACAACAGCCCGAGTTCGGCAAGTTCCTTGCGCATTTTCGGTGTCATCTCGACAACGGCGCTGGCGCTGCCCCCTTTGAGATCAGCCGGCGCGTCATCGGCCGCCAAATAGCGCCACCCTTGGAACGCCTTGCGCACCGCCGGTCTGACCGGCACGAGCTTGCGGTCGAGCACGAACAGGCAGCACGGCGTGCCATCCTCCTTGGCGCCGCTGTCGAAGCCAGTGATGCGTTGGCGCACCTGGATGATGCCCTTGATCACCCAGTAGAGCGACCCGCCATCACGGATTTCGTCCTGCCGCTTCGGCACCATCCGAGTTGTATGAACGATACGCGGCGCTAGCCCCGCACGTTTTTGCTGGGCCTGCCGACTGTCCTGCCAGTTGGCCAGATCCTCGATGCTGTCTGCACCAACGCAGAGCTTCACGATATG
>JANNRP010000250.1:0-7996 GCA_031401535.1 Hyphomicrobiaceae bacterium | reverse complement strand
CCCAGCCGTTCGAGGATGGTCTCGGCGCAGCGCGTCATGCGCTCGTGTTCAGCGAGAGATGTCTCCGGCGTGGTGATCGACACCAGTTCGACCTTGGTGAACTGGTGCTGGCGGATCATGCCGCGCGTGTCGCGCCCCGCGGCTCCCGCTTCCGAGCGGAAACAGGGTGTGCACGCTGTGAACCGCAGCGGTAGCTTGGCCTCGTCGATCACCTGCTCGCGCACGAGGTTGGTGAGAGACACCTCGGCGGTGGGGGTGAGCCAACGTCTGTCTGAGAATTGCCCACTCTTCATCTCTGCGACAGTCAGCTCATGCGCTTTCCGCGACATCGCCTCGAAGTCGGGAGGATCGACAAAAGCTTTGGCTTCAGCCTCGCTTTTCTTGCTACGAAATATGTCGAGCGCAACGGTCGTGTAACGTGCGCGCACCACGCCCCATTCAATATTCTCGGTCTTAAAAAGGTCTTGCTCAAACTTCGGCAGGTTCCCCGTCCCATACGCTGCTTCGGTCTTCACCAACAGCGGCGGCGCGACCTCGGTGTAGCCGCCAATTTTGCCATCATCCGGCGCGGTGTGAATATCAAGCATGAACTGGCCGAGCGCGCGCTCCAGCCGCGCCAACTGCCCCTTGAGATAGACAAACCGCGCGCCGGACACCTTCGCCGCGGACTCGAAGTCCATCAGGCCGAGCGCCTCGCCCAGCTCGAAATGCTGCTTCGGCTTGAACGCGAACGTCGGCGGCGTGCCCACCCGGCGCACCTCGACGTTGTCCTTCTCGTCCGCGCCCTCGGGCACGTCATCACGCGGCAGATTCGGAATGACTTCGAGCGCCGCCTTGATCTCGGCATCGAACTGGCGCTCGGCGTCCTCGCCCTTCGACAGCGTCTCCTTCAACGCCGCGACCTCGGCCATCAGCTTGGTAGCCGTTGCCTCGTCCTTCGCGCCCTTGGCCTTGCCGATTTCCTTCGAGGCGGCGTTGCGGCGCGCCTGCGCCTCCTGCAACAAGGTCAGGCCCGCGCGGCGCTGTTCGTCGATCGCCACGATTTTCGAAGACAGCGGATCGAGCCCGCGCTTCGCCAAACCGGCATCGAAGGCGCTCGCGTTGTCACGAATCCATTTGATGTCAAACACAGAATAGTCCTTCAGCTTCTACTGCGATGGCTCAGCTCGACCACCCACCCCGGAACGTCATCCCGGCGCAGGCCGGGACCCAGTCAAGCATCAACCAGACGACTCGTAGAGAGCCGTCTGGATTCCCGCCTTCGCGGGAATGACGGTTGGTGGGGCGCGGTAGGTTCCACTCCCTGTCTATAGGCGCCCGACCCTGCCTGGTCCAGGAGAAGCGCGATCAGCACGCGTCGTCCACTTGCTGATCAATCACAAAGCTCAACTATTGTTTCATCCGCCTGAAGCAGTGTCGCCACCTTTGGCCACGCGGCCGATATGACAACCTGCAACCGTGCATTGGTGACGTTGCCCAAAGTCAACCAGACGAGTTGAGGAGGCACGCCATACCGCTGCACCAGACCAACAAAATCGACATCCTTGCTGATGAGCACCGCTGCGGCATTTCGGGCTGCCGTAAATATATCGCGATCCTTTGCATCGCGCAGGCCAAGTTCCTTCAACGTCCGTACATCAAGCGCGAGTTCATCGCACATCCATGTTGCCATTGACGGCGGCAGCTGCACGCCCAGCCAAATCATCATGCAGCAACGCGCGCAATATCCAGACGGCGGGCGGCAAACAACAAGCATGCCTTGATATCATCAGCTTCAAGATCCGGAAAATCATTTAGGATCTCAGCAGTTGTGACGCCCGCAGCTAACATTTCCAGAATGTCACTCACGCGAATACGCATTCCGCGAATGCATGGCCTGCCGCCGCAAACTTCAGGATTCGACGTGATCCTGCCAAGCACCATCTGATTTGACACGGCTAACTCCCAGGATGAGCCACCCCAATCAAGCGCTCTTGGTAGAGTCGGTGTCCTTCTTTTCCATGTAGTCGACGACGAAGATCGCTAGTTCGTAAAGCGCCGCCGTCGGCAACGCCATGGCGATCATGCTCAATGGATCGGGCGGCGTCAGCACGGCTGCAACCGTCGCAATGCCAACGACAGCATACTTGCGCTTGTCCCGCAGGGACTGCGCCGTCACCAATCCGGCGCGCGCCAACAGTGTCAGAACAACCGGCAGCTGGAAGCAGATGCCGAACCCAAAGATCAGCGTCATGATCAGCGACAGATATTCCGAAACCTTCGGCAGCAGTTCAATAGTCGCCTGCCCCTGACCGCCAACCTGCGTCAACCCGATCGAGAACTGGATCAGCAACGGCATGGCGATGAAATACACGACCGACGCTCCGAGCAAGAAGAAGCAGGGGGTGGCGATCAGGTAGGGCACGAAGGCGCCGCGCTCGTTGCTGTAGAGGCCGGGCGCTACGAACTTGTAGATTTGCGTCGCGACGACCGGGAACGACAGAAACGCTGCACCAAACATGGCGAGTTTAATGTGAGTGAACAATTGCTCGAGGAAGTGCGTCGCAATCAAGCGGCAGGAGGTATCGCCAACGACGCGGCAATAGGGCCAAAGCAGCACGTTGTAGATGTGCTTAGCCAGGAAAAAGCAGGACAGGAACATGATGACGAACGCCGCCATCGAATAGATCAGCCGCGTGCGCAGCTCGATCAGATGCTCCATCAATGGCGCCTTCGAGGCCTCGATATTCTCGCGGTCTTCCCGTTCGCGGCGCTCGCGCTCCTCGCGGTCTTTGAGGCCCTTGTCGCTCATATCCAGCTTACATCCCCGCCTTGGTGAGTTCAGGCGCCAGCGGCAAAGCCGGAGACGATGGCAAGGTCATATTGGCGGCACTGGACACGGCGTGCTGCTGTATGATCGAGGTTGCAGCCGCATCGGCCTCGATTTGCGAGGCAGCGGCTACGCCGTTGGCATCGCCCATCTGCGAAATATCAGAGGCCGCCGTCTCGAACGGCTTGACACTATCGGCAGCCGAAGTCTCGATGTCGCGAATGCTATCGGTCGCCGTGCGCTTGATGTCTTCGACGTCCTTACGGATCTGGTCGAGTTCGGTGTCTTTCATCGCGTCATTGAACTGCTGACGGAACTCATCGGCCTGCCGCCTGATCTGGCCGATAAACTTGCCGATCGTGCGCAACAAAGCCGGTAGGTCTTTTGGACCCACAACGACAATCGCCAGCATGGCGATGATGATCAGCTTGCTCCAGCCGAGATCGAACACACAGATCCTCTAGGTTTCAATATCTACGCAGCGAGCAACCGCACGCCCAGGCGATGCAGGCGCGGCTTGTGAATATGCCGCTTTAGCCGACGCGGGTTTGCTGACCCGACGCATCCGTTGCCTTGGGCGTTGAAGCATCGATCGCCTTGGGCGCCTCGATCGGCTTCTTCGCTACATCCTCATCGTCGGCCATGCCCTTTTTGAAGCTTTTGATTCCCTTGGCGAAATCACCCATGATCTCGGAAATCTTGCCCTTGCCGAACATCAACAGGACAACGGCGAGCAGGATGAGCATATGCCAGATGCTGAAAGTACCCATGGCGTTCGTTAACTCCAGACGTGCTCAGCCGTTCAAGTCGACCGAGGTGTTTCATGTTGGTTGCACTATTACAGATAAGCGAAACAACCGGCAAGGGACGCCGCTCTGATGGCTAATATGCGGTCAACCGCCGAAAAAACGAGTTTATTCAATTATTTCAGCCGGGAATACGAGCACGCTTACCGGATCGATCTCAACGCCAACCTCGGAGCCACGCGCCGGTGCCTGTCCTTCCGCGACGCGCACCTTCAGCGGTTCCTCGAACCCTTGGACACCAACCTCGACTTGCGCCGCATCCCCTAAGAATTTGACGTGCAGCACGCGGCCGAACAACCCGCTACCCTTTGACACGAGCCGGATCGACCGCTGCCGGATGCACAACGTCGCCCGCTCCCCCTCAATCAAACCCGGCGCGCTGAACTGGCCGAGCGGGGTATGAATGGCGTTACCGGTGACCAAATATTCGACCTCGTTGATCTCAGAAAACAGCCGAGCAACGAACAAGTCAGCCGGGTTTCTATACAGGTCCTCGGCCTTGCCAATCTGCACCAGACGACCGGCACGCATCACCGCGACGCGGTCACCGAGCCGCATTGCCTCCTCGCGGTGGTGCGTCACGATCAACGCGGTCGCCCGCGTTTCACGCAACAGATCGAGGGTCTCCTCCTGCATCGCCTCACGCAACTGAACGTCGAGGCCGGAAAACGGCTCATCCATGAGAATGACAGCCGGACGCGGTACCAGTGCGCGCGCGAGCGCCACCCGTTGCTGCTCGCCGCCGGATAGAATGTGCGGATATTGTCCTGCGTAATGCGCGAGCCCAACGCGCGCCAGCAGGTTGCGTGCCTGGCGCTCGGCTTCGGCCAACGGCAACGGCTTGAGGCCAAAGGCAACATTGTCGAGGATCGTCAGATGCGGGAACAGCGCAAAATCTTGAAACATCAGCCCGACGTTACGCTTTTCGGGCGGCACGAATCGGTTGGGACCAGCCATCTCCTGATCGTTGATGAGGATACGACCGCGTGATGGCTTCTCGATGCCAGAGGCAATACGCAGCAGAGTGGTCTTGCCGCAACCGGAGGGCCCCAGCAGACAGACGATCTCACCCGGGGCCACTTCAAGCGAAACGCCATTGAGAGCCTTGGAGTCGCCATATCGCCGTTCAACGTGCTCAAACGTCAGTTTGGCCGCAAACGCAGCGGCCGCACGCCCACGCGGCTCCGGCTGTGCGGCGGGCGGCGGCACACTACTGGGCGATCTGCGAAACCAATCAACCACGCCCACGAACTTCCTCTGCCCTACCCATGATCCTGTCAATCAACTCGGATTGGGATTAGCGGCACTGGACGGTGGCAGCAAGCCGTCACCGGGATCAAGGTTGTCATCATCGATGAGGGGCTCATCGAACTGCAGCTCGGCAGCGTCTTCCTCGGCGCTATCGAGGGGCAATTCGTCCGGCATCAGTGCGGCGACGTCCCGAGGCTCGGGCACCGAGAAATCTGGCGGCAGGTTAGAATCGAGCAATCCCGCGCCCTTGAGTTCCGCCAACCCGGGCAGATCCTTCACACCGTCAAGACCGAAGTGGCTCAAGAACTGTTCCGTAGTGCCGTAGGTGACAGGCTTACCCGGCGCCCGACGACGACCGCGCGGACGGATCCAACCGGTCTCCATAAGAACATCAAGGGTGCCCTTTGAAGTTGTAACACCGCGGATTTCCTCGATCTCTGCCCGCGTCACCGGTTGGTGGTAGGCGATGATCGCCAGCGTCTCGAGGGCTGCTCGCGACAGTCGGCGCTCTTCCAACGCGTGCTTTTCCAGGAGGTAGCCCAGATCCTGCGCCGTGCGGAATGCCCATTTGCCTGCAACGCGCACCAGATTGATACCGCGGCTCGCGTAGAAACTACGCAACTCATCGATCAGCCCGCTGATCTCGGACGGATCTTTGATGTGGGCGGCCAACCGTGCTTCATCCACAGGCTCGGACGCCGCAAACAAAAGGGCTTCGATGATTCGGAGTTTTTCCCGGCGATCTGCGGATGGCAATGCCGTCACAGTCACAGATGCACTTGCATCGGCATCACTTGCTGCGACCAAGCCAATCTGTTGAGGCTTGGACTGGCGCTCAATCGTATACGTTGGCTCGGCGTCAGCCCGCTCGATATCAGCGATGCGTTGCACAAGTGTCAGACGTGGTGGAGTCATGGACCAACTTTCTCCAAGTCTATGTCGTTGGCGTCATCCCTGTCGCGGCGGCGCATGTAGATCGGCCCGAACGGCACATCCTGGCGAATGTCTAGCAGCCCCTCGCGCGCCAGCTCCAGCGACGCTCCAAACGAGCTGGCAATAACGGTGCGTTCGAGTTCACCACCGTCCGGCGCTATTGAAGCGGCCGGCATGTACTGATGCATGAACAGGTCGAGTTGCTCCCAGTAGTCACCGGTGCTGCCGCCGATCAGTCGCTCCAGATGCCGCCGAGCGTCCTTGATTGACCAGACGGTGCGCCGCGTCACAACGTGCACCCGCTTAATCGTGCGCGTTCGCTGGCTTGCATAGGCCTGCAACAAGTCGAATATTTGCGCGGTATAGGCCGTTTCACGGATGGTTTTGACACCCTCTGGCGTGCCACGTGGGAACACATCACGACCGAGCCGACTACGATTCAGCAACTGCGCCGCAGCCCCGCGCATGGCATCGAGCCGCATCAAGCGAAATGCCAGCCGCTGAGCCAGTTCCTCGCCAGAAGGACCGCTGTCATCCGTCTTATCGCGCGGTAGCAAGAGGCGGGATTTCAAAAATGCGAGCCAGGCCGCCATCACCAGATAATCAGCGGCCACCTCTAGCCGGATGCGCTGGCTTTCGGCGATGAACTCCAGATACTGATCAACCAGCGCCTTGATAGAGATACGCCTGAGATCCAGTTTTTGGGTACGCGCCAAGGCCAACAGCAAGTCAAGCGGGCCCTCGAAGCCGTCGACGTCGACATGCAACGACTGGCCTTCCGGGATAGCGTCCTCGGCTGAAGGCAACTCCCACGGATCAACCAGGGGCTGTGGCGTGTCGCCGGTCATGCTGGCTTGGCACTCCTTAAAAGAACATTAACGCTGAGAGTACACTGATTCAGGCCCCCGCCTTCAACGCCATTTGTTGGGGCAGCGCCAATACCCGAGCCAACAGCCGCTCGGCCTCGGACTGATCAAACGCTTGCACATCGCCAAGCACCTCAATGCAGCGATTGAACCGCCGCAGTGCTGCCCCATGCAAAGTTGGAACCCCGGCCGCTACTGCCTCCATTTCCGCAAGTTCGCCGCTGCAGTGAAGCGCCACGTCACTACCTGCCTGCGTAACTGCTTGTGCCCGGGCGGACATGGGGCCGGAGTTCCAACTTTGCATGGGGCAGCACTGCGGCGGTTGCCCAGCTCCGGCGCATCCCGTCAGACCTCCGCGAGCCCGTAGTCCGGGCCATCCGCCAGGGCGCCGCCAACATGCTCGTGGGACCTAAGCGCTCCCTCCTGGCGAACACGCCGCCTGCGAACGAAATGGCCCGCGGCCGTGCCGCGCGCAAGCAGGGAGAGGGCGCGATCAAGCGAGACCTGCTCGGCGGCCGGGGCAAACGCGCGGGAATCTTCACCGTGCTCTCCGACGGGCTCATCGCCCAAGCCGAACACTTCAGCACCTTCAATGTCCGGCTGTTCACGAAAAAGGACGGGGCCGTCTACGGCACCGAAGAAGCGCTCTTCCGGCCGCATGCCAGCACCAGCGAGATGCGAGCCCATCACAAGAAATATTTCAAAAACGGCCGCATGACCCAGGCCGGCGGTCGCACGCGGGATATCGGTCGCTGGAAATTCGTGGACAAAATGGTCGTCAGCAAGTCGGCGATGGATGCCTACCTCAAGGTCATGTATGCCCGCGTCGGCCGCTTCGCCGCATCCCAGCTCCGGGGCGCCCTGGATCTCGGCGCGGGCGCGAAGGTCCCCGACTGGATCAAGCGCCACGTCATGAAAGGCAGCGCCCGGTGGATCATCAATGACCGCGTCATGATCTGCGTGATCACCTTCGAGCCCATCTTCGCCGAGGATGACGCGAAGCGGCGGATCGACTATGTCCGGCGCTACAATCAGAACGCCCTGAATCGCCGCCTGCCCTACATCATCAAGGCGGTCCTCGCCAAGCGCTCCAGCGGCGCCCGGGCCACCAGCGTCGCGTCATAACGAAATCGGTAGGGCGCTGCTGCGCCGGCGCCCAAACTTTCGAGCTTGTGCATCTTGCCCCGGACGCTGCCCCTGCCCCTGACGCATTGACACCGCCGTCTCAATGCGATGCCAGGAGCCGGTGACATACGTTCGGAATACGGGCTGGGCATCTCCCAGTTTCTCGACGCCGTGAATCGCGTCGAGCAGCGGCTCGGCCAACTCAA
>JANNRP010000249.1:0-2179 GCA_031401535.1 Hyphomicrobiaceae bacterium | reverse complement strand
TGGGAAAACCACGACCACTGAGCGGATTCTTTATTATTCCGGCAAGTCGCACAAGATCGGTGAAGTCCACGATGGCGCGGCCACCATGGATTTCATGGATCAAGAGGCTGAGCGCGGTATCACGATTACGTCGGCTGCAACGACCTGCTTCTGGCAGGGCAAGCGCCTGAACATCATCGATACGCCAGGACACGTCGATTTTACGATTGAAGTCGAGCGGTCGTTGCGCGTTCTGGACGGCGCCGTATGCGTTCTGGATAGTAACCAGGGCGTGGAGCCGCAGACCGAAACGGTTTGGCGTCAAGGCGACAAATATAATGTACCGCGCGTGATCTTTGCCAACAAGATGGACAAGACCGGCGCTGATTTCTTTATGTGTCTCGATGACATAAAAGAGAAACTTGCAGCCCGCGCCGTGCCAATTCAATTGCCGGTTGGTTCTGAAAACAACTTCCGCGGCATTATCGACCTGTTGACGATGAAAGCTTTGATCTGGGATGGCGACGGCAAGGATGCCAAGTTCGCCGAGCAGGAAATCCCGGCTGATCTTCTCGATAAGGCTTTAGAATTCCGCGCTGCCATGATCGAAGCCGCCGTCGAAATGGATGACGACGTCATGGCGACGTATCTTGATGGCGAAGAGCCTGACGTCGCGACGCTGAAGCGGTTGATCCGCAAAGCAACTGTAACGCGCGCGTTCTATCCCATGCTGTGCGGCTCGGCGTTCAAGAATAAGGGTGTTCAGACGCTGCTTGATGCGGTCGTCGATTATCTCCCGGCTCCCTCGGATCGTGAGGCTTATACCTGCATCGACACCAAGACAGGGGGCGATGCACTGCGGCGTCCTCTCGACAGTGAGCCGCTGTCGATGATCGCTTTCAAGATCATGAACTTCGAGCATGTTGGATCGCTCACGTTCTGCCGCGTCTACTCGGGTAGGCTCGAAAAAGGCATGGCTTTGGCTCAGACCACGCGCGACAAAAAAGAGCGTGTTGGCATGATCTACGAAATGCACGCAGATAAGCGCGAGGCTGTAGACTCGGCCTATGCTGGCGATATCATTGCGCTGGCGGGTTTGAAGGATACGCGCACGGGCGAAACCTTGAGTGACCCGCTGAAGCCGGTGCTGCTTGAGAAGATGGACTTCCCGAACCCTGTCATCGAAATGTCGGTCGAGCCGAAGACCAAGGCCGATCAGGAAAAGATGTCAGGCGTCCTCTACAACATGGCGCTGGAAGATCCGTCATTCCGCGTGTCCGTCGACCAGGAAAGCGGCCAGACGATTTTGAAGGGTATGGGCGAGCTGCATCTTGACATCAAGGTCGACATCATGCGCCGCCCGCCGCACAACATCGAAGTCAATGTCGGCGCGCCGCAAGTGGCATACCGCGAAACCTTGGCGCGTGCTGTCGATATTGATTACACGCACAAGAAGCAGACCGGTGGTACGGGTCAGTTCGCTCGCGTCAAGCTCAAGCTCGAGCCGAACGAAGTTGGCAAAGGCAACGAATTCGCATCCACCATTATTGGTGGTACGGTACCGAAGGAATATCTGCCAGGTGTTGAAAAGGGCGTGAACAGCGTCTGGGACAACGGCGTGTTGATCGGCTTCCCCATCGTCGACATGAAGGTGTCGCTTTACGACGGCGCCTACCATGAGGTGGACTCGTCCGCGATTGCGTTCGAAATCGCTGCTCGTTCGGCGATGAAGGAAGGTTGTGAGAAGGGCGGCATCAAGCTGCTCGAGCCGATCATGGATGTTGAAGTTGTGACGCCGGGCGATTTCGTCGGTGGTGTCATCGGCGACATCAACAGCCGTCGCGGACAAATTCGCAACCAGGAAATGCGCGGCAATGCGACCGTGATCCGGGCTTTCGTTCCATTGGCCAACATGTTCGGCTATGTCAGCCAGCTGCGGTCGATGAGCCAGGGGCGCGCGTCCTACACTATGCAATTTGCCCACTACGCAGACGTGCCGCGCAATGTGGCCGATGAAGTTAAGGCGAAGTACGCCTGATCAGCTTACCGATCAGCGTCGTCGTCTGGATCAGATAACCCGAATTGAACTGAGGAGAGCCCCAATGGGCAAGGCAAAATTCGAGCGGACCAAACCGCACTGCAACATCGGCACGATCGGCCACGTCGATCATGGCAAGACGTCGTTGACGGCTGCCATTAC
>JANNRP010000248.1:0-22105 GCA_031401535.1 Hyphomicrobiaceae bacterium | reverse complement strand
ATGCCAGTTTGGCACGCGCGGTTGGCACTACAATAATCGGCGCGGCACCCGTGTAGAATGCCGACCTGCACGGCCTGCGTTTCGCTATTGGGTTTGGCGTTCGGAAGGCGGTCGTAGCGATTGGTATCACAGCCGTGATCGCCGCTGGCGCTAAACGGCGCGGTTAACAGAGTAGTAGAGCCGGGTCCTTTTTTGGGGCCCGGCTTTTTTTTATACGTCAGATTTCTTTGTTACCCATCACCAACAGTTCAAACCCACCATCCGCAAAGTTGACGAGATCGCGTGCGGTTGCCTTGCCTTCGGGGGAAGCCATGGCGTGATCGAGGTCGGCCTTGGAGGCAAAATGCATGATCGCAACGAGATGCACGCCGCCCTTTGTCATCGGCGCCCCGACGGCACCCTCACTAACCTCATAGCGCAATAGCCCCGGTATCTTCTTGGCCAACGGCACATGCATGCCGAAATAGTATGCATCAAACCGGGCAGCATCCTTTGGTGGTTTGTAGATAGCGATCAATCGGGCCATCAGTGTCTCCTGGTCGATCACGTCCCGGCGCCGACAGATTTGATATCCGGTGGCATCGCCTCAGCAACCAACATGCCTAGCGCCTCGTCGAGGTCCATCACGACATTGTCCTGGCTGCCCAAGCGACGCATCGCAACCTTGCCTTCTTCCGCCTCGCGACGCCCGACGACCAACAGGACCGGCACCTTGGCTTCCGAGTGTTCGCGCACCTTGTAGTTGATCTTCTCGTTGCGCAGATCGAGTTCAATCTTCAATCCGGCTGCCTTGAGCTTGCGCGCAACGTCGCCAGCGTATTCGTCGGCATCGGAAACGATGGTTGCCAAGACCACTTGCGTGGGCGAAATCCATAACGGCAAATGTCCTGCCGTGTTCTCGATAAAGATGCCGGCAAACCTCTCGAGCGAGCCGAACATCGCACGATGGATCATTACCGGCGTATGCTTCTGGCTGTCGGCGCCAACATAGAAAGCACCAAAGCGCGACGGCAGGTTGAAATCGACCTGCGTCGTGCCGCACTGCCACGTACGACCTATGGCATCGCGCAAGTGATACTCGAACTTCGGCCCGTAGAACGCACCGTCGCCCTCCGCAATCGAGGTCTTGACCCGGCCGTCGGTGTGCTCGGCGGCAACGCGATCAAGCACCGTCTTCATGGCGGCTTCAGCTTTGTCCCACAGGTGATCGGCGCCAACGCGCTTTTCAGGACGGGTCGCAAGTTTGATGTGAACCTCCTCGAACGAGAAGTCCCTGTAGATCGACAACATGAACCGGTTGATGTCGAGGCACTGTTCTGCAATTTGATCCTCGGTACAGAAAATGTGCGCGTCATCCTGCGTGAATGCGCGCACGCGCATCAGGCCATGCAAGGCGCCCGATGGCTCATAGCGGTGAACACAGCCAAATTCAGCAATCTTCATGGGCAGATCGCGATAGCTTTTTAGTCCATGTTTGAAAATCTGCACGTGACCTGGACAGTTCATTGGCTTCAATGCGAATACGCGCTCGTCCTCAGTCTCGGTGACGAACATATTGGCGTGATAGTTCTCCCAGTGACCGGAGGTCTCCCACAGCGTCTTATCCAGCAATTGCGGCGAGTTGACCTCGACATACCCTTCCGCATCCTGACGGCGGCGCATGTAGTTGATCAGGCCCTGGAACAGCGACCAGCCCTTAGGATGCCAAAACACGGTACCGGGTGCATCCTCCTGGAAATGGAAAAGGTCCATCTCGCGACCAAGGCGGCGATGATCGCGCTTTTCCGCCTCTTCAAGCATCCTGAGATGCGCTTTGAGATCATCTTCCGTGGCCCATGCCGTGCCATAAACGCGCTGCAACTGCGGGCCATCTGATTTGCCGCGCCAATAACTACCAGACACCCGTGTCAGCTTGAAACCCTTGCCAATCGATCCCGTCGACATCATATGCGGGCCGCGACATAAGTCGAGCCAGTCGCCCTGCGAATACATCTTCAAGTCTTCGCCAGCCGGTACTGCATCAACCAACTCGACTTTGAAATGCTCGCCCTTGGATCGGAAAAATTCTTTCGCCTTGTCGCGGCTCCAAACCTCTTTCTTGAATGGAGCATTTTTGGCAATAATCTCGGCCATGCGCTTTTCGATGCGTGGCAGATCGTCAGGCAGGAACGGCTCGGTTTTGGAAAAATCATAGAAGAAGCCATGCTCGATCACCGGGCCAATGGTCACTTGGGTGCCCGGCCATAGCTGTTGCACGGCCTCTGCGAGCACGTGGGCGCAGTCGTGCCGGATCAGCTCCAACGCCTCGGGGTCGGTGCGGGCGATGAACTTGATCGAGGCGTCGGACATGATCGGGTCGTTGAGATCGCTCAACACGCCGTTCAGCACCATGGCAACGGTGCGCTTGGCCAGAGACGGTGAAATTGCCTTGGCGACATCGAGGCCGCTTGCACCATGCACCACTGGGCGTTGGGCGCCATCGGGCATCGTCAGTATGATATTCGACATTATGCGACGGCTCCTCTCACTCACTGCAAACCAAGCAGGTAAGGGTGTTGTACGGACCGCCTGTTTTTCCGCTGCGGACCATTCTGTCAAGCCTTCGTCGTCAAGTCGGCGGTCGAGCGCCCCATTGCCCGTACCGCCAAGGCCGCAGCGGATGCCGTAGGCGCGTGATATTGGGCGCCGGGTCGAACCCTGCTGTGCCCCACGGATGACAGCGGCACACCCGGGAGAACCCCAGCCAAAAGCCCCGCCAGGCACCGTTGCGGTCAATTGCGTCAAGAGCGTAGGCTGAGCACGTGGGCAAGTGGCGGCATTCCCAACCGATGATCGGCTTCAATGTCCAGCGATAGACATGGATCGGCGCTTTCAGCGCACTCCGAGCGAGCGGCCGCAGCCGTTCAATCATGACGGCGCTGCAGCAGCGATCGGTGCGTCGAGCTGCTTCGCCTCAATGATATCGAAAGCCTTGTCGACAGCATCGAACACCAGGAGGGTCGATGCATGTCGTGCTTTTACATCTCGAACCGGCGCCAATACGCCAAGATCGGCCCAGCGACCAGCGGGCCCTGGTCCCGCCTCCTTCAGCATCGCGCGCATGCTGTTACCAACGGCTCGAACTTCGTCCATAGTAGAGCCGACAATCTCACGACCCACCACCGACGCTGCGGCCTGACCCAGTAGGCAAGCCTTCACGGTTTGAGAGAAGTCCGTAACGCGACCGTTGGTTATGTTCACGTCGATGTTTATCGTCGATCCACAGAGCTTTGAGTGGGCGGTGGCGCTGGCATCAGGAGCGCATAGCCGCCCTGCCTTGCCGATGGCAGCAGCCAACTCCAATATCCTGCTATTATAGAGTTGGCTCAAGTCGGTCATTGGCGTAGCTCCTATGAGCAGCATTCCTCCGATCGACGGAGGAGGCAACCGCAAAACTAGCCAGCGGCTGCGCACATGATGGGTACAAAATTCGAACGGTTGAACCAATATATAGCTTTGGTACGTAGCATTGCGAGTACAGCGTTTGCCGCAGATCATCCCTCATTGGCAGGGAGACGCTTGCGATATCGCCTACTAGTCATAGTAGATAACGCCCCGAGGACGACCTCACGTGAGCAAGCCGCTTGTTGCCAAGTTACTGACTTCAAATGATAAGGCTCCTCGCGACGGGCGCCACCGGCCCTCGCGCGAGGAGGCTGAGGCGGCAGTGCGCACGCTCCTCGCCTGGGCTGGAGACGATCCGGCTCGCCCCGCACTGCACGACACCCCGTCGCGAGTCGCCCAGGCATTTGGCGAATACTTCGAAGGCTACGGGATAGACCCAGTCGAGCTCTTGCGCGGATCTTCATTCGAAAATGCGGCTAACTATGATGACATGGTGATGCTGCGTGATGTTAGGTTCACCAGCCACTGCGAGCACCACCTCGCAGCCTTCGTTGGTCGTGCGCATGTCGCGTACATGCCGAATGGCCCGATTGTCGGCCTTTCCAGGCTCGCCCGTGTTGTAGAGGTTTGTGCCCACAAGTTGCAGACCCAGGAGAACCTTACCGTCGAGATTGCATCAGCGATTGAGCGCGGCTTGAAGCCGCGGGGCGTCGCGATTGTTGTCGAGGCCGAGCACCACTGCATGTCGGCGCGCGGTGTGCACCAGTCCGGGGTGACGACGGTGACGACGCGCTTTCTCGGAGATTTCGTCAATAATTCGGCACTGGCGACGCGATTTTTGCTTCTGGTCCAAGGTCGAACCGATGAAGGCCCAACCCGCACATGACAGCACAAACGGCATTTTCGGTTCAAGGATCGAAGGCGGAGGTTGAACATGGGGCAGCTTTCCAACCCAAATTCGATGCGGACGGGCTCATACCGGCCATTGTGACGGAATTGCACACCGGCGCAGTTCTCATGTTCGCCTGGATGAATGCTGCAGCGCTCGCCCTCACGATCGAGCATCGCGTCGGCCACTTCTGGAGCCGGTCGCGATCTCGGCTGTGGCGCAAAGGCGAAGACAGCGGCAACGAACTGCTGGTCGATGACATCCGCGTCGACTGCGATCAAGATGTTGTTTGGATGCGGGTGACGGTGGCTGGCGACGGGGTCGCCTGCCATACCGGCTCACCATCGTGTTTCTACCGGCGCGTAGAACTGGGCGGAGCAGCACTGCCCCAGCCCCGGCTGCTGCCAATCTGACGGCTTATGTGCCGACAGTAGCGCGCCCTTAATGTCTCCCGTGTTAACCTTCCACGTAACAGAGCTGTCCGCGTCCAACTATGCGCGCTGCACGTGGTTACGATAGTATTATACCGATTGGCGCCAACCCAGCTCGCAGGGGGCGGCACCGGTCGTGCGATGCGACAACACGCGGCTGCGGCACGAGGGAGGCAAGATCAGGCGATGGCACGAACGAAGATCGGGCTGGCACTCGGTGGAGGGGCTGCGCGAGGCTGGGCCCATATCGGCGTGCTGCGCGCGCTTAAAGATGCGGGGATCGTACCAGATATCGTCGCTGGCACGTCCATCGGCGCAGTAGTAGGTGGCTGTTATGTGGCAGAAAAGCTCGACGCGCTTGAGGAGTTCGCCCGGGAACTGACGCGGCGAAAAGTATTTGGCTATCTCGACTTCAACTTGTCGGGGTCAGGACTAATTACGGGTCAGCGCCTATGTCGCAAACTTGAAGAGCAACTCGGTGATTGTGCCATTGAAACACTGGCACGCCCCTTCACTGCGGTCGCCACGGAAATCGGCTCAGGTCACGAAGTCTGGTTGTCACGCGGGCACCTTGTAACAGCAATGCGGGCGTCCTACGCGCTGCCTGGAATCTTCAAGCCGGTCAATATCAGCAAGCGTTGGCTGTTCGACGGCGCTCTCGTCAATCCCGTTCCTGTCACGGTATGTCGTGCGCTGGGCGCACGCTACGTCATCGCGGTCAATCTCAATGCCGACATGGGTGGCCGTGGCACTGTGATGCCGAGCCTCGACCACGCAGCCGACGATCACACCGAAGAACCAGCCCCGACTGCAGGGCCAGGCATGAATGTCCGCAAATTGCTGCAGCGGCAATTGTTTGGTGGTGGCGACGACGTGCCGGGCATCTCCACGGTGATGATCGACGCGTTCAACATCGTTCAAGACAGGATCTCACGATCTCGACTTGCCGGTGACCCCCCCGACGCACTGATCAGTCCGCGCCTGTCGGGAATTGGGTTATTCGATTTCCACCGCGCCGACGAGTTGATCGAACGCGGCCATACAGCTGCACGGCGCGACGTCGAAGACATCGCCCGTGAACTGGAAACCCGCCGTGCCTTGGAGCCGAAAACCAATCAAAAGTTGGCCACTGTGACGGCTGGACCCCATGCTCCATCTGCAAACCTGTTGCGGGTCCGCACCTGACATTGGCCACGCGTTACGCGGGCTTCACGATACGAGATAGCTCTTCAGGGCACTGGCTTCCTGCTCGACTTCGGCAATGTGATGCTTGACAACATCGCCGATCGACACAATGCCAACGAGCCCACCGGCCTCCACGATTGGCACATGCCGGAAGCGACCAGCCGTCATGGTCTGCATCAGATGGTCGACACTGTCGGCAAGCGTGCAAGTAATGACGTCGCGGGTCATGACACTACCAGCTGAGTCACTCAGACACGTGGATCCCCGATCAGCAACCGCACGAATGATGTCACGCTCGGAAACGATGCCCTCCACACGGCCATCGCCCCCCAAAATCACGATCGCGCCAATCCGCCTCTCAGATAGCACCCTGGCGATGTCTTGGAGGCTCGTATCGGCCTTGGCCGTGGCAACGGCCCGCCCTTTAACGTTGAGGATAGCGGCGACATTCATGGGCACAACTCCTCCGGTTCCAGCGGAACGGGGTCAACCCCAAGCCGACACAGCGAGGGCGATGTGGGGCTTGAGCACCACCTGTGCCGATGTCAGGTCGGCCCGCCGCCTAATTCAAGCTTAGCTGCAGCCCTCGACCTGCCGGTGATGGTCTGCCAAGTTGGAAGCCAGCGCAAGGCCAATAACCCTTAATTCACTGGATGTCCGGCTGCGTGGCGAATTCCGCCACCCGACCCGGACGATCGAGCCAGCCAATCAAAACCAACCCCGCCGCGAAGCCTCCAAGATGAGCTTCCCAGGCAATCCCGCCGACCGACAACATCGTGCCCAGCAATAAACCGAAGACCAGGTTCATTGCGACCCAGATCACTATCCAAGTCATGGCCCGACGGTCAGACAACAACTCCCGGAACGTCATCAAAGGGGATTGTTCACCGTCGAGCCCTGTCGTCGGTCGGAAGATGAACCGCATAGCAGCCCCCATCAACCCAGATACGGCCCCTGATATGCCAACCATCGGTGCCCTGAGGCCGATGTTCAGAGCTAAGAACAGGGCAGCGCCAGCAATACCGGTCAAAAGACCAAGAGCGAGAAACCTGGCGCCGCCGATCCGTCGTGCGACGATCGTACCGAACGCCAGCATCCACGCACAATTTAAGATCAGATGCATCCAATCGCCGTGCACCAGCATGTGGCTGCCAAACGACGTTAGCGTCGCAATCGATCCGCCCGGGTATGCTTCGCCGGAATAACGCGCTGGAATAAATGCCAAGACCAAAACCAGCCACTCGGCCCAAGCGTCACTCAGCACCTCAAGAACCGCGTGCATGACAACAAGTATCGCGATAATGCCCAGTACCACCCCAGGCGCATTAAAAACCGGTTGAGAGCGCTGCACCAAGGCCATTCCTTTAGGTTATTCCCCTGTCGATTAACCTCATGCACCGGTAACCGCAACGCAATTGCTGTGTTTTGATCGCGCGCTGAACCTAATGGCCTCCGCTGGCACGGAAACTGCTCTCCCCACTAGTGCAGTCAAAACTGGTGCCAGCGTCGCTGCTCTTCTGCGTGACTATAGAAACAAAAGGGCCATGGCTGGATGACCAGCCTCATGCCCGGATGAGCGTGATGAAACAAAAGACAAACAAAGTACTTTACGCGTACTGGAACGAAGTTCGTGGCAGCCGCATCGCGCCCCGACGCTTCGAGATCGAACCCGCCCGTATTGGCAGCATCCTACCAGAGACTTTCATTCTCGAACGGATTGACGACGTTACCTATCATTATCGTCTGTCCGGCACGCGAATTTTCGAGGAGTTTGGGATCGAATTTCGATCCAGCAATTTCCTCGATCAATGGTCCGCTGTTGACCGGCTTGCTCTGCAGCGTCAGCTCAAGGAAATGTCGCTGCGCGGCGGAATTGCGGTGATTAATTTCACAGCAACTGCAGCTTCAGGCGATTGTGTAACTTACGAATCCATTTTGCTGCCCCTCATCCACACCAATGCTACCATTGACCGGTTCGTCGGTGCTGTCAGTGCCATCAATGCACCCTCATGGCTCGGCCGCGAGCGATTGTCCGCCCGCACCCTCATTGACAGCCGCATCATCTGGCCCAACGGCTCACCGGAACCGGTTGACGAGCTTGATGTGCGCCAAGCGCCTTTCCTACCGCACATTCGGGGCGCGCGCCTTGTGCGATCAGAGCGTCGCCAGTTCCGTGTCTACGATGGCGGGTTGTCCAAGAACGAGCCCGAAGACCGATAGACGGCCGCAGGAACTTGGGCATCGGCTTTGCGACGTATCATTTAGACGCAGCTCATTAGTCCATCCTTAAGGCAACACCGATAGCTTGTTCTGAACGAACGCGCTGGTGATGCATTTTTCCGTCACACCGGCGCGTCAGAACCCTGGCGATGGTGGCTCATGATCGAGGATGCGATAACCCAAAGCGTCAGTGCATTGCGGAAAACCGCAAGCCGACCTGAGGCGTTCATTGCCGAAGATTTCGATCAACTGAGCCCTGAAACCGAAAAACGCCGTCACATCCGCTTTGTTTTGACCCTGTTGGGCCGCTTCATGCGCGCCAACAAACAGGAGTACCCGTGCCGCCTGAACGATATTTCAGTTGGCGGCTTGTCTTTGATGTCGCCGGTCGATGTCGAAACTGGCGAACGGATCATTGTTTACCTGGACCAGCTTGGGGGCATCGAGGGCACCGTCGCCCGCACGTTTGACGGGGGATTTGGCTTGCGGGTTATCGCTACGACCCATAAGCGGGAAAAACTTGCAGCTCAAATCACCTGGCTCGTCAATCGCACTGAAATAGACGGTGCTGCTGGTCGGCGTGCTGGGCATGAGCGCGTTGATACCACGCAGAAGACGTCATTGTTGCGCCTTGCTGATGGCACCGAAGTCGAAGTGACGATACTTGACGTTTCGATCTCCGGTGCCTCGGTCACGACGGACGTTAAGTTAACCAACGGTACCGAAGTCTGGCTCGGCAAATTGCGTGCACTCGTTGTGCGCCAGCACACTGAAGGTATCGGCCTACAGTTCCTCGATATCCAGAATCCTGATGCCCTCCGCCGCTATTTCGGTTGAAACCATCGTGTGGTTGACCGCGTTAGTTGTTCTGTTGAGTTCTCGCCAGTTGAGCGAGTGGGAGTCCAGTATGAACCGCGTCCTCTTTGCCGTATTGGCAACTCTCGGCTGCGTTGGCCTTTTCGGCATCGCACCAGCAACCGCATTGGCTGAGGTTATTGCACCTAGAACCGCAGAGCGGTCGCCAGTGTTTATGAGGGTCTATAGCCAGGCAGCACCACCGTTCGGCTTTGTCCAATTTTGCGAACGTCAGCCGATCCACTGCGCCGGGGAACAAGTAGTCGAACGCCGGTTGTTTGCCAGTGCGGAACGGTTGGCTGAACTCGATGAGGTCAACCGCCTGGTGAACGCTGCGATTGAGCCGGTGACGGACATGGAACTCTACGGCGTCGAAGAGTACTGGACGCTGCCAGTGACCAAGGGGGATTGTGAAGACTACGCGTTGCTGAAGCGCCGGTTATTGGCGCAGCGCGGGTGGCCGACCAGCAGCTTGTTGATCACAGTCGTAAAAGACGAGAAAGGTGCGGGCCATGCGGTGCTAACGGCTCGGACCTCGCAAGGAGATTTCGTGCTCGACAACAAAGTCGCGACTGTCAAATTGTGGCACCGCACCGGCTACGAATTTATCATGCGGCAATCCTATCTCAATCCTCGGGTCTGGATGTCCCTCGACCCGTCTGAAGCCACAGCACCCGCCGCTCTCGCCGGTGTCCGTTCGACACGTTGACCAGCTAGCCACTTGCGCGGATCTGGTTCTGGTTGCAGGTTCCACGACAACCAACCTGCACCTGAGCCGATCGCCCCTCAATATGCCTGAGCTTCACGTGCTGCTGATTTCCGATGGCCGACCTGGACATATCCAGCTGTCAGACGGCATCATACAAGCGGTGGCGCGTCGAAACCCGGTATCGGTCACGAGGTTCGACATCAGTCGTGGCCGATGGCCTGGCCTGCTGTTAGCGCTGGCAAGCAACACGCGTCGTGCCAACGCGTCGCTCTTGCGCTACGTATACGGCGTCGAAGCTGCAACATTGCCACAGGCCGGACTAGTTGTTTCGGCTGGTGCTGCCACGTTGGCCGCAAATGTCGCCTGTTCCAGGTTACTAGGGGCGGCCAATATTTTTTATGGTTCGTTGCGCGCGTTCAACCCGGCAAGTTTTAACTTGGTCCTGACCTCCTATCGAGAACAGTCGTGGCGTCTAAATCACGCCTTTGCCTGCAAACCATCAAGGGTTGCCGCCGAGGTCAGGGCGACGCGGCGTGATGTCCGGTTGACCAATCCCCCACGCATCGCTGGGTTATTGATAGGTGGCCCGTCCGGTGAATGCCGGTTCGAGACCGCCGACTGGAACAACTTGATTGGGGCCGTGACGTCGACCTACGAAGCATTTGGCGTTCGCTGGCGCGTATCCAACTCGCGTCGAACACCACCCGGGGTGAGCGACCGGATTGCGTCGATGGTTCGAGATCAGCATCCAGCCATCGAGCGCTTTCTTGACGTCCGCACTCCGAATACGGCCGCACTCACAAACCTGCTCATCGGCTGCGATGCCGTCATCGTCACCGACGATTCCAGTTCGATGATCTCTGAAGTTGTAGCTGCCGGTCTGCCGGTACTTGGAGCAAGTCCGGCATGGCAAACACTTACAATCAACGAGTACGGTTATCGACAGTCCCTGATGGCACCCGGTTGGTACCGATCGGTTCCGCTTGCCGATTTGTCCCCTGAGCGGATGGCACTTGAGTTGTCGCACGTCACCCCACTTGCGACTGACCCGAGCGAGGAACTGGCGGCACTGATCAAGTCGCACATTCCGCGGTTATTCAACGACCGGTAGTGGCCGGGTCAAACCGACCGCGTGCATTGTAATCTTTTCGCCGGGAGTGATGGTCTCCAACGCCCGAACATCCCCCAGTGCCGTTGCCCACACATTGCACGGGCGCATCAAACGGATTTCATGCGACATTGAGATCGGGGTGGGCCCCCAACCAATGAAGACACGACTTTCGTCGGTCCAGTAGCAAATATCGCCCGGCACTACGTTGAGCCGCGCATTGCGTTCCCGACCCGTTTTGATCGGCAGTTCGAAGTGAATGGTGTCGCCCCAGGTTTCAGCGGTGGAGAACAAGGGCAGAGCAGTCCATATGCGCTGCGCAGTCGACGTCTCATGCAATCGAATAGTCAGACTCAAAATCCCAACACTCAGCAGTACTTCGCGCACTGCCAGCGCTGGTGATGGCAAGGGGCTCGGCTGCTGCCGATTGGCTCTTCGACGCAAGATATTGGTTGGCATGCAGACACATGTGCGGGTTGCCCCGCTGGAAACAACGGGTGCAACACGTCAAAACTGTGGAAACGTCGGTGATTCGGTCCAGGTCAGGCGGGGGCGGGGCCAAATACCAACACGGCGTTGAGACCGCCGAAGGCAAAAGAATTCGACATCGCATAAGTAACAGTCTTCGCACGTCCCGCGTTTGGCACGTAGTCGAGATCGCATTCCGGATCAGCTTCGGTCAAGCCCATCGTCGGCGGCACCCAGCTCTCGCCCATCGCCTTGATGGTGGCCACAGCTTCAATGCCGCCGCCCGCCCCAAGTGGATGGCCATGCATCGACTTGGTCGATGATACGGCCAGTTTGTAGGCATGATCGCCGAACACTTCCTTGATTGCCCGCGTTTCATTGCGGTCATTATCAGCCGTCGCCGTGCCGTGTGCATTAAGATAGTCGATCTGTTCCGGCGCCAGACCGGCATCGGCAAGCGCCAATCGCATGGCTTCGCGCGGGCCTTCGACCTCGGGTTTCACCATATCCTTCGCGTCCGAACTCATGCCATAGCCCGACAACTCGGCCAGGATCGTGGCGCCGCGCGCCTTGGCGTGTTCATAGGACTCGAGAACTAGAATGCCAGCACCTTCCCCCAACACTGTACCATTACGGTTCTTGGAAAATGGGAAGCAGCCCTGCGGGGACAGCACGTGCAAGGCCTGCCAAGCCTTCATGGTCCCATAGTTGATGACGCTCTCGGACGCGCCGGCGATCGCAATATCCACCATGCCATGCCGGATGTAATCCCGTGCGATGCCGATCGCGTGGGTCGCCGTCGAACAGGCCGAACAGGTGGCAAAGGTCGGCCCCTTGATGCCATACTCGATGCCAACGTGGGCTGACGCCGACGAGCCAATGATCCTCAGCAGCGTCAACGGATGCGTCGCCCGTTTGTTGTGAATGAACAGGTCGCGATACGCCGTCTCGTAGGTGGTCAAACCGCCGGCGCCCGAACCGATGATACAAGCCGCTCGATAAGGGTTTGCAACGGGCCCTTGGAGGCCGGCCATTTCCATGGCCTCGCTGGCGGCGGCGGCCGCGAACCAGGAATAGCGATCAGCCAGAGTCACGAGCTTGTCGCGTTTGAAGTGCTTCAGGCGAACCTTTGGCTCGAAATCCTTGATCTGCGCCGCAATCAGGATCTTTAGATCCTCAAGTGGAAAGCCGCCAACAGCGCTGACACCGGATTGCCCGCGCTGCAGTCCAGCCCAAAAATCGGGGACGTTTTGACCAATAGGTGTAACGACCCCCATGCCCGTCACAACGACGCGGCGGGCCGGATTCTCAGTACTCATGAGCAATGCACTTTCCACAAATTTACGTTCCGCTGTGCCGGATGGAGCCGACAAACGGAACTTACCCCAGGCTCAAAGCCCGATCAGGCCTTGGCGGCCGCACCGCTGGCAACGCCTGCGACCAACGACTTCACGCGCTCAACGACGGAGCCAACGGTCCTGAAGTCAGAGGCTTCTTCATTGGCGTTGTAGGGAATCTCGATCCCGAAGGAATCTTCGATGTCAAAGACGATCATCGCAAGATCGAGCGACTCAATTTTCAAGTCGGTCAACGCAGTTGACAAGCCGATGTCATCGCGTGGTTCTTTCATGTGCTTCTTCAGGATATCGATGATCTTGGTTGCAACATCGTCCATTTTACACTCGTTCGTTTGTGTTCGCTACCGCACTGTGCCCAGTGTTTTACTGCGGTTTCCTTAATCCAGCTTGTTACCGGTAACAAGCGGATGCTTAGGAGACCGTAAATGAACACTGCCGTAGGCCAGACCTGCATTTTAGCAAGAATTGTGCCTGTTATGCGAGAATCCATCGCCGTTGACGCATTAACGTCGAAATGAACACGCCCGACCAACGCCGCCCTGCGGCTTCCACGTCTACTCAGGTCCCTGCAGGGGTTCGCCCCACCGTGTCCGCTTGAGAACCACGTTTGAGCGACTGGCATTGCACCGCCAAACCGTGTTCTACTACCGGACGTGGCGCCTTACACCTGCGTTACATGGTCGTACGGGTGCCACCAAACAAGTAAATATGATCGGCAACTTGTTTGCCGACGTGGGGAACGCGTCATTTTGGGGAAGGAAACGAGGGTCATGTCGACGTCCAACACCGGCTCTGCAGCACCAGACAATACGAGCGGTCAGGGCGCATATCCGTGGCTTACCTGCTACCCGCCGGGGGTCGATTGGCACATGGCGTTCCAGCCTGAGCCCCTGTATCGCTTGATGGAGCGGGCGATCGCAGGACATGGCAACGCGCCGTGCACCAATTTTCTCGGTCGCACATTAACGTATGCCGAGATCGGCCGCCGCATCGCCCACGTGGCAGCGGGCCTGCAGCAACGTGGTGTCGGCCGCGGCGTAAAGGTTGGGCTGTTCCTGCCGAATTGCCCGAGTTTCGTTGTCTATTACTTCGCGATCCTGCGGACGGGCGCGACGGTCGTGAATTTCAACCCCTTGTATAGCCACGAAGAATTGATCTTCCAGGTCAAGGATAGCCAAACCGATTTGATGGTGACGCTGGACTTGAAGGTGCTGTTCGACAAAGTTGAACGGCTGGTTGTCGAGGGTCATCTGAAACGCCTGGTTGTGTGTCAATTCGCCAACCTGCTGCCGAGCACAAAATCGGTATTATTCAAGCTTTTCAAGGCGAAAGAACTAGCGCATCCGCAGCGCTCGACCGTCGCCGCAAACATCATCGCCGAAGCTGATTTGATCAATAACGACGGCACGGTGGCGCCGGTCATCATCAACGCCGTCGAGGACGTGGCGGTGCTGCAATATACCGGCGGCACGACGGGCACGCCCAAAGCCGCGATGCTGACGCATGCCAACCTCACATCCAACATGCAACAGGTGCTGGCCTGGACGGGTGGATTGGAGCCTGGAAAAGAGAAGATTCTCGGAATCTTGCCGTTTTTCCACGTTTTTGCCATGACCGGCGTCATGAATCTGGCGGTCGCGACCGCCGCCGAAATGATCATGATGCCGCGCTTCGTTTTGAACGATGCGCTGAAACTGATTGCGGCGACCCGTCCAACCATCATGCCGGGCGTGCCCACCGTGTTCAATGCGATGCTCAATCATCCCAAGATCAAGACCTTCGATCTGTCCTCGCTGAAGTTCTGCCTGTCGGGGGGCGCCCCGCTGCCACTCGAAGTCAAACGCGGCTTCGAGGCGCTGACGGGTTGCAAGGTGGTCGAGGCCTATGGTTTGTCGGAAACCTCGCCCGGCGCCACGTTCAATCCGTTCGATGGTCCGGTGAAGAACAATTCGATCGGCCAACCGCTGCCGGGCACCATAATCTCGATCCGGGTGGCCGAAGATCCGGCAAAGGAAGTGCCGCTCGGTCAGGAAGGCGAGATCTGCATCAAGGGGCCGCAGGTCATGAAGGGCTACTGGAACAAGCCGGACGAGACCGCCCACGTTTTCTTCGACGGCTTCTTCCGCTCCGGCGACATCGGCAAAATGGACGACCAGGGCTTCGTGTATATCACCGACCGGATCAAGGACATGATCATCTGTTCGGGCTTCAAGGTGTTCCCGCGCCACCTCGAAGAGAAGATCTACGAGCACCCGGCGGTCGAGGAAGTGACCGTGATCGGCATCAAGGATAGCTACCGGGGAGAAGCGCCCAAGGCCTTCATCAAGCTCAAGGCGGGCGCCAGCGCGACGGCTACCGATATCCTCAAGCATCTGGAGGAGAAGGTCTCCAAGCTCGAAATGCCATCGGAAATCGAGTTCCGCGATGCGCTGCCGAAGACCATGATCGGCAAGCTGTCGAAGAAGGAACTGAAACAGGAGGAAGCGCTGCGCCAGCGCACCTGATGTCGAAGCTGAAATCAAAGACGGAGGCACGCATCGCAATCAGCGCGACCGGCGCGCTCGAACCGGACGACGTTGCCCCGGTCTCGATAGGCGATCTGGCCGATGAGTTCGGCATCACGACGCGCGCCATACGCTTCTACGAGGCGCGCGGCCTGCTGTCGCCCGAGCGCAAGGGCGCCAATCGCACCTACGGCCGGCGGGACCGCGCCCGGTTGCGCCTGATCCTGCGCGGCAAGAACCTCGGCTTCTCGATCGAGGATATCGCCGAATATCTGGCGCTCTACGACAGCGACCCGACCCAGGTCACACAGACCAAACTGCTGCTGGACAAGATCGAGGCGACGATTGCCGACCTCAACCAGAAGCGCACCGACCTCGACCGCACGCTTGCCGAGCTGCGCCACATCCGCAGCCAATGCAGGCAGCATTTGCGGAGTAGGGCGGGTTGAGGGGGAGTTGGCTGATCGGGGTTGTTTGTTGATCCGAGCGTCTTCCCCAAAACGCCAGATAAACAAGGCCCTCCCGCGCCGATCGCGGGAGGTGATTCGAGACGGGCGAAATCTCACTTCTTCTCTGCGAATTTCTCGTAAATTCCAGTGATCGTCGCCTTCACCGTGATCGGTTGCTTGGTGCGATTGCGCCATGACCAGCCATGCGTACCGTCGTATCCCGCTTTGAACTCGCCCTTATCGGTCGCCGCGATACCTTTCTTGTACTCTGTGTACTCGTCGTCACGGGCGTTAATCTTCTCGCCGTGGAAATTGAAGTTGATGGCGCTCGATGCCGTCCAGGTGAAGGTGTACCCATCACCTTTCTTCATCCAGGCTTTCAACTCCATCTTGGCATTGGGCTGCAGGACAATTTCAAGCGTGTCGGTCTTCTGCCCAGGAATAGCCGGTGCCGCAGCAGGTGCTGCCTGAGCAAGTTGCGACCAAGCCCCGCCGATGGGGGCGGCGTCGCTGATGACCCGCTGGTCATTGATACTCGAATGGATGTTGCCAACCACGAGCACCGCTGGAAGCTGCGCCTTCTTCGCCAGTTTGGCTTCTGCGTCGAGCTTGATTTGGCCCATCTGAGTGAGGCCAAGCACGCGGCCAATGCCGGTCGGATCAATAGCGTATTCTGCTGGCAGAACGCAGGTGACGCCAAGTAAGGTCGCAACCGCCGTGGCAATCACCGTCGAGCGCACGAGGTGTGACGTGCTCGGCAGGTGCTGGACGACATTAACCGTCGACTCGCTCGTGGTGATTGTTGCAGCAGAAGTCTTGGCAGTAGTTGTCATTGTCTTGGTCATGGTGGGGCGTCCTGTTTTGGATTGATTGGTGTCTGACGCATCGCGTCGGGGTAGGCCTCATGCGGGCGGATGCATGCTGTGGAAGTAGCCCTGCAACTGCATGGTGGTGAGGGCGAACCCGGCCACCATCAGCGCGACATTCGAAGTCACGGCCAGTTTCGAGAAGCTGGGCGTCCGCCTCCAGAACCCCATGAGAATGAGGATCGCTGACAGCGCCATCAGCTGCCCGAATTCGACACCGATGTTGAACGAGATGAGGTTTGGGATGAGCCCGTCTGGCGACAACTCGAAGTCCTGAACCTTGGTCGCCAGTCCGAAGCCGTGGAATAGTCCAAAGATCAGCACGGCCGCCTTGGCATTAGGCTGGAAGCCGAGCCATTTCTTGAAGAGGTCGAGATTGTCCAACGCTTTGTAAACGACCGAGAGCCCAATGATGGCGTCAATCAGATACGCGTTGACTCCAGTGCCATTGAGAACGCCGAACAGCAGTGTCGTGCTGTGTCCGATCGCGAACAGCGTCACGTAGAGCCCGACGTCCTTCAGCCGATAGAGGAAGAAGATAACGCCGAACAGAAACAACAGGTGATCGTAGCCGGTCACCATGTGTTTCGCGCCGAGGTACATAAAGGGGATGAGATTGCGACCTTCGACGGCCTCGATATATGCCTGATCGCCCGTTGGAACGCCGTGCGCAAAAGCTGGTTCGCCCAGCGTCACCGCCGCGACGAACGCAACGGTAGCCAGGACGGCTTGTCCACTTCGTTGATGCATGAGGTCTCTCTATGGTTCACGCCAAAGCGATGCCGATGACATCGTCAATCGGTGACGCTGGCGCTGGTTGCATTCTTCGGGTTTAGAAGGTGCAGCGGACCGACGCGCATGAGCTGCAAGCCGCATTTGCGGCAAGGCTCATCAATGTGAGGCGCGTGATCAGCGTGCTGCGACGGTTATACACACCGCGGTGGACGTTCGCTGGGGCCGACGTCGAACAAGACAATCGCTTTACTTCGCGACGGCGACCAGGACGTATCAACGACCGGGAACTTCCATGCGACAAGCGGCGTCATGCTGAGTGCGAGGTCCGCCGGGTGCTCATGCGTCTGATCCAGGCCGCGCGTACCGCTCGTGTCTCCAGCCTCAAGGCTTGCCACGTCGACTGAACTATCGACGTCGGAAGCGTTGTGCTCGTCGTGATGATGGTCGGATTGCTCATGCACGTGCTCATGCGCGTGCACCATTCCAGAATACGTGCTGGCAATCAGATTGATCGCGAGCGCCAACACAACAATGATCGTCATCGCCGCACGGCGGTGCGCAGCGAACCGACGATGCTTGTTGAATGGCAAGTACTCCGACAATGGCGAGCCCCTCATTCGATAATTGCGGGTAATAGAACCACTCTGTGCCGTCAATGCGGCAGGCCTCGTTCCAAGCCGTTGTTCATTGCGCCCATAGGAAAAATAGCACTCCCGACCCTCACTAAAGCTGACCGAAGGCACGCAAGCCTTGGACAACGGCGAACAAACCGATGCCGAAAACGACAGCCGACGAAAGATACGGAGCCCAGTAGGCGAACCGATCGAATGTGCCCGACTTCGCCTTGATCGCCGTTACACCCCACGCGGCCGCTACACCAACCGCAACCATCGTCAGTGCCAAGCCGACACTGAATGCTGCGACCATGACAATACCGAGGCCATACGCTTGCTGATGCAAACACGCGAGCAACACGGCGAATGCGGCCGGACAAGGTAGCAGTCCGCCCGTGAACCCAAACCAAGCGATCTCACCATTGGTGACGGCGCCGACTTTACCAGTAAACTGCTTCTTGATCTCGGCCTCATGGAACGCCGCGTGCTCGTCTTCGGTGTTGAATGTCGCGTGTGCGTGGTGATGATCATGCGCGGGCGTGCTTGCATGTCCATGATTGTGACCGTGGTCGTGATGATGGTGTCCGTGTGCAGCCGCTGGCAACAATCGCTTCAGAATCCGAAAGGAAAGCGCAATCAAGAGCAGTCCACCGAGAAGCAAGAGCCATGGTTCCGCCCGCTCGAGAACGCCTGAATCACCGAGACGCCACGCCAGTACCGCGAGCGCCCACACGACGATTGTGTGCCCCAAGGTTGCCGACAGTGCGAGCAGCGCCGCTTGGCGCGCTGTACCATGAACGGCCACGATGAACGCGATCATCATCGACTTTGAATGCCCGGGTTCGAGCGCATGGAGTGCACCGAGCACGAGGGCCGTTGGCAACAACAGCCAGACATTGGCAGCCCCGGATTGAATGATGCTCGCAATATCCGGCATGTCAGCTCACAAATACTTGCTCAGGGCCTTGAACTCGGCCAGCGCGGCTCGCGCTTCCTTGGCGTCGCCACCGATCCCGTCGGCCAAGCAATGGTCGATATGGTCATGGATGAGTTCGCGCTTGGCATTGCCGACCGCGTTCTCGACGGCATGAAGTTGCTGTGCGAGTTCGGTGCACGGTCGGCTTTCCTCCATCATTGCAATGATCGAGCGCAAATGCCCTTCGGCCCGCTTCAACCGCTTGATGATGTCGGGGTGACTATGATGGCGCATTCTGCTACCTATCCTAGGGGATAGGATAAAGGCAAGCTGCAATGTGGGAATGGTTCCATTCGGCAATCAGCCAGATGCAGGGCGGCATCATTCGCACGTTGGCGGCAGAACTGCGCGCGGGCGGGATGGGCGCGGTCATCTTCGCTTTTGTACTTGGTGCTCTGCATGCCTTGACCCCGGGCCATGGCAAAGCGGCCCTTGCAGCTTATTTTCTGGGGCGAGAGGCACACATTGGGAAAGGGATCCGCGTCGCATTGTCGGCCGCTTTGCTGCATGTGCTGTCGGGATTTGCGGCATTCCTGGTGTTGCGCTTCGTTGTTGGACAGGTGCCATCAATATCGGGGCGCGGCTCACCCGGCTTCACCGTGTTTGGATACGGGCTCATCGTGTTGGCTGGTGCGATGATGCTCTATCAAAGTGTTCGTCCTTCTCAGGACCATACGCATGACGGGTCCCGCGCAATGATCACAGGCATGGGCCTGCTGCCGTGCCCACTGACGATTTCTGTCCTCGGATTTGCGTGGTTGCAGAGCAGCGGCATCATGGTTGGTCTGATGCTCATCTCGCTCGCGCTCGGGATATCTCTGACGATCGGCCTCGTCGCTGTCGCCGCCATCTTAGGTCGCGCAAAGATGGGCAAAGCGCTTGGAGCGCATCTTCCTCAACTCGACTGTGGTGCGCGCATTGTGCAGGGTGTTGCCGGAGCGATCATTATTTTGATCGGCATCGCTACGCTGGCTAGCTTGCAGATGTAATCAGGGCACTTGGGTGGACCCAAGGCTGGATGGAGCCGACGCGAACTAATGAAGTGACGCTTGTCCGCTCAGACAAAAAGCAGGCGATATTCCGCCTCAGCCAAATGACGGCACTCCCCGCTCCAAGACACCCCGTCCGCCTCGCCGCTCTCAGTTGAACCGGTCGGTGCGATAGGGGAACGGGTCGGTGTAGGTCGCCTCGCCTGTCATCATCTCGGCTAACAGACGTCCTGTGGCCGGCCCCAACGTGAAGCCCCAGTGCTGGTGTCCAAAGTGCGTCCACAGCCCTTTTCTGCCGACAACCGGCCCGATCATCGGCACCATATCCGGGAGGCAGGGACGACGCCCCATCCACGGCTCGGGATCGACACGATCGGCAAGCGGCAAGATCTCGCGCGCCATCGGCTCTGTCTTCTGCAATTGCACCGGCGTCGGGTCGGCATCGCGCCAGGTGAATTCAGCCCCTGTCGTCAACCGTATCCCTTTCGTCATCGGGGTAATGACGTAGCCGCCCGCCACGTCGAACACCGGTCGGCTGAGCGTTGCATTGTCACGCGGGCGGTAGTGCATGTGATAGCCGCGTTTGACGAACAACGGCACGCGGATGCCCTGGGTCGCCAGCACGTCGTCGGACCATGCGCCCAGCGCGATCACCACATCGCGTGCTTCGAGAGGGCCATCGACGTTGCCAATCTGCCAGACGTCGCCAGACTTCGTCAGCGTGCGGGCGTCACCGGTCGCCATGCGCCCGCCGAGCTTCACGAACAGCTCGGCATAGGCTTTACCGATCCGGCCTGGATCTGACACGCTGACGGGATCGGCCATCAAAACGCCACCGGCTATCGGGCCCTGCAGATGTGGCTCGAGCTCCTTGACCGCCGCTGTGTTTAGCGTGTTGAACGCGACGCCGTACATGGCCTTCACGCGCTCGTCCGCAATCGCTGCCTGATCAAGCACCTCCTGATCGCGGTAGAGCCGCAGATATCCGGTGCGGCGTAGCAGACTGATGACGCCTGCCTCGGTCATCAGCGCTTCATGTTCGGCGAGGCATCTGGCCGACAGCGGCTGATGGGCGCGTGCGGTCGCCGCTACCTTCTCGGGCGTGCTGTGACGCCAGTATTTATAGAGCGACGGGGCCAGGTGGGCCATCGCGCTCATGTGCCAGTTCGCTTCCGACGTACCGTTGACCGCATATTTGGCGAGCTTGGCCAGCTCCCGCGGGAACGTGTAGGGCACCACCGCTTCGGTCTGGATGATGCCGGTGTTGCCGTAGGAAGTCTCCTCGGCGGCGCCCCGGCGGTCGACCAGGATCACCGAACGGCCGCGCTTCACGAGGTGAATCGCGGTCGAGATGCCGACCATGCCGGCACCGAGGACAATAACATCAGCTTTCATGGGGTTCGCCTGCGGAAGAAGTTGCATTGGATGGCTGTATTCGCTGGTCTAAGCATATCGCGTTGAGCGTTTGCTGCAATGCCACATGTTTGCTAGGCCTGCCTGCTCAAGCGCCCTTCAAGTGATTAACATCGAGGCAACAATGATCGAGCGGTACAGCAGACCCGAGATGGTGGCGATCTGGGCACCTGCCACGCGCTTTCGCATCTGGTTCGAGATTGAAGCCCATGCGGCGACCGCCATGGCCGACATCGGCATCATCCCAAAGAGTGCCGCCGAGACGATCTGGGCGAAGGGTGCCGCCGCGGAATTCGACGTCGCCAAGATCGACGCCATTGAGCGCATCACCAAGCACGATGTGATTGCCTTCCTCACCCATCTGGCCGAGTTCGTCGGCGACGATGCCCGCTTCGTGCATCAGGGCATGACATCTTCCGACGTGCTGGATACGTGCCTGAGCGTACAACTGGTGCGGGCGAGCGATCTGTTGATCGCCGGGATCGATCGTGTCTGCGCGGCCCTCAAGGTGCGCGCGCACGAACATAAGATGACGCCGACGATCGGCCGCAGCCATGGCATCCACGCCGAGCCCGTGACCTTCGGCTTGAAACTCGCCCAAGCCTATGCCGAGTTCTCCCGTGCCCGCACCCGCATGGTGGCCGCCCGCTCCGAGATCGCGACCTGTGCCATCTCTGGGGCCGTCGGCACCTTCGCCAACATCGATCCACGCGTCGAGGCGCACGTCGCGGCCAAGCTCGGGCTGACCGTCGAGCCGGTATCGACCCAAGTGATCCCACGCGACCGTCATGCCATGTATTTTGCGACGCTTGGCGTGATCGCGTCTTCGGTCGAACGTCTGGCCATCGAGATCCGTCACCTGCAGCGTTCCGAGGTCTATGAAGCGGAGGAGTTCTTCTCGGAAGGCCAGAAGGGCTCATCCGCCATGCCGCACAAGCGCAACCCGGTGCTG
>JANNRP010000247.1:0-8693 GCA_031401535.1 Hyphomicrobiaceae bacterium | reverse complement strand
GCCACTCGCCCACATCACCAACGATGCCTGGGCCGACGTGATGGAGATAAACCTCAACGCCAACTGGCGATTGATCCGCACCTGCGATCCGCTATTGCGGCGGTCAGATGCCGGGCGGGCAATCTTTGTATCGTCGGGCGCGGCGTCAGCGAAAAACGCCTACTGGGGACCCTACGCGGTTTCAAAGGCGGGACTTGAGGCGCTGGTGAAAACCTACGCGCACGAAGTCGACGGAACGACGATCCGCGCCAACATCATCAATCCAGGCCCGATCCGCACGCAAATGCGGGCCAAGGCGTTCCCTGGCGAGGATGCAAACACTCTGAGCCCTCCGGAAGCCCTTGCGCCGCTGTTCTTGGAACTGGCGAGCCCCGGCCTTACAGTCAATGGCCAGATTTTCAACTTCAAAAAGTCTTAGCCAACGCACTACGCTGCGGCGCGAGGCTGGCCAGGAATCGCTGCTCATGCAGGTCATTGCCATCGAGCGGCGCACGACCGGCATAGCGGACACGCACACGCGATAAGCCCTGCAACTCGTAACCAAGCTCGCGCGCTGATCGCCTCGAAAGGTCGATGACACGATCGTGCGCATAGGGTCCGCGATCATTGATGCGTACCAGGATCGTGCGATTGTTCGAGAGATTGGTGACATACGCATAGGACGGGATTGGCAGCGTCGGATGGGCGGCCGTCAGTGCGTTCATGTCGAAGATCTCGCCATTGGCCGTCTTGCGACCGTGGAAGTCCGCGCCATACCACGACCCGAGCCCGACGCGATCATAGTTCGGATCTTCCATCGGCACGTACCAGCGCCCGGTGATCTTATAAGGACTGCCGATTTTATAGCCTCCGCCACCCTTCGGAATCCGCTGGCTATCTGAATAAAGACGCTGGCTGGCAGAGGTGCCGGTGCCCTGATCGACCATGCGCGACTTTGCCCGATGGTCAGCGCTGATGTGCTCGGTGACGGGCGTCGAGCGGGCGCAGGCGCCAATGGCGATCGACATTCCAGATAGCAGAACGAACGCGGCCCGATCCTGCCACCATCGCCACGTCAAATCGGACACGCCCACCCCCGTAAACTCAACGACCGCAACACAAGCACCCTGTGCTCATCGCCCAACAGGATGTCCAAATGGCGCTGGAACGGTGACAGCGCGTGGTTAAGTGAAGGTTAAAATCGTCTCGACTGCACGATTTTACATCTAGGAGAAAACGACTTACCGCGCACCGCGCAACCGCGCTGAAACATGGGCTCTAGCCAAAATTGAACGGCAACCAATCGTCGGTTCAAAGATTTTTTTCTGCCTCGACAATACCGAATTCACGCCAAACATCCGCCGCGAACGTGGAGGGATCGTGCGGTGTCGCGTCTGCACAATGGCGCGGCAGGCCACGGTTCAGGGAAAACCGCGGCAGGGGTTTAGGCGCTTCGCAACGACAGTCTGGGGAGACACCCGCATGGTTCGCGTTCTGGGACTACTCGCATTCCTACTATCGACCTGGTCGATCGCGCCGTTGCCGCTGCACGCGGCTGAACCCAAACCGATTGTGCTGGCGCAGGCCGCGACTCCCGCCAAACGGGTAGGGCGAGCGCTGACACCATGGGAAGCACAACGCGAAACGCTCAATCAGAACACGGTCACGGTCGTCTCCGGCAATCCGAACGGCACGTATCTGTTCTTCGCGTACGACATGTCGGCGGTACTCGATGATGGCGACAAGCTCCGCGTTTTGCCAATCATCGGCAAGGGCGGCTATCAAAACGTCAAGGATATCCTGCACCTGCGCGGCGTCGATCTCGGGATCACCCAATCAAACATCATGAGCTACCTGAAGAAATCGGGCGAGCTTGGCGGCGGCATCGACGAACGCATGGCATACATTGCCAAGCTCTACAACGAGGAGGTGCACATTCTTGCTGGCAACGGCATCAATGACATCAAGGATCTGGCCGGCAAGAAGGTCAATTTTTCCGATGTCGGCAGCGGCACACAGTTCTCAACACGCCTGATCTTCGAGTTGCTCGGCATCAAAGCCGAGGAGATCAATGTCGGGCAAGCCGATGGCTTCCTCAAGGTCAAGACCGGTGAAATCGCAGCTACCGTGCTAATTGCCGGCAAGCCAACAGGAGCCTTTGGCAAGTTCAAGCTCGAGCCCGGCATGAAGGTTCTGCCGATCCCCTATTCCGAGATACTCGAGGCCGACTACTTCCCGGCGACCCTGACGCACCAGGACTACCCAAACCTGATCGCCAAGGATCAAACGATCGAGACCGTGGCAGTAGGCGCGGTGCTGGCAGTCTACAACTGGCCACGCGACACCGACCGCTATCGCCGTGTTGCGAAGTTCATTGACGCGTTCTTCACGCGTTTCCCCGAATTCCAACAGCCGCCGCGCCATTCCAAGTGGAACGAGGCGAATCTTGCCGCCTCGGTGAAAGGCTGGAAGCGCTTTCCCGCAGCCCAGGAGTGGCTTGACCGTGCGTCCTCCAGTGCCTCGGTCGCCGGTGTTTCCGTCGATGTGCAGTTGGCCCGGGCGCAGGCAGCCCGCGCGGCCCCCTCCAACGCCCAGGAGCAGGAACGTCTGTTCAAGCAGTTCATGGAATGGAGTAAGCAGCAGCAAAAGCGCTGACGTAGTGCACGGTGATCAAGGAGCGATTGGCTTTGGGGGTGGCAATGGCGACGACAATCGCAGATCATGAGGCGCGATGCAGCACACGACAACAGGCTCAACGATGGATGTTGTCGGCGATCCTGACGATCGTGCCGCTGACGTTAGCGATCGCACAAGGCGCGCAACTGAACGTCCCGAAAGAGTTCGTCACCGAGTCACCCGGTGAAGCCAGCCTCGGCATCACGGTCGGCCCCGCTGACGCGTTGCCACGCAACAGCTACCTCCGTATCCGCGGTCTGCCACCGAGCGTGGCCTTGTCGCAAGGCCATTCTATCGCGCCAGGTTCCTGGGCCGTACCGTTGTCCGCGCTGCCCGGCCTGAAGTTGATGGTCCCAACCGGTGTTTTTGGCCGCTCCGACGTCGCGGTTGTACTGATGAGTGTTGACGGCGCCATACAGGCGGAAGCACGCGCAGTTCTCGTTGCAACACCCAAGGTTGCCGCAAGCGCGGCACCACCACCACCTGTCGCACGTGCCACGACAACATCAGACCTGCGCGCTGGCATTGCCAGCAGCGCCGAGGCAGCACCCATGGTTCCGCCGGCGCCCGTTGCCGCTATGCGGTCGCCGATTGCGGTGGCGCCCGTGGCGTCTATCCCTATGGCGCCCGCTCCTGCTGCACCGACACCGGTGGCGCCAGGGCCGTCACCGGAGGAGCGCCAGCGGTTGATGCGGCTCGTGCAAAAAGGTGATTCCGAGTTGACCGACGGCGGCATAGCCGGTGCCCGCCTGATGTATCAGCGCGCGGCCGACGCTGGCCTTGCGCAAGGTGCGCTGGCACTTGGCGGCACCTACGATCCCGTGGAACTGGCACGGGCCCGGGTCGTCGGCTTCAAACCGGACCCAGTGCAAGCCAAGCGCTGGTACGAACGCGCCCGCGATCTCGGTTCACCCGAAGCCGCTGAGCGCCTCAAGCGTCTCGGTGTGCAGTAATTATAGAACCTTCCCCGGGTTCATGATGCCCTTGGGGTCGAACACGGTTTTGATGCCGCGCATCAGGTCCATTTCGACAGAGCTTTTGGTGTAAGCGAGACTGTCACGCTTCATGCGGCCGATGCCATGCTCAGCCGAGATTGAGCCGTCCATATCCATCACAAGGCCGTGCACAGCGTCGGCAATTGCGCCCCACAGTTGCAGGAATTGCTCTTTGTCCATATTGAGCGGCTGGGCGATATTGTAGTGCACATTGCCGTCGCCGAAGTGGCCGAGCGGCAAGGGTCGGGCGCCGGGACAGATCGCCTCCACAAGCGCATTGGCGCGGGAAATGAACTCGGGAATTCGCGATATCGGCACGGAGATGTCGTGCTTGATGTTGCCGCCCTCGGGCTTCTGCGCTTCCGATATTCCCTCGCGCAACTTCCAGAAGTCGCGCGACTGCTGCAATGACCCAGCGATCGCGGCGTCGAGAACCAATCCCTGGTCACTGGCCGCCATCAGCACCGACTCGAGTTCTGATGCAGCCGTGCCGTCGGCCTTTCCGCCGGACACTTCCAGCAGCACATACCAGGGGAATTTCGCCGCAAACGGTTCACGCGCGCCCGGCACATGGCGCAACACGAACTCCATGGCGATCCGCGGAATGAACTCGAACGCCGTCAACCCGCGTCCCGCCCCACTTTGCGCCAACTGCAGCAAATCGAGCGCGTGCTCGATCTGCGACAATGCAACAAACGCGCAGGCCTTCTCGGCGGGCTTCGGATAGAGCTTGAGAACTGCCGCCGTGATGATGCCGAGCGTACCTTCGGATCCGATCAACAGGTCTTTCAGATCATAGCCGGTGTTGTCTTTCTTGAGTGCCTTGAGGCCGTGGATGATACGGCCATCGGGCAACACAGCCTCGATGCCAAGCACCAGCGACCGCGTGTTGCCATAGGCCAGTACGCCAACACCGCCCGCATTGGTCGCAAGATTACCGCCAATGCGGCACGAGCCCTCCGACGGCAGACTGAGCGGAAATAACCGGTCGATACGGTCGGCCGCGGCTTGGGCGTCCGCGAGCGTGACACCGGCTTCGACCGTCAAACTCGAACCAGCCGCATCGGCGTTGCGTACCTTATTGAGGCGCGCCACCGATACGACGATTTCGCCGCCGTGCTCGAACGGTGTTTGCCCGCCGACGAGGCCCGTATTGCCAGCCTGCGGCACCACCGCGATATTGTTGGCGTGAGCGACCACCATGATCCGCGACACTTCCTCTGTCGTGGCGGGACGCAACACCACGGCGGCACGGCCCATGAACAAGTCCCGCCATTCCCGCAAATACGGCAATTGAGCATCAGGATCGGTCAACGCATGAGCCGGGCCAACGATCTCCGCTAACTGCGCCAACACGTCGGCTGATGGCACATTGTGGGTACGGATCGGTGTTGCGTCGTTCATGTGGTGGCGACTCCAGGGCGGTCGGCACTTGCGCGCCGCAGACGGTCGTTGATGGCGTCACCAAGCCCATGATCGGGAATCGGCATGACAGCGATGCCAATTATACCCGGTTGATCGAGGTTGCGCAGGCCTGCAAACAGATTGGCAGCCGCTTCAATGACGCAACCGTCGCGGCTGAGATTTAGCACCGGACCCGATGTCTCGATCGTGTCGCGACCGAATGCCAGCAGCGCCTCGCCGGGTTTCACGTCGGTTGCATTGAGCCGCACGGGTGCGCGCGGCGCGTAGTGACTTTCAAGTTGACCGGGCGATATCGGCCCGTCACCGGCGTCCAGCGCACGACCGATCGAACAGCCGACCACCACTTCGATCGCCTCTGCCGTCACTGCTCCGGGTCTTAACAATGTCACCCGCCCATCAATCACCGACAGCACGGTACTTTCCAGGCCGTGCCGCGCGGCACCAGCATCGAGGATGATTGTAACCTTGTCACCAAGGTCGACGTCCACGTGCTGCGCAGTCGTCGGGCTGACGTGACCCGATCGGTTAGCCGAAGGCGCCGCCACCGGCACTTTGGCTGCGCGCAGGAGCGCTTGTGCCGTTGCATGGCCGGGAACCCGAAGCGCAATCGTATCGAGCCCGGCGGTGACGAGATCCGAAATCCCGCAGCCCGCCCGTCGCGGTAACACGAGTGTCAGAGGTCCCGGCCAGAAGGCCGCCGCGAGCTTTCGCGCATCAACGTCAAACACTGCGACACGTTCAGCCGCCGCCTCATCGACCACGTGCACGATCAGCGGATTAAAGCGCGGCCGGCCTTTGGCGGCAAAAATCTGAGCCACCGCACGCCCTTGGGTTGCATCAGCGCCGAGCCCATAGACCGTCTCCGTTGGAAACGCCACGAGTTCACCGCGCACCACCGCTGCCGATGCGTCCGCGATCGCTGCCTCATCTGCCGTCACGACCGCCATCTGCAGCCTTCCGTCGCCAGTAAATTCATGGCCCTTGGGCTTTGCCTGGGTCCGCATTCGCCGTAGTCTATGCGCAAAATCAGCACAACGCGTTCCAGCGACCAGAGGCAGCGCTCATGACCTATCAGGCTCCCGTAGACGACATCATGTTTGCGCTCAAGTCCGCCGTCGATCTCGACGGCCTGATCGTGCGCGGCGTTTATGCCGATCTCGATGTCGAAACCGTGCGTGCGATTGTCGAGGAAGCCGGTAAATTCGGCACCGAAGTGCTCGATCCCCTGAACTGGAACGGCGACCGCACCGGCTCGTCCGTCAAGGATGGCATCGTCACAACACCTGCGGGCTGGAAGGAGGCTTACAAGGGCTTTGCCGAAGGCGGCTGGAGCGCGCTGCCATGCCCCGAGGAATTCGGTGGGCAAGGCCTGCCAGCGACCGTCGCGATGGCAGCGTGCGAAATCTGGAATTCAGCCAATATGGCCTTCGGCTTGTGCCCGCTGTTGACCCAGGGCGCCATCGACGCTGTGTACGCGCATGGCTCGGATTCACTCAAAGCCACGTACCTCCCGAAAATGGTTTCCGGCGAATGGACCGGCACCATGAACCTGACCGAGCCGCACGCGGGCTCTGATCTGGGCGAGCTTCGCAGCAAGGCCGTAAAACAGCCGGATGGCACCTACCTGATCACCGGCACCAAGATCTACATCACCTACGGCGAGCACGAGTTGACTGAAAACATCATTCATATGGTGTTGGCACGCCTGCCCGACGCACCCGCTGGTACGCGAGGCATCTCCTTATTTCTGGTTCCCAAATGGCTGGTCAACGCCGATGGCTCGCTAGGCGCACGCAACGACGTGATCTGCTCTGGCCTCGAACACAAGCTCGGCATTCATGCCTCGCCCACCTGCACCATGAAGTACGGCGAGAAGGGCGGCGCCATTGGTTATCTCGTCGGTGAAGAAAATCGTGGTCTCAACGTCATGTTTATTATGATGAATGCGGCGCGGCTGGCTGTGGGTGTGCAGGGCGTTGCCATTGCGGAACGAGCAACGCAGCGCGCGATTGCCTATGCTAACGAGCGGCGCCAGGGCCGCCCCCCAAATGCCAAGGGTCCCGGCATGAGCCCAATCATCGAGCACGCCGACACGCGCCGGTCGATCATGACGATGAAGGCAATGACGCAGGCCGCGCGCGCCATCTGCCTCGTCACCGCGCGCGAGATGGACATTTCGCATCGTGCCACCACCGAAGCGGAGCGACAGGCGGCGGCGGCAAAGGCTGCACTGCTGACGCCCATCGCCAAAGCATTTTCGACCGATATTGGTTGCGAGGTCTCATCGATGGGCGTGCAGATCCATGGCGGCATGGGCTTCGTGGAGGAGACAGGTGCTGCCCAGCATTACCGCGATGCGCGCATTCTGCCGATCTACGAAGGCACCAATGGCATTCAGTCGATCGACCTCGTAACACGCAAGTTGCCGCTGGCAGCCGGTAAAGTCATGGCAGCCTACCTCGACGAATTGCAGTCAACCGTCGATGCCGTGCGGGCCTCCAACCAGCCGTCGTTCGGCCGCATGAGTGACCGGTTGGGAGAAGCCGTGGCGGCTCTGGCCGAAGCAACGTCGTGGATGGGCAAGACGCTTGCCCGCGATCAAAACGCAGCGCTGGCAGGCGCAACACCTTACCTGCGGCTGTTCGGCCTCGCGGCAGGTGGCCACTACCTCGCACGCGGCGCATTGGCAGCAGCACACGATGGCACCCATGCCAATCACATTGCGCTCGCCCGCTTCTTTGCCGAAAACCTGTGCGTGCAGGCCTCCGGATTGGCCGCGGCCATCACCGAGGGTGGCGACGCCGTCTTCGCCATCGAGCCACAGAAACTGTCTGCCTGAGGAGGCCTCCACGCCATGTCAACAGACCTTGATATTTCAATCCGCGACCGCATCCAGATCATCCGCTTCACGCGACCGGACAAAAAGAACGCGCTCAAATCCACGATGTATGCGGCGATGTCGGAGGCGCTGGCGGCGGGCGATGCGTCCCCTGGTGTCAGCTGCCATCTGTTCATCGGATCAGGTGGAATATTTTCGGCCGGTAGCGACATCAACGAGTTCATCACCCGCGCACAAGGCGGCAACGATCTCGGCGCCGCGGTGCAAACTTTCATCCGCAATCTGCCCCTCATCAAAAAGCCGATGATCGCGGCAGTCGACGGCTTAGCCGTCGGTATCGGCACCACGCTGCTGTTCCATTGCGACCTCGTCTATGCCAGCCCCACGGCGAGCCTGCGCACACCGTTCCTTGATCTGGGGCTTTTGCCAGAGGCCGGATCGAGCCTGCTCGCGCCCCTGCGGATGGGATATGCTCGTGCGTTCGAATTGCTCGTACTGGGCGAACCATTCTCCGCTGAGCGCGCACGGGATGCAGGCATCGTCAACGCTGTCGTTCCTGCCGATCAGTTAGAGGCTGTGGCACTGACGGCTGCTGCTCGGCTTGCCGCCAAACCACCCGAAGCACTCGCAATGGCGCGTAACTTGCTCCGCGGCAATCCGGCTGCGATCAGCGCCCAGATCGACACGGAAGTGAAGGGGTTTACCACCCGACTGTCATCACCGGAAGCGCGCGAAGCCTTCGCAGCGTTCATGGAAAAGCGCAAACCCGACTTTGCTAA
>JANNRP010000246.1:0-5025 GCA_031401535.1 Hyphomicrobiaceae bacterium | reverse complement strand
GCGCGGCGACTGGTTCATCGGCGGCGATCTCGCCAGCATGGATGACGACGGCTACGTCACGCACCACGGCCGCGCCAACGACATCATGAAGGCCGGCGGCTATCGCGTTGCGCCGCAGGAAGTCGAAGCGGTCATCGCCGCACACCCATCCGTCGCCGAAGTGGCGTGCACCGAAGTGCGCGTGCGGGCCGACGTCTCGATCATCGGCGCGTTCGTCGTGGCAAAGCCCGGAGCGTCAACCGACGCGGCTGCAATTCTGGCGTTCGCGGCCGAGCGGCTCGCCGCCTATAAAACACCGCGCCAGATTGTGTTCATCGACGCCCTTCCTCGTACGGCAATTGGGAAAGTGAAGCGGTCAGTTTTGGGGAAGTGAAGTTCTGGCGTTCGGTGGGGTCAGAACAGAACATGGCGTCCAGCCGTAGGGCGCAAAAGATACTTGGCCGTATAGCGCCACGCTGCTTGTTCGGTGAGGATAGACGGTGAAGTCCACCGACGCCATTGCATTCTACGGGTCGGCTGTGATGCTCTGTGACTGTGTGACGTGGAGTGCTATGGTAGCTGGATGGGGATTGTGAGATTGCCTAAAGCAAATTGCACAACAAACAAAGTTTGAATGCTGACGGTCCTCTCGATAGCGCGGTAAACCTGAGAGGCGATCGCATGAAGCGCCGGAAATTCATTACCCTTTTTGGTAGCGCAACGACTGTATGGCCGCTCACCGCCGCCACCCAACCGGCTGGTCAAGTTTATCGGGTTGCACTGGTCTTGACCACGTCCACGCTCTCCGAAATGGCAGGCCCAGACCCTGCCCAACCCGTGACCAAAGCCTTGCTGCATGGCTTGCGCAACCTAGGCTATGTCGAGGGTCGAAACCTTGTCTTTGAGCGTCGATCCGCGGAGGGGAAGTTCGAGCGTTTCGGCGAGATCGTAGCCGAGCTAGTTGGCGGCAAGATTGATGCAATCGTGACGGGAGGCGGCAATGAATCTGCCCAAGTAGCGAAACGTGTGACGACCACGGTGCCGATCATCATGGGGAACAGCCAGGATCCCGTCGCCGCCGGGATTGTGGCAAGTCTCGCACGACCTGGGGGCAACGTAACGGGGTTCACAGGGGACACTGGTCCCGAGTTCGAGGTCAAACGGCTGCATATGCTTAAGGAAGCCGTTCCCGGGGCGACACGCATCGGCTTCCTGGGAGTAAGGAGCGAATGGGAAGGATTGGCAGGGATTGCCGCTCGTTCAGCCGCCAAGGATTTGGGTGTAACAATGGTCCATGCCAACCACACGCCTACCGACTTTTCCGAAGCCTTCGCTCTGATAAATCGGGACCAGTTGCACGCACTTTTCGCTGTGAGACACGGTGCGATCTTCGGCAACCGACTACTCATTGGCAAGTTCGCGGTAGAAAATAGAATTCCGGGGATCTTCACTTACCGGGAAATCGTCGTGGCCGGCGGTTTGATGTCCTATGGGGTGAATCTGACCGACCAATTCCGACGTGCTGCGGGAACTGTCGACAAAATCCTGAAGGGAACAAATCCTGCCGACATCCCAGTAGAGCAGCCCGGGAAGTTCGAGATGGTGATTAACCTAAAGAGCGCCAAGGCGCTCGGTCTTACAATCGCACCGACGCTGCTCGGTTTCGCTGACGAGGTCATCGAATGAGCGATCAGATCAGGCGCGTTCATGTTGCACCAAACACTCCCTCACGCCGCCTTCTTCGCCACCGGCAGCATGGCAACAAGTTGCATAGCCAGCGCCCGCACGCCTTTAAGTCGCGCTTCGGGCAGATCCCAGTCGCCCTTGAAAACAAGCTTGTGGTCGGTCTGCAACTTGACGCCCCCGCGCGACTTCTGCATCAGCGCAACGAGCCCTTCCGGGTTGGCGAACCTGTTGTTGCGGAACACCAGCACGCAGCCCTTCGACCCGGCATCGATCTGCTGGATGCCCGCCTGTCGGCACAGCCCCTTGATTTCCATGACGTCGAGCAGCGCATCGACCTCAGGTGGGCGGGCGCCGAACCGGTCGACCAGTTCGCTGGCAAAATTATCGATGTCCTCGCGCGTAACGAGGTTCGACAACCGGCGATAAAGGCCAAGCCGTAAGGGCAGATCGGCGACATAGTCTTCCGGAATCAGCACGGCGAGCCCCAGCGATATCTGCGGGCTCCACTGACTTTCCGCTACGCCCAAGTCCCCACCCTTGAGGCTCGCCACGGCCTCTTCGAGCATCGATTGATAAAGCTCGAAGCCGACCTCGCGTATATGCCCGGACTGTTCTTCGCCGAGCAGGTTGCCACCGCCGCGAATATCGAGATCGTGGCTGGCCAACGAAAATCCGGCGCCGAGCGTATCGAGCGTCTGCAGCACCTTCAGCCGCTTGTCGGCCATCTCGGTCAGCGCCTTGCCGGGTGGCGTGGTGAAGTAGGCATAGGCCCGCGTCTTCGACCGCCCGACCCGGCCGCGCAACTGATAGAGCTGCGCCAGGCCGAACATCTCGGCGCGGTGCACGATCATGGTGTTGGCGTTCGGCACGTCGAGGCCGGATTCGACGATCGCCGTCGACAGCAGCACGTCGTATTGGCCTTCGTAGAACGCGGTCATCACGTCTTCAAGTTCGGTCGACGACAATTGCCCGTGAGCACGGGCGACGCGCAACTCCGGCACTGCTTCGGTCAGGAACTCCTGGACTTCTTCGAGATCGGCGATGCGCGGCACCACATAGAAGGTCTGGCCGCCACGATAGCGCTCGCGCCGCATCGCCTCGCGCAGGATGACCGGATCAAACGGTGAGATATAAGTGCGCACAGCAAGCCGGTCGACCGGCGGCGTCGTGATCAGCGACAACTCGCGCACGCCAGACAGGGCAAGCTGCAGGGTACGCGGGATCGGCGTCGCCGACAGCGTCAGAACGTGAACGTCCTCCTTCAGCAGCTTCAATCGTTCCTTGTGCTGCACGCCGAAATGCTGCTCTTCGTCGATGATCAGCAGGCCCAATCGGGCGAACTCGATCGATTTCGACAACAGCGCATGCGTGCCAATGACGATATCGACGGTGCCGTTGGCGAGCCCCGTCTTGACGTCGGCAAGCTCCTTTGCGGCCACCAGTCGCGAGGCCTGCGCGATCTTCACCGGCAACCCCTGGAACCGGTTCTCGAAGGTGCGGAAATGCTGGCGCGCCAGCAACGTCGTCGGCACCACCACGGCAACCTGCACACCGGCCATCGCGGCCACGAACGCCGCCCGCAGCGCGACCTCGGTCTTGCCGAAACCGACGTCGCCGCAGATCAGCCGGTCCATCGGACGCCCTGTGCCCAGATCGTCGATCACGGCATCGATGCTCGACTGCTGGTCCTCGGTTTCCTCATAGGGGAAGCGGGCCACAAACTCCTCGAAGATGCCAGACGGCGGCGTCAATGCCGGCGCCTCCTTCAATTGGCGAAGGGCCGCGATCTTGATCAGTTCGCCAGCGATCTCGCGCAGGCGTTTCTGCATCCGCGCCTTGCGCGATTGCCAGGCGAGGCCGCCGAGCCGGTCCAACTGACTGCCGTCGCCGTCCGATCCATAGCGCGACAGCAGTTCGATGTTCTCGACCGGCAGATAGAGCTTGTCGCCGCCCGAATAGACGAGTTCCAAGCAGTCGTGCGGTGCACCCAGCGCGGTGATCGTTTTGAGGCCCTCGAAGCGGCCGATGCCGTGGTCGGCGTGGACCACCAGATCACCGACCGCCATGGCGGTCGCCTCGGTGATGACGTCGGCGGCGCGCTTCGGCTTGCGGCGCGCTCTGACCAGCCGGTCGCCGAGAATATCCTGCTCGCCGATCACCACCATATCCGGTGTCTCGAAACCGTGCTCGAGCCCGAGGATGCAGAGCGCTGGCAAGTGGCCCGGCAAGCCCAGCGCGTCAGCGTAGTTCTCGACCTTGCGCGTTTCACGCAGACCGTGATCGGCGAGCAACGAGCTAAGCCGTTCGCGGGCACCGGGCGTCCAAGCTGCGATCATCACGCGCCGACGTTGCTCGATCAGCGACTTGATGTGGGTTGCAACCGCACCGAACAGGTCGCCGCCATCGGTCGTGCGTTCAGCCGCAAAGGTGCGCGCGGCGCGGCCATTATAGCTGCGGACGTTGGCGGCGACAGGAATTTCAAACGGCGAAAACCTGCGTACGTGCATGGCGCTCAACGCGACGTTCCAATCAGCGCCACTGACGAACATCTGATCCGGCGGCACAGGTTTATAGGGTGCCGCGCCGAACTTCGATTGCTCGAGGCCTTCCAGCCGCGCCTCGTAATGCTCCTTGACCTGCTCGAAGCGGCGGCGCACCTGCTCGTCGGCGCCATGATCGAAGGACAGCTCGCTGCCGGCCACATAGTCAAATAGCGTTTCGAGCTTGTCATGGAACAGCGGCAGCCAATGCTCGACGCCCGGGTAACGCTGCCCGGCGCTGACGGCCTGATACAGCGGATCATCGCCGGTATTGCCGCCAAACAGCTCGACGTAGCGCGCCCGGAACAGCTTTTCGCCATCCGCGCCGTAGGCCACTTCGCTGATCGGCATCAAGACCAGCTTCTGCACGATCTTCGACGTGCGCTGGGTCTCGGCGTCGAACGATTTGATACTCTCCAGCGTATCGCCGAAGAAATCGAGCCGCACCGGACTGAGGCGTCCCGGCGGGTAAAGATCGAGAATGCCACCGCGCACGGCGAATTCACCGGGGTCCATCACTTGGCCCGTACGCACGAAGCCAGCGGCCCCTAAGCGCTGCACCAGCCGGTTCATGTCGATGCGCTGCCCGGCCGCCATCGGCCGTAACGCCGCCCGGATGAAGCTGCGCGGCGGGAGGCGTTGCAACACCGCGTTGACCGTCGTCAGCACGATGGTCGGCTCCTTGCGGCCGCCCATGACGAGCTTCGCCATCGACGTTATGCGCCGGGCGGCAATCTCGGCGTTCGGGCCGACGCGGTCGTAGGGCACGGTATCCCAGGCGGGCAGCGCAATCACACGGGCTTGCGGCGCGAAAAACGCC
>JANNRP010000245.1:0-2557 GCA_031401535.1 Hyphomicrobiaceae bacterium | reverse complement strand
CATTGAGATCCGGGGCGGCGAAATCTCTGGCAATGGATTGGAAGGCATCAATATCTTGATGTCAGACAACGTCCTGATCACTGGCGTCAGCATTCACGACAACGGCACATTCGGTGTGCGCATCAACGGCTCAAGTCATGTAACTGTTGAAAACTGCACCATCATCGACAATTCAGCATCACCCAATGGCGACCATCCGATCATACAAATGTCGGAGCGATACGACAGTCTCACCGGCACAATGTTCACTGCGACGCATAACTTGATTGTCGACAACACACTCTCGGGCGAAGTGACAGCCCCAACCAACTATGGCATTCGAGAAGTAGGCGCCAGCACCGACCACAACCAAATCACCGGCAACGCCATAGATGGCGCCAGGGTTACACTGCTGCTCGTAGGACCGGATACCACCGCGCGCCAGGCTGGTTCGGCGACGAGCGATATCATCACGACCGCGGGTGGGGACGATATCATCGTCGGCGCGTCCGGCAATGACCGGTTGACCGGCGGCGACGGCGACGATTGGCTCGATGGCGGCTCCGGCAATGACACGCTTACTGGCGGAGCGGGCAACGATGGTTACGCCGTTGATAGTTGGGTGGCTGATCTTCCTGCCCGCGACACGGTGGTGGAACTCGCCGACGGCGGCCACGATCGCGTGTTTGCCACCGTCTCATATGCCCTCACAGCCAACGTCGAAGACCTCATTTTGATGGGTGCGACAGTGTCTGACGGCAGTGGCAACAGCTTGGACAATCAGATTGTCGGGCTCTACGCGACCAGCGCGCTGACCCTTGAAGGCGGCGCCGGAAATGACGTTATTTACGGTTCCAATGCGGCTGGCAATCAACTATCAGGCGGGGCTGGGGATGACGTGCTTGTCGCCGGAACCGGCGGTAATAATTTCCTGACCGGCGGCACAGGCAACGACACGTTTCTTGTCCTGTCGGACTCCGACGTCATCTTCGAAACCGGCGGTGTCAGCAGCAGTCTTGATATTGCCTATGCCATGGTCAACTACACGCTCGACGCCAACGTCGAGCACCTGATCCTGATGGGGTCAGCTACCGTTGGTGCTGGAAACATGGGCGACAACGTGCTGGTCGGCGTCTATTCCACCCAGGCATTGACGCTCGATGGTGGTGACGGCAACGACGTAATTTATGGCTCAACCATTCTCGGTAATCAGTTAATAGGCGGGGCGGGAGCCGACGTGCTGTTGGCGGGCGCGAATGGCGGCGCCACGTTGATCGGTGGCAGCGGTAGCGACCTTTATGTTGTCAACGCCACAACGGATACGATCATCGAAGCAGTCGGTGCGATCGGCGACGTAGACACCGTCTATACACGGGTGTCGCTTACCCTCGCTGACAATGTCGAGCAGTTGGTTCTCATTGATGGGGCTGTCAGCGGTACCGGCAACGATGGGGATAACGTCATTGCCGGGTTGTACTCCAGCTTGTCGCTTAGCCTCTTCGGAGGCGCCGGTGACGACGTGATCTTTGGTTCGAACCAAAGCGATGTTATCGATGGCGGCTTGGGCGATGACGCCATTATTTCAGGCGACGGCGCGGATACATTCGATTTTTCGGCCGCAGACTCTGGTCTCGACGTTATAACGGACTTCGATGCAGCAGCGGGCGACAGGATCGATTTGTCGGGGCGCTCCGGAGTAAGCGGCATGACCGATATTACTGTCAGCGACATTGACGGCATTGGCACATTCGTGACCGTCGGCGACGACACAATCACGTTGATTGACGCTGTAAACATCACGGCCTCAGCGTTTATCTTTCAATAAAGCTGACGTCGCCGTCCTGACGATCGAGCTGGCGTGGCATGATCTGATAGTTGTGCGCAACAAGGTGCGGCATCACGCCAATCGCCATTGGTGTCGGCCTGATGATCTTCTGGCGGTCGAAGGTCACCAAGTCGAGGGTTAACAGCTCCGTTCAAGGCAGCACAGGCAACCCCTCCACTGAGAGACGCTGCCTGATACTCTGCCGTTTGGCTTTACCGCAGGTTGCCGCAGAAGCGCTGGATCCGCTTGCACGCATCCTCGAGTACGTCCGTACCCGTTGCATAAGAAATCCGGAACGCCGGACTCTGGGCAAACGCTGCGCCATGAACCGCTGCCACACCCTCTTCCTCGAGCAATGCCGTCACAAAGTCCTCGTCGTTCTTGATGAGCGTGCCCTTGGCCGTTGTCTTGCCCATGCAGTCGGCCGCTGACGGGTAGACGTAGAACGCACCTTCCGGTTTCGGGCACTTGAGGCCCTTGGCCTGATTAAGCATCGACACCACCAAGTCGCGGCGCTCGACGAATACTTTATTATTGCGTGGAATGAAGCCCTGCGGACCGTTGAGCGCTTCGACGGCGGCCCACTGCGTGATCGATGACGGATTGGACGTTGATTGGCCCTGCAGCTTGCACATCGCTTTGATCAGTGGCTCAGGACCCGCCGCATAGCCCAGGCGCCAGCCGGTCATGCAGTAAGCCTTCGACAAACCGTTCATGGTGAGCGTTCGGTCGTATAGCTTCGGCTCAAGCTGG
>JANNRP010000244.1:0-4706 GCA_031401535.1 Hyphomicrobiaceae bacterium | reverse complement strand
GGCCGGGTTTTGGCCACCAGCGCGAACAAGGTCGTTGCCGTCTTGATCTGCTCGCCCTTTTGAACACGGACGTTGACGGCGACCCCGTCCAACGGCGCGCGAATGACGGTGCGGGCCAGATCGAGTTCCGCCCGTTCGCGTTCGGCCCGTTTCTCTCGCACCAGAGGATGTTCGTCGACTGGCCGTTCGGGTTTGCCGCCGAGTTGGGCTGCCACCCGATCGACCTTGCTGCGCATCACGGCAGCGCGATCCTCTGCGGCGATAGCGCTGCTTTCGACCTCCTCGTATTTGGCCGATGCGACGATGCCGCGTGCTGTGAGCGTTTTCTGTCGCGCCAATTGCGCGGTCCAGAACGTCACTTTGCTGATCGCCTCCTGCAACTCGGTTTTCGCCTCGTGCCATGTGGCAATGAGCGTGCGAACCTGCCCACGGGTGATGTCGAGTTCGGCATCCGCCTTGGCTAGCGCAACCCGGAACGGTTCGGCATCCAGGCTGAGCAGGACGTCGCCTACCTTTACTTCGGCGTGATCCTGCACATTGACCGCGAGTACGCGGCCGGCGACCTCTGCCGAAATCATGGTGATGTGCGCCTTGACGTAGGCGTTGTCGGTGGCGACGTAGCGCCCGCTCCACAACCAGAACAGCAGTGCCGCGAACACGACCGCACCCGGTACCGCGACGAGCAGCGTGGACCGCAAGGCTGGTGGGCGCATGGTCATCAGTACGCTGGCTCTTCCTGTTCCGCTGTCGTTGGGATCTTCAATGTTGGTGCCGCCGGGTCGTGCTCAGACAGTCCCTGCAGCGTCGCCTTCACGTGCGCCATCGTGCGTGTCAGGCGCTGGCGCTCATCTGTTGAAAGGCCACCGAGGGCATCGTCGACGGTGGCAGCGGCAATGGGAAACACCGTTGCAAAAAGGCGTTCGCCATCCGGCGTCAGATGTAGCCGGTTGATGCGGCGATCGTTGGTATCTGCGCGGCGCTCAAGCCATCCCTTGATCTCCATGCGCTCGATCAGCCGACCGGCCGGGGCCTTCTCTATTTCGAGCAGGTCGGCGATTTCCGATTGGCTGAGGCCCGGCCGCCGGTGGACGCGGGCAATCACAAGCCACTGTGATCGGGTCAGCCCGAATGAGCGCACGCGGCGCTCGAACACCGTGCGCAGCAGGCGGCCGACGTCGGTGATGGCGTAGCCGATGTAGTGTTCATCCTCGGCCGTCATTGCAAATCCTCAAAGCGCCTTGGCAACAACTAGTAACCTAGGTTACCATCTTGTGACCAGTCCCTGTCAAGCTGGTGGTCGGGTTTCGGGATGGCGCCCATGAGCGACGAGCCGCTGCATCAGTTGAGCACCAGGCAGCGCATCCTGGTCCTGATCACGGTTGTGCTGAGCTGCACGATTTATGCAGCGTCGGTGCTGATCTCATCGGCGTTGCTGCCGCAATTGCAAGGCGCGCTGTCAGCCACCCAGGACGAAATCTCATGGGTGATGACCTTCAACATAGTGGCGACTGCGGTGGCAACTCCGGCAACCGGATGGCTGGCGGACCGATTCGGTCAGCGCACCACCATGATCTGGAGTGCCGCTTTGTTCGCTGCGGCAACGTTCATGTGCGGGGCATCGAATTCGCTCAATGAGCTGATATTCTGGCGGATCGTGCAGGGAGCCGTCGGCGCGCCGCTTGTACCGCTCGGACAAACCATACTGCTCGATAGTTTTCCGCGTAGCCAGCACAGCAGCGTGGTGTCGGTCTTCGGTATGGCCAACATGATAGGCCCGTCGATCGGGCCGATGTTTGCTGGCCAGATCGCGGAAGCCTTCGGATGGCGCTGGGGGTTCTGGATGGTGGTGCCGGTGGCCGCCGCCGCGTTGATCGGCTGCATCCTTACGCTGCCGCGCGATAATACTGTCCGCGACGCCCGGCTCGATTGGCTCGGCTTCATCAGTCTGTCAGCGGGCATCGCGGCGGCGCAGTTTGTCTTCTCGCGCGGACAACGGCTCGACTGGTTCGATAGCAATCAGATCATCATCGCGACCTTCATTGCAGGCCTCGCGGTCTATATCTTTTGCGTGCACAGCCTCACCTGTGAGCGGCCGTTCGTACGTTTAAGGCTGTTTGCCGACCGCAACTACGCGTTGGGCTTGATCCTGGTGATGCTGTTCGGAATGCTCAACTTTGCGACCGTGGTGCTGCTGCCGCCGTTGTTGCAACAACATGCCGGATATCCCGATTCAGCGGTCGGTGAGATTATCGGCTGGCGCGGTATCGGTTCGGCGCTTGGCTTCCTCGTTGCGATGCCGATGGCCCGCCTCGATCCGCGCGTCAGCCTGATTATCGGCGGCGTGCTGCAATCAGCGACCGGCGTCTGGATGATGAACTTCGACCTCAACGTCGATATGGACACACTGGTCTGGAGCAACGCTCTGCAGGGCCTGTCCATCGGCATATCATGGGTGCCGCTGACCGTTATCACGTTCTGGACGCTGTCGCCGCAGTATCGCGCCGAAGCAATGTCGATTTTTCATTTGCTCCGCAATTTTGGCTCGAGCTTGTTTATCTCGGTTGCGGTGGCCGAGATCGTCAGGGGGCAAACCGCAAATTATGCGCGGATGGCGGAGCACGTTTCGCCCTTCAACCGGGTGCTGGAGATGCCGTGGGCGATGGGGGCCTGGAGCGTCGACACGCTCGCGGGGCTTGCCAAACTGTCGGCTGAGATGTCGCGACAGTCGATCATGCTCGGCTATAAGAACGCATTCCTGATCTATACGCTTGTGTCGCTGCTGTTCATTGGGCTGTGCCTGTTGGCACGACTGCCAAAGCGTACCGGCGATTAAGGGACCGGTCGCGTCGGTCAGTTTGGCAGAGGCCAGCCCAATACTCAGTCCTTCTGTTCTTTCCTGTCGCGGTCCTCGTCCCGGCGCTGCCGCTCGTCAGGCGGTTCGTCGATCGGCATGTTGTTGGGACCGGGCGGTTCGACCGGCACATTAGGTACGTCGGTCGGAGGGTCGCCGGGTAAATTCGGCAACCGTGGCGGCTGTGGCTCGTCGATGTTTTTGTCCTTGTCCATGGGTCCTACAACGCTGGACGAGCGTCCAGGTTCCCGCTGGTTGGGTTGCCAATCTTGTATTTTTAGAACTGCATATAACGGCAAATATATGCAAATTTTCTATTATTTGACTTTTTCGATGCCAGCACAGCGAATGCTGCACACGAGTGACAGCTGGGAGCGCGCGTTTGGACGGCATCGGTGCTTTCGATCTCATCATGTCGGGCAATGCGCAGCTGTTCGCTATCGTGCGGCTGTCGCTCATCGTTACGCTGTCGGCGACGTTGCTCGCCGGTTTGATCGGATTGCCGCTCGGTGCGATCGTGGCGCTGACGCGCTTTTCGGGGCGCGATGCGGTCGTCGTCATGCTCAACGGCTTCATGGGATTGCCGCCGGTTGTCGTCGGGCTGCTGGTTTTTCTAGCGTTGTCACGCTCCGGTCCGCTCGGCGATCTCGGCCTGCTGTTCACACCGGCCGCCATGATTATTGCGCAAGCGGTGCTGATCACCCCGATCATTGCGGCCCTCACCCGTCAGGTCATTGAGGACTTGTGGGCCGAATACCGGGAGGAGCTGACCGCCATGGAGGTTGGCGCCCGATCACGGGTGACGACGCTGTTGTGGGACGCCCGTTTCTCCCTCGTGACCATACTGCTGGCGGGCTTCGGACGGGCGGCAGCCGAGGTTGGGGCGGTGATGATTGTCGGCGGCAATATCGACGGCTTTACGCGCGTGATGACAACGTCCATCGCGCTCGAAACGTCGAAAGGCAACCTCGCGTTCGCCATCAGTTTAGGGCTCATTCTCATCGGGCTCATCATGGCGGTGAATGCGCTTGCCTGGGGTGTTCGAACCTGGTCGGAACGCCATGCTGGATAAAGTCGCTGCCGCTGTTCTCAACAATGATCCATCGAGCGATCTGCCGATAAGCTTCGATGATGTGAGTTTTGCTGCCGGTCAGTTGTTGATCCTCGATCGCGTCACGCTGACATTGAAGCCAGGGCCACCGACCATCCTGCTTGGCCCCAATGGCGCCGGCAAGACGACACTGCTGCGGCTAGCCAAGGGACTGATCGTGCCGACGGCGGGCCGCATCCACTATGCTGGTCGCTTAGCACCCACACCCGGCCGTCATGCGATCGTGTTCCAGAAGCCGGTAATGCTGCGGCGGACAGTGGCGGCCAACATCGCGTTCGCGTTGCAGACCGCAGCGCGCGCCGCGACACCGCAGGCGATCGACGCGCTTCTCGATCTGGTCGGATTGGCGGAACTGGGCGCGCGTCCGGCACGGCGGTTATCGGGCGGTGAGCAGCAGCGTCTCGCGCTTGCTCGCGCTTTGGCCCGTGACCCGCAGGTGCTGCTTCTCGATGAGCCGACCGCTAGCCTCGATCCGGCATCAACCAAGGCGGTCGAGGACATCATCGCTCGCGTCGCGACTGGCGGCGTGAAGGTTGTGATGGCGACGCACGATCTAGGCCAGGCGCGGCGGCTCGCAGGCGACATCGTGTTTCTCGCCAAGCGCCGCCTTCTCGAACATGCACCGGCCACCTCGTTTTTCATCGACCCGGCAACGGATGAAGCACGACGCTTCCTCGCCGGCGATCTCGTCCTCTAAGCAACCAGGAGCAAACATATGCGATACGCCAATCTGAGTTTTACCGC
>JANNRP010000243.1:0-11833 GCA_031401535.1 Hyphomicrobiaceae bacterium | reverse complement strand
TGGTCCCGCAGGCCGCTGAAGTATCTGCGGCCTACGTGGCATCAGGATTTGAACTTCAGCGCCATGACCGGATCGTCGGCTGGGCGACGTTGACGCTCGCAAAGCGGTAGCTGGGCTTAGCCGGCCCAGCCGCTGCCATTCATGCCGGCCGATGCCCACGCGCGCGGTGTGAAACGATAGCGAGCACGGATCATGTGCAACTCATCGTCGGCGATGCCGATGTCCTTGAGCATCGCATCATCCATGTCGGCCAGCTGGTCGCGCATCCGGCGATTGCTTGCTGCACGGCGCGCATTGGCCAATAGGATTGCGAGGGCGGCAATGCAGGTGCGGGCGAACGAGCGCTTCGGTTCGGGGATCGAGGTCGCCGTGTTGCTGCTGTAGTCCGTAGTCAAAAGTGCGGTCATGGGGCCCATGTTGATATTCCTATATATGTTGGTTGGGTTGCCGACGAACCACGGTCCCTGACCGAGCCAAGGCGCAAGCGCCGGGCTCTACGGACAACGGGTGTCGACGAAAATGCGGGGTTGTGCTGGTGCGCTGAGGGCAGCGATCAGCTGATGAAGGCGGCCATAGACGGCAGCGCTTTACGGATGGCGGCGATGTCCACGGTCGTGTAGCCGTAGGTTGTTAGCTGCGCGTCATTGTAATTGGCGAGAAAGCGCCGAACCTGGACCTGCGCTGATCGCTGACGCGCCTTGATCACTGCATGAAACGCGCGACGCCAAAAGCCGATCTGCGGCGACTTATGGTTAACGAGATCCAACGTGTCATTGAGTGCTATTAATGTGCTCATGGTCTTTTCAACTTTGGTTCTTTAAGCGGTTTTGGACATCGTCTGACGCCGCTACCTGCTTTGGATGACGCTCGATTCCGGCGTCATTGGTCGAAGGTCTAACGCAGTCTTCGCAACTGCGGAATAGTTTATGTTGCATCGCAGCAGTGCGACATGTGCATGCAGCCACAATTGAGCGTGCGTTTGGTAATAAAATGATCATAATTAGATACTTGTCGCGCCGAATCATGGTGCGGATCCTGATCCGAGGACGACATGTTTCAGAGCTTCGAAACGACCGCAGATCCGACGCTGGGCGCCGGGCGAGTTGGCGATCTTCGCGATTTCATGAAGCAAGCGAACCTCGATGCATTCCTGGTGCCCCGCTGCGACGAGCATCAAGGGGAGTACGTGCCACCCTCTGCTGAGCGCTTGCGCTGGCTCACCGGGTTCACGGGGTCGGCCGGCACCGCTGTAGTAACGACAACCAAAGCTGCCCTGTTCGTCGATGGTCGCTACACACTGCAGGCGCCCGCTCAGGTTGACACTCGAACCTACGAAATTGTCCAAGTACCAGCGGTTCAGCCGACAGACTGGTTAATCAAGCACCTCGCGGCCGATGCCGTTGTCGGGTTCGATCCGTGGCTGCATACGGTTGCCGACGTCGAGCGCATGACTGCGGCCTTTAAGCCGAAAGGCCTTCGATTGAAGGCTGTCAGTCGCAATCTGGTCGATCGAGCGTGGGGGCGGTCACGGCCAGCCCCACCTGAGGGCGCGGTCAGCGTCCACCCCATGAAGTATGCGGGGGTAGCTGCTGAGGATAAAATCGCGCAACTGCAACGGCGCCTGTCCGATGCCAGTCAGGATGCGTGCATACTGACTTTACCGGATTCGATATGCTGGCTGTTCAATATCCGCGGCGCCGACGTAATGCACAACCCGGTTGTGCTGGCGTTTGCGATGGTACCAGCACACGGCAAACCGGAGCTGTTTATTGCTGCGGCAAAACTTAGCGTCGAGGTCAAGGCTTACCTCGTCAAGGTTGGTCGGTTGAGCACACCCGACCAGCTACCTAAGCGGCTGGACGCCTTGAAGGCTGCGGGCAAGAAGGTTCGCCTCGACCCGGATACCGCTGCCTACTGGTTAGTGCGTCGGCTCGGTGGCATGAAAGCGTGTTCGATCGGGGCGGATCCATGCACTGCCGCGAAGGCCATCAAGAATACCGCTGAAATCAAAGGCACGCGCGCCGCGCACATTCGAGACGGCGTCTCCATGGTCCGTTTTTTGAGTTGGCTCGACCGTGAAGCGCCCAAAGGTCATGTCAACGAAATCGATGCGGCCAAGCAGTTGGAAGCCTACCGGGCTGAGACCGGGCAATTGCGCGACCTCTCGTTCGATACGATCTCAGGGTCAGGACCGAACGGCGCGATCGTGCATTACCGCGTCACCCAGGCAACCAACCGGCGCCTGGCAACAGGCGAGCTGTTCCTGATCGACTCCGGTGGCCAATACCCGGACGGTACTACGGACGTGACACGCACCGTGGCCATCGGCAAGCCGTCGCCCGAAATGCGGGAGCGTGCGACGCTGGTGCTGAAGGGGCATATGGCCGTTGCGACGGCACGATTCCCAAAAGGTACGCGTGGTATCGAACTAGACCCATTTGCCCGTCGACCCCTGTGGGAGCATGGCCACGATTTCGATCACGGCACCGGCCACGGCGTCGGTAGCTTTCTGTCGGTGCATGAAGGGCCGCAATCGATCTCCCGGCGCGGTATGGCCGTGCTGGAACTCGGCATGTTGTGCTCGAATGAGCCGGGCTACTACAAGCAGGGCGCCTATGGCATTCGCCTTGAGAATCTTGTGCTGGTAACGCCGCTCGAGACTGTCGGCAGTGGCGATCGGCCGATGATGGGTTTCGAGACCATCACATTCGTGCCATTTGATCGGCGATTGGTCGCAGTCGATCTGCTGACGTCGAGCGAGCGGGCTTGGCTCAACACCTATCATGCACGTGTTGCGGCGTTGATTATGCCTAGTCTGGACGCTGTCGACGCAGCCTGGCTGAAAGCCGCCACTGCACCGATCTGAAGGATCAGAAACCGTATAGCCGCGCCGGGTTGTCGACCAGGATCTGCTGCAGCTCTTGTGCCGAACTCGTCCAACTGTGCAGGCGATTGAGCGCGGCGCCGTCGTCGATCGGGTGGAACGGCTCAATGCTGTCCAATTCCGTCCCAGCGTGCCGACTGCCGCCTGGATGTGGCCAGTCTGATCCCCACAGCATCCGCTTTGGGTTGGTATCGATCAGCGCGCGCGCCAGTGGCACCATGTCGGATGCATCAGCCATTTTTGATGACCGGTACGTGCCCGACAGTTTGACGTAGGTCTGACCGGCTGCGACCAGTGACAACAGGCTTGCAAAGCCCTGTTGCGAAATGCCCAGTTCCCCCCGCGCGCCACCAAAATGGTCGACCACCAGTGTGACGCCAAGCCCCTTCAGCCGGTCGGCAAGTGCGTCGATCACCGCCATTGCCGTAAATGTCTGCACGTGCCACCCCAGCGGCCCCACACGATCAGCTAGTCGCCGCAGGATATCCCATGCCGCCGACGGATCGCTGATCCCGGTCGTCGAGAGATTGGCGCGCGCCCCTCGCATACCGCTGGCATGCATGCTCTTCAATTCGGTGTCGCTGATCGTCGCCGGATCTATCACCGCCACGCCGCGCGCCCGGGCTCCAAGCCTGTGCAGCGCATCGATCGAGCAGCGATTGTCGATGCCATAGGGGCTCGGATGGACGATGACGAGCCGTGACAGACCGAGCGCCGTTTGATGCGCGAGCAGGTCTTCAATCGAGGCATCACCCGGCGTGTAGACGCGGGTCTTATCGTAGGGGAAGCGTGCCACCGGGCCGAACACGTGGACGTGGCAATCGCAGGCGCCGACGGGCACAGGGAATGCCGTCCGGCTGTGCGTCACGCCGTGAATTGTAGCGCTCGTGGACGGCATCGGTTGCTCCTCAAATTTTGGTTGCGCCCGCTCCCATGCAGCGCCCGTTCAGAATGCTCGTGATTTCGTCGATGATCAATGGATCGTCGATGGTCGCTGGTACTTTATGAGGCTCACCATCAGCGATCTGGCGCATGGTCGCGCGCAAGATCTTGCCGGACCGAGTTTTTGGCAATCGTGGAACCACCATCACTTGCTTGAAGGCCGCGACTGGCCCGATCGTATCGCGCACAAGTTTGACGACTTCTGCTTCGATTTCAGACTCGGATCGGTCGACGCCGGAATTGATCACGATGAAGGCCGCCGGGATCTGACCTTTGAGTTCATCAGCGACCCCGACCACGGCACATTCGGCGACATCCTTGTGGCGCGCGACGACCTCTTCCATTTGCCCGGTGGACAGGCGGTGGCCGGCCACGTTGATCACGTCGTCAGTGCGCGCCATGACGTAGACATAGCCATCGGCGTCGATGAAGCCTGCGTCCGATGTCGAGTAATAACCGGAGAAGTCAGCGAGATAGCTGGACCGGAAACGTGCGTCATTGTTCCATAGTGTCGGCAGACACCCGGGCGGCAACGGCAGTTTGACCGCGAGGGTGCCAGGGTGGCCACGCTCGACCTGTTGGCCTTTCTCGTCGAGTACTTGCAGGTCGTAACCCGGCATCGGCACGGTGGGCGAGCCGTGCTTCACCGGCAATTGCCCAAGGCCAACCGGGTTACCCGCAATCGCCCAACCAGTTTCCGTCTGCCACCAGTGGTCGATCACCGGCACTTTAAGTTTCGCCTCGGCCCACTTGATGGTTTCAGGATCGGCCCGTTCACCGGCCAAGAATAACGTGCGGAAGCCGCTCAGATCATAGTTTGCGATCAGCGCTCCGGCTGGGTCTTCTTTCTTGATGGCACGGAATGCGGTGGGAGCGGTAAAAAGGGCCGCCACCTTGTGCTCGGCAATGACGCGCCAGAAGGCGCCAGCGTCGGGCGTGCCGACTGGCTTGCCTTCGTACAGCAGCGTTGTGCAACCGGCGAGCAGGGGCGCATACACGATATACGAGTGACCCACGACCCAGCCGACATCGGACGCTGCCCAGAACACATCGCCGGGTTTCATGCCGTAGTGATTGTGCATGGTCCAATGCAGCGCGACCATGTGCCCGCCGGTGTCGCGCACAACGCCCTTCGGCTGGCCGGTGGTGCCCGAGGTATAGAGGATGTAGGCCGGGTCAGTCGCCGTCACCGCCACACAACCGGCCTTGCGGTCAGCGGCCTTTGCAGCCGTGACGAGCACTGCCCAATCGTGATCGCGTCCGGCAACGAGCGGCGCTTGAAGCATCGGCCGTTGCAGGATCGGGCAGATCCGAGGCTTGTGGGCGGATAACTCGATCGCCTTATCCAGTAGCGGCTTGTAGGGCACAATGCGTGCGCCTTCGATGCCGCACGAGGCAGACACGATCGCAACCGGTGTGCAGTCATCGATGCGAGTGGCGAGTTCGGCTGCGGCAAAGCCACCGAACACCACCGAATGAATCGCGCCAATGCGGGCACAGGCGAGCATCGCAATCACCGCTTCAGGCACCATCGGCATGTAGATGATGACGCGGTCACCCTTGCGCACGCCAAGGTCCTGCAGCACGCCCCCAAACGTCGCGACTTCTGTCGTCAGGGCGGCGTAGGTCAACGTCTGCTTAGTATTGGCGACGGGGCTATCGTAGATCAGCGCCGCAGTGTCGCCGTGACCACGTTCCAAATGCCGGTCGAGGCAGTTGTAAGCGGTATTGCATTCCGCGCCTGGAAACCAGCGGCCGTAGGCGCCGGCGTAGGGGTCGAACACCTTGTCCCAGAGCTTGTACCAGCTGATATCGCGCGCAGCCGTCGCCCAGAATGTTTCCGGGTCGCGCTGCCAGCTTTGATAGACGTCTGAGTAACGGCTCATGGCGTATTCCTCCCCGACGGCCCGGCGCGGATTCGATACCGCGCGTCGTTCCATTGCGGTTTGTCGTTTCAGCACCGAACGGCTGTGACGGCAAGGGTGCAATGGGGCCGACGTTGGTAGGGGGCAATTGCCTTATCGCGCTGGTTCATGGCGGATATCCGGCAGTGCCCATGCGAGAAGGCCGAAGGCTGGCAGCACGGCGCACAACTTGAAAACGGTCGCAATGCTGGTCACGTCGGCAAGCTCACCCAATAGCGCCGCACTGATTCCGCCAAGCCCAAACGACAAGCCGTAGAACAACCCGCCGATCAGTCCCACACGGCCCGGCAGCAATTCCATGGCGTACACCAGGATGGCACCGAACGCGCTCGCCATGATGAGCGAAATGACGACCGTGAGGATGCCGGTCCATAACAGATTGACGAAAGGCAGCATCAACGTAAACGGCAGCGCGCCCAAGATCGAGAACCAGATGATCCTGCGGCGACCGATGCGGTCGCCGAGCGGCCCGCCAACGATTGTGCCCAGGGCCGTGGCGCCAAGGAACAGGAACAGGAGCATCTGTGATGTTTGCACCGAGACTTGGAAGCGTTCGATCAGATAGAACGTGTAGAATGAATTGAAACTCGCCGTGTAAGCGTTCTTCGAGAACATCAAGACGATGAGAATGGTGACGGCAAATGCGACGTTGCGCTTGCCGGTCGTTGTAGCGGCGCTGTCTACCGTTCCCTTCGACTTCGCTGGCAGTGGACTGCGCTGCGCGAACAGGCGTCCGACCTGAAACAGCACTGCCATGGCCAGTAGCGCTGCGGCAGACAGCCAGACCAGACTATGTTGGCCGCGCGGCACAACGATGAATGCTGCAAGAAGGGGACCTAGGGCGCCACCGACCTGTCCGCCGACCTGGAACAGCGATTGCGCAAGGCCAAGCCTGCCGCCCGAGGCCTGCCGTGCCATGCGGGTAGCTTCGGGATGGAAGATCGCCGAGCCCGTTCCCACCAATGCCGCGCCCAGCAACAACAATGGGTAGCTGCCAGCCTTGCCGAGCACCACGAGTCCTACGAGCGTGAACCCCATGCCCGCGACCAGCGAGTACGGCTGCGGATATTTATCCGTATACATACCGACGAGCGGTTGGAACAAGCATGCTGTTAGTTGAAACGCGAACGTGATCAGGCCGATCTGCCCGAAATCCAAATTATAGGCGCCCTTGATAATGGGATAGATCGCCGGCACCAGCGATTGCATCATGTCATTCAGTAGATGGGCAAAACTCAAGCCAAGGAGTACCGGAAACGCCAAGCCCGTGGTGGTCGACGCGGCTGCCGCAGCCGGTTGTGGCACTGATTTCTGCATGGACGTTTCCAGGATGAACTAAGCGATGCACGAACGCCGAAGCGGACTTGCGATTCCACCATGGACGGTGGCACCGTTCGGGGCACGCGGGCAAGGGCGTCGCTGATGGACAGGGTTGCACTGCCTGCGGGGTGGAGCGATGGTAAGCATCAGCCCCCATCCTTCCTGCTACCCTGGTTCCCGCATAGTTGCCCCTTAGCCACCTCCTCCACTCATGGAGCCCCCATTGACCCTGCTTCCGCCACTTGAACCAGCCGTCCTGCCGCCAGGTATTAGGGCTCGCTTCATCGACGGCATCAACGGCCTGCGAATGCATGTGTTGGAAGCTGGTCACGAACCGCCGGGTCGACCGCTGGTGCTGCTGCTGCACGGCTTTCCCGAACTCGCCTATTCCTGGCGCAAGGTCATGCTGCCTCTGGCCGCTGCCGGATTCCATGTCGTCGGCCCAGACCAGCGCGGCTATGGCCGCACCTCTGGCTGGAGCCCGGCATTTGATCAGGATCTGCGGCCATTTTCCATGTTGAGCCTCGCACGCGACGCGTTGGCCCTGATCTATGCGCTGGGCCATCGTTCAGTCGCGGCTGTCATCGGGCACGACTTCGGTTCGCCAGTCGCGGCCTGGTGCGCCATCGTCCGCCCGGATGTGTTTCGCTCGGTTGTGCTGATGAGTGCTCCGTTTGCGGGACCGCCGGAGTTGCCGCTTGGCGCAGCGGATGTCGTCTCACCCATAGGCGACATGGCGGCATCGCTCGCCCGGCTGTCGCGTCCTCGCAAGCACTACCATTGGTACTATGCGACGCGGGCCGCCAATGCCGACATGACCAGCAGTCCGCAGGGCATGCACGATTTTCTGCGCGGCTATTTCCATCACAAGAGCGCCGACTGGACGGACAACAAACCGTTTCACTTGCGGGATTGGTCCGCTGAACAGATGGCGCAATTGCCGACGTACTACGTCATGGACCTCGACCAGACCATGCCTGAGACGGTGGCGCCCTATCTGCCGTCCGAGGTCGATATCGCTGCCTGCCGCTGGCTGCCCGACAATGAGCTCGCCGTGTATAGCGCGGAGTACCAGCGCAATGGTTTCCAGGGCGGGCTCAATTGGTATCGCACGCGCTTCGATGCCAGTCTCAACGCTGAGCTGAGCCTGTTTTCGCATCGAACAATCGACGTTCCGTCACTATTTATTGCGGGCAAGAGCGACTGGGGCGTGTTGCAGGCGCCGGGTGCCTACGAGCGGATGCAAATGGACGTCTGCACGCGGATGACCGGCTGCCACCTGATCGACGGCGCGGGCCACTGGGTGATGCAGGAGCAACCCGGCCCGGTCAACGCGTTGCTCGTTGCATTTTGCCAACAGAAAGGATCGCCGACCGGCTGATGCCCGTGGTAGGTCGATCTCGATCACAATACCGCACGCACGACGCCAAGGAGAACGCATGACGGACGGAATGAAGACCGGCATCCTCGCCGTCGATCGCTACCTCGCGAGCGGCTACGGCACCGTGCAGGGCTTTTCGTCAAAGTTCTCGGCCGTGATCTGCGGGCATTTGATGCGACGGCAAAGCGAACTCGGGGTCCGTGGTGGCGCGGCAGAGATCGGCACCTTCGAGGGGCGCTTTTTCATAGCGATGGGCTTGGCGCTCGCTGAGGGCGAGCATTCCTATGGCTTTGATCTGTTCGCGTGGCCCGGCAGCGACTTGCTGCAGCAGTTCCTGACCAACACCGACACCCATGGATTGGCGCGTGATCGATTCACACCGCTGTCGTTTGATACCGGCAAGCTCACACCATCCGAGTTTGGCAAAGTGACCGGCGGCGCGCCGCTGCGTTTCATTCATATCGATGGCGATCACAGTCCGGCGGCACTGGCACTGGACCTGAGTTTGGCGCATGCCAACCTTCACCACGATGGACTGATCTGCATCGACGACATGCTGCATCCGGCGTTCCCCTTCCTGGTCGTCACGGTGCATGATTATCTCAAGCGAAACCCAGAGATGCGTCTGCTCTGTGTGATTGATCGTGTGAGTATCGTTGGCGCACCAAAATTTCTCATTTGTCGTGCTGAGGCTGTGCAACTTTATGAGGCCGATTTGATGGAGCGCTTCAAGCTGCAACACTTGACGATCGGTGGCGACGCACTGGGGCATCATTGCTTGGTATTGACGCCCAACCCGAGCCCTCCAGCCGAATAGAGCGGGATCAAGCGAAATGAGCGCTCCACTTACCATCCGTATGCATGAAGCAGACAATGTTGCCATCGCCGTAGATGACCTCGGCCTTGCCGAAGGCGCGGTGCTGGTCTCAGGCGTCACGGTGCGGGAGCGTGTACCTCAGGGCCATAAGGTTGCCCTCACAGATATTGCGAAGGGTGCCGCGGTGAGGCGCTACAATGTTGCTATTGGCAGCGCGGCGCTCGATCTGCCCGCTGGCAGTTGGGTCAACGAGGCGCGGCTGGTCATGCCGGACGCGCCCGGCCTCGATGATCTGCCGATGGCAACAAGCGGTGCTCAGACGGGGTCGAAACTGGAAGGCTATTCCTTCGACGGTTTTCGCAACGCTGATGGATCTGTCGGCACACGCAACATCCTGGCCATCAGCACGACAGTGCAATGCGTCTCCGGTGTTGTCGAGCACGCAGTGCGCCGCATTAGGGCCGAACTACTGCCCCGATACGCCAACGTCGATGACGTGATTGGGCTCGAACATATCTACGGGTGTGGCGTTGCCATTGATGCACCGGGAGCCGAAATTCCTATCCGGACGCTGCGCAACATTAGCCTAAATCCCAACTTTGGCGGCAGCACCATGGTGGTCAGCCTCGGATGCGAAAAATTGCAACCAGAGCGACTACTGCCGACGGGTACATCGCTGCAGGGCTTTGATCTCGTCACCCTGCAGGATTCGGAGCACGTCGGCTTCGAAGCCATGATCGCATCGATCATGGAGAATGCGACTGTTCATCTGGAGAGGTTGAACCGTCGACGTCGCGAAGTCTGCCCCGCGTCCGCGTTGGTCGTTGGCATGCAGTGCGGTGGTTCGGACGCCTTCTCGGGTGTCACCGCAAACCCGGCGCTTGGTTTCGCCTGTGATCTGTTGGTGCGCGCTGGCGCTACTGTGATGTTCTCTGAGAATACCGAGGTGCGTGACGGCATCGCCCAACTGACCGCGCGTGCCGCCACGCCGGAGATAGCCCGCGCGCTTGTTGCCGAGATGGCCTGGTATGATCGCTATCTTGAGCACGGTGGCGTCGATCGCAGTGCCAATACGACGCCTGGCAACAAGAAGGGTGGCTTGTCGAACATCGTCGAGAAGGCCATGGGCTCGATCATCAAATCAGGCACTTCGCCAATCGCAGGCGTGGTGCCGCCGGGCGAGCGGGCGATGACCAAGGGGTTGCTCTATGCCGCGACACCAGCCAGTGATTTTGTTTGCGGCACGTTGCAACTTGCTGCTGGCATGACGCTGCACGTGTTCACTACCGGCCGCGGCACGCCCTATGGGTTAGCGGCGGTCCCGGTCATTAAGGTCGCGACCCGCAGCGATCTTGCGCGCCGCTGGCACGATCTCATGGACATCGACGCGGGGCGAATCGCGACCGGCGCAGCGACGATCGAGGACGTTGGCTGGGAGTTGTTTCGCGCGATGCTCGACGTAGCGAGTGGGCGCCGCAAAACGTGTAGCGAAACGTTGAAGCTGCATAATTCGCTCGCTCTGTTTAATCCCGCCCCGATTACTTGACGATAACCGCCCGCAACCTCTCAGCGAGATGATCATATGGACCAGCCGATCCAACCCCTGCCCGATCCGTGGCACCCTGCGACTCGCTATCCAGATCTGGCGATCACCGCTCTTGACAAGCGCTTTGAAGCCTACTGGATCAAACTCGCCGCAGTGGAACGCATCGCAACTGGCCAGCGTTGGGCGGAAGGGCCGGTTTGGTTTGGTGATCAGCGCTGCCTGCTGTGGAGCGACATTCCGAACAATCGGATCATGCGCTGGGACGAGGAGACAGGCGCGGTCAGTATATTCCGCAAGCCATCAAATTTCGCCAATGGAAATACCCGCGACCGGCAGGGGCGGCTGATATCGTGCGAGCATGGTGGCCGTCGCATCACCCGCACTGAATATGATGGTACGATCACGGTACTGATGGACAAATTCGAAGGCAAGCCGCTCAATTCACCAAATGACATTGTTGTTGCACGCGATGGGTCGATCTGGTTCACCGATCCGCCGTTCGGTATTCTCGGCAACTATGAAGGGCACCGAGCAAAGCCCGAGCTTGGTCAGTGCGTCTATCGCATCGATGTGTCGACCGGCACCGCGACGGTCGTCGCCGATGACGTCCTGGGGCCAAACGGTCTGTGTTTTTCACCGGACGAACGGTTACTGTACATCGTCGAATCACGCGGGGCTCCGAACCGTAAAATCCGTGTCTACGATGTGGTCGATGGTGGTCGCCGCATCGCCAATCCGCGGGTCTTCATTGATGCTGGCGCTGGCACACCGGATGGCATCCGTTGCGACGCCGACGGCAACCTGTGGTGCGGCTGGGGCATGGGCGATTCGGCACTTGACGGTGTGATGGTGTTTGCGCCGGATGCGACGCCGATCGGGCGCATCGCGCTGCCTGAGCGCTGCGCCAACCTGTGTTTTGGTGGTCGCGCCAACAGTCGCCTGTTCATGGCGGCGAGCCAATCGGTGTATGCCCTATACGTCAATGTGGCTGGCGCTTGAAACGACGCGCATGCGACGC
>JANNRP010000242.1:0-2317 GCA_031401535.1 Hyphomicrobiaceae bacterium | reverse complement strand
TTCTCCTTGCCCTTGGCAATCGGGATGCCATGCGTCTTGGCGAAATCGAGCAGGTCAGCGCGGCCCTTGAACGCCCACTCGCGCCACGGCGCGATGATCTTGATGCCGGGTTCGAGCGCGTAGTAGCTCAACTCGAACCGTACCTGATCGTTACCCTTGCCGGTGGCGCCGTGGCAAACCGCATCGGCACCCATCCGGCGCGCGATGTCGATCTGCGCCTTGGCGATCAGCGGCCGCGCGATCGATGTGCCGAGCAGATAAACACCCTCGTATAATGCGTTGGCGCGGAACATCGGGAATACGAAGTCGCGGACGAACTCTTCGCGCAGATCCTCGATAAAGATGTTTTCGGCCTTGATGCCGAGTTGTAACGCCTTGTCTCGTGCCGGTCCGAGTTCTTCGCCCTGGCCGAGGTCGGCGGTGAAGGTCACGACTTCGCAGCCGTACTCGGTCTGCAGCCATTTCAGAATGATCGACGTGTCGAGCCCGCCCGAATAGGCCAGCACCACTTTCTTGATCGCCTTACTGCCTTTAGCCGCTGCTTTCGTCGTCATCGTCATCCTCGTCCGTCGCATGGGGTCTGGGCCGCACTATAGGTGCCGACTGGGCACGCGCAACATTGGCGATGCAGAGCTTGCGAAAATTTTCGTCACCCGTTCGAACCTTTTTCTGGATCAACGCGACATATCGATAAGGCAGACGAGAGGGAACACCCCAATCAACGCCGAACAAACTGAGACCAACCCCAGGCCATCCCCCCAGGCCGCAACTGGAGTGTTTATAATGTCCGCGCGTAAGATCACGACCGCTCTCGTCCTAGCAACCGTAGGCTTCATCGGCCTCGGGCTCGCCACTGCAACTCCGTCCGAGGCCGGTCATCGGCATCACGGCATCCATGGGCTCCACTTTAAGTATGTCGGGCTTTACGGTCATCGCCACTACCGCAACTACGCTTACGTCGCTGCTCCCTGCGGTTGGGTCTGGTCGCGCCGCTTGCAGGAGAAGGTCTGGCTCTGCGCCTATTAAGGCCCACCACTGACCAACCGAGCAAGCCGTTACAAGCCCCTAAGAGATTGCAAGTGGTGTCAGATTGCCCGTCGCTCGATCGCCCGTCGCCCCCCGTCCGGCCCGAGTACGCGCACTCCCCCTCCTGGCACCACTTGCAACACCCTTTGCCTTCCGCTTCAGTAAATGGACCTGATCCAAGCCGCCGCTGAAGCGAGTGCCAACCGTGACCCAGCCGAAATTGCAGTTCTGGTACGACCTCGCATCCTCCTATTCCTACCTCAGCGCAGTGCGCATCGAAGCGATGGCGGCAAAGGCCGGTATCGACCTCGATTGGCGACCGTTTTTGCTCGGACCGATCTTCCAGGCACAGGGCTGGAGCACGTCGCCCTTCAAGCTTTACCCGGCCAAAGGCCGCTACATGATTCGCGATATGGAGCGCCTGAGCGCCGAACGCGGATTAGTTTTCCACATGCCTCGTGTGTTTCCGGTCCATAGCGTTATGGCTGCACGGCTTGCAATTGCAGGTCAAACCGAGGGGTGCATTGCCCAGCTCACAACGGCCCTATTCCGGGCCCAGTTCCAGACTGGCGCGGATATCGCCGACCCGAATGTTCTGGAACAGACCGTCAGCAGCCTTGGCCTTGATTCTGCCCGATTTTTTGCAGCAATTGCTACTCCAGACGTGAAACAGAAACTGCGTGCGCAGACCATTGAAGCAACCCGCATCGGGATCTTCGGCGCACCGACGTTTGTGACGCCCGACGGCGAACACTTCTGGGGTGATGATCGGCTCGATCAGGCCCTGGCATGGACTCGTGCGTTGTGAACAACTATTCATCACAGCGCCGTGTTTTCGCGCCCGTTTTCAATGCTAAGGTCCGAATCGGCACCAACCATTGGAGATGAATGCCGTGAACAAAAAAATGACTCGTTGGGGATTGGGCGTTGTGGCAGCTACCGCCTCGCTCGGATTGTTCGTTGCGACAGCAAGTGCTCAGTTGGCACCGGCTCCCAAGGCGCCGGCTACGACCGCAACGCCTCCTGCCCCGGCTGCTAAGGCTCCGGCCACTGCTGCCAAGGCGCCTGAGGTCAAGAAGGCTGCATCGGCCTGTAAGGGTCTCGATGAAGCGGCTTGCAAGGTGAATACCGAGTGCACCTACGTCGTTCCGACGAAGGCGAACAAGGCAACCGGCAAGGTTCAGGCTGCCTACTGCAAGAAGTCGCCGCCGGCACCGAAGAAGGATGCCAAGAAGGTCGAAGCTCCGAAGGGTTCCGCTGCTCCGGCAACCACCGCTCCGAAGGGCTCGGC
>JANNRP010000241.1:0-5030 GCA_031401535.1 Hyphomicrobiaceae bacterium | reverse complement strand
GACTGATTATACGCCAAAGACGTTAGTCTGGAAATGGCGTTATCTGTTATTGTGAAACTGCGCAGCGTACCATGCTCGAATGCTACGTACGGCCGTGTTCCAGCAAGCATGTTGTAGATCGGCTCTGTCGAATAACCCTGTATTATATCGTAGTGATGGAACATTCGCTTGAAGTAGGGATCATTCGGCAGATATGGGACAATGTCATCAGCAGTCAATCGGTCAGGCCGGTCCGGAAAACATTCATTGAACTTTGCAATGGTATCGGCCACCGGGTCGTTAGCGACAACGGGCCCCACTGCCTGCTCACCGGCGACGATATTCGGTTTCCCCGGCGGTTGGGCGGTGGTGACACAAAATTGATAAGCTCTCTGGGCAAACTTCCAGCCCGGCCAGAACCGATTATCCAGTCGCTGAGCAAACAGCCGCGGATCGGCGATCGCAAGACCTACCGCCCTGCTGGCACGTTGACCAGCCACTTTCTCAACTGCCATTATCAGCCTTGTCACAACCAATGGCCGCTTTCCCAACGTTGCCCCTTCGCCACCAACGGACGCCCCCTCGTGGCTAGTTGCGGCTGTGGCCAGACGCAGGTATCTATCGTCGATCAGTTCCGCACAGCTTGCTATCGGCCCGTTAATGAACCAATCCGGACGTGCGTAGGATTCGAGATCGCTAGCCGCAAACTTTGGCGCGTTATCGTCAATATGCGATTGCTTGATGTCAAGATCTTCCCACTCCGGCACTGCCATCACATGGTAGTAGTCGCGGGAAACTACATCCGCTTCAACTCCATAACGGCGCAAAAACTTCGCGTTTAAATAGCCATTGCTGGCAATATTTCCGACGTGGAGAACACGAAGCGGTCGGCCGTGGCGGCGCTTGAACTCCTCAAGCCAAGTCAATGCCTCGGTTAAATCTAAGTTCGGCTGCAGGTCATTGCTTGGAATATCCAAAGCACTATTACGGCCAGAATTTGTACCTGCCATATTCGGCCCCTGTGACAACTACGAAATGCCTCCCACAAACCACTCATGGATTCCGGTATCACAGGCAAATCGCACGGTAAAGGCGCTGCCCGTCGACCAGCGAGTTGCCCACCTCTCAAAGATAGTGCTAGCGACAGGGCTCCCATCGCGAACCTAAACAAATTGACACATCCAAGGATTTCTCATGACCGCCCCACAATTCGATGTTTGCGCGATAGGCAACGCCATTGTCGACATCATTGGCCGCTGTGATGAGGCATTCCTAGCCCGACACCAAGCTGCCAAAGGTAGCATGCGCTTGGTCGACGCCGACACGATCGTCACCCTTTATAACGACATGGGCCCCGGAGTGGAAATCTCTGGCGGCTCGGCTGCCAACACCATGGTTGGGGTGGCATCCCTTGGAGGACGTTCGGCATTCATTGGTAAGGTCGCGAACGACGAATTCGGCCGTATCTTCGCACACGACATCAAGGCTGCCGGTGTGCACTTTGCAACCACTGCCTCCCAAGGTGGTGCACCGACGGCCCGATCATTGATCCTGGTTACGCCAGACGGCGAGCGGACCATGAACACTTTTTTGGGCGTCAGTCCGGAACTCACCGCCGCTGAACTCGATACGGCGACAATCAGCTCCGCTTCCATCGTCTATCTGGAGGGTTATCTGTTCGATCTCCCCGAAGCGAAGGCCGCGTTCGCACAGGCAGCAGACATCGCCCAGGGAGCGGGCCGGAAGGTCGCCTTAACATTGTCGGATGCCTTTTGTGTAGATAGGCACCGCAGCGAATTAATGAGTTTTATCAAAAGCAAGGTTGATATTCTGTTCGCCAACCAATCCGAAATCACGTCGCTGTACGAGACTGCATCCTTCGACGACGCCAGCCGACGAGTGGCCCGTGACTGTGGCTTGGCCATTCTGACACGCAGCGCTCAAGGCGCGACAATTGTCTCGGGCGGGCAGGTTGTCAACGTGCCTGCAGACGTGATCGAGAAAGTTATCGATACCACTGGCGCCGGTGATCTTTACGCCGCTGGCTTCCTGTTTGGAATCGCCAAGGGCCGAGATCTCGAGACCTGCGGTCGCCTAGGTGCGCTCGCTGCGGCAGAAATCATCAGCCATATTGGTGCCCGCCCTCAAACACCATTGGCAACATTGGCAAGAGTGCGTGGTTTGAACTGATTGTTGACTGGCCTACTCACCAGTATTGGTGAGTTGTATAGTGTTTTATGACTGCATTACTGCATATTTATCACTTTTACCTCTACAACTAGCTTTATTCTCTCAATAAGCTGATTTTTCTCTCTGGAATAACAGTCACTTCCCGCGCACAGTGAATATCGTCGATTCGCTTCGCAGGATATATAGCCATGACTGCAAATAAAATACAGCGCGGGCGCCCAAAAGGCTCGGGCATAAACGATGAGCTAAAGTTGAGAGAAATTGCTCGTCGTCTGCATGCCGATCCGCTGCTAAAGCCGACAACAGCAATCAAGGCGATCGGTGTTACAGACCCATCGACTATTCGGCGCCTCAGAGACAAATTCCATTTGGTCCAGAGCAATCCCGTATTGGTGAGTAATACAACTAGCCCGAGATCAGTCCGCGCCGACGCCAACACAGCCGTTCGTGCCGCTCCTCTCAAGAATAGCGAGTCGACACTGAAGGCTGACGTTTCACCCGAAAAGTCGTTCGCACCATTGGGCGCAGCCGCGGCACTGGGGCCGACCCAGCGTGATCACGGCGCTGCGGCAGCCTTGTTGGGCTTCGGTTTAACTGCGGCCACTGCGCTATTCGAACAGCAGATCGTCATCGTTCAAAGTGTTTTTCGATTGCCTTCAGTTCGCGATTTTCTGCGCCAACAGATCGAATTTACAGAATTCATGCTGAGTGTGGCTGCCCCATCCCCAGGGTCGCGTCTCACTCACTGAATATGCTGATATCCTCCGTGGCCCCATTCGTTTCAAGCCTCAACGGCCTCTCCGCGAACGTGGCCATCGATCAGGACACCAGCGAAAACGTCATCCTAGAGTAGCTTTGACCGAACGTTGCGCTCCATTGCCCAGCCGCACCGGCCAGTCGACAGGCAGACCAAAAGTAAGCACACCTCAAAGGTCGCCGCCCACCAGGAACGGCGGCCTTTCTTCTAAAGCTTCCGCAGAGCAACGTTTTCCACCTTATGGTCCGCCCCCTTGCGGAGAATAAGTCGAGCCCGGCGACGGGTAGGGAGAATATTTTCCTCCAGATTCCTCAAGTTGATCGTCTGCCAAATTTCTAGCGCCCGCCCCTCGGCCTCTTCGATCGTTAAACTCGCATAGCGATGAAAGTAGGCGCCAGGATCGCGAAACGCTGTGCTGCGGAGCTTGAGGAAGCGCGCAACATACCATTGTTCAATGATCTTTGGATCAGCATCAATATAGATCGAAAAGTCAAAGAAATCAGAGACGAAGGGTATTCCCTCGCCCCCCTTTGGCAGTCGGGCTGGCTGCAGCACATTTAGTCCCTCGACGATCAAGATATCGGGTCGTTCGACAACCACCTTTTGGTTCGGGATGATGTCGTACCGGAAATGCGAATAGAGGGGAGCTTCCGCAAAGTCCCGACCGGATTTAACATCTCCCAGGAAATTCAGCAGTCGTGTGGTATCGAAGCTTTCCGGAAACCCCTTCCGGTTCATGATGCCACGTCGTTCGAGTTCGGCATTCGGCAAGAGAAAACCATCTGTTGTCACAAGATCGACGCGCGGATGATCTGGCCATCGCGCCAGCAGCGCCCGGAGCGCACGTGCTGTCGTACTTTTTCCGACTGCCACCGAACCGGCGATGCCTATAATAAACGGAACCCTGCGATCCTTTCGGTTGAGGAACCGCGAAGACACGCTATGAAGTTCTTGGGCGCCGAGCACGTAGAGGTTTATTAGTCGCGACATCGGCAGGTAGATCTCCTCGATCTCCTGCAGCGACAAGCCATCCATCAAACCGGACAGTTGCTCGAGATCGCGCTCTACCAGCGTCATTGGGGTGTCGGCCCGCAAGCGCGCCCACTCGTCGCGACTGAACAACCGATACGGCGAAAACTGCAACGCAGTCGCCTCGACGGGAGCAGGTTCGTCCGGCATCGCCTTTAGTTCGTAGATCGCCATCCTTCGATGTCCTTGACCGGGCTCAGTTAGTTCTTTGAGCGCGCTGCTTTTTCAGCCAACCCTGACGTTCCCATGCGAGCTTCGAGGATTTGCAAGACATCCAGAAGAGCGATCGAACGCACCTCCAGCAGAACCAACAGATGATAAATCAAATCGGCAGCTTCGGCTTTCAATGCGGCCGGATCGTTACCGATACCGGCGATCACCGTCTCAATCGCTTCTTCCCCTAGCTTGCGCGCGCACTTTTCTGGACCGGCATCCAACAGCTGGCGCGTGTAGGAATTGTCGGCCAAGGCCAAACGCCGAGATGAGATCAGCGTCGCCAAGCGGACCATCACATCATCACCCATCACTGCACCCTATGTAGGCTCTTGTGCTTCGTTGACCGGACACGCAAACAGCCCAGTCAATCGACTAGGCTGCCAGCAAACGTCAGCATTACTCAGTCGCTTGTCAACCGGTTGGACCGCCAGCGACGCGCATGCGGATGTAATCAAGTTGATCGAAGTTACCGTACTTGATCAAGAGCATACCGCTTTCGCCGGACCCGCGCTTGATCTCGACCTTCAGCCCGAGAATATCCGATAGGTCCTTCTCGAACGCGCGCGTGTCAGGATCCTTCTCCCGCACCCTGCGCATTGCGCCCGCTGGATCAGTCGCCGCGCCACCAGCCTGTACCAGCGCCTCGACGTCTCGCACCGACAGATCCTGCATCACAATGCGTTCAGCCAACTCTTCGGCATCGTCCCGACCGACGAGCGCACGGCCATGACCAGAACTCAGCTTGCCGGAACGGATCAATTCTCGCACCAGATCTGGTAACCGCAAAAGCCGCATCGTATTAGCGAGGTGGCTACGGCTCTTGCCAATGACTTCACTGAGCTTCTCCTGCGTGTAGCCA
>JANNRP010000240.1:0-10642 GCA_031401535.1 Hyphomicrobiaceae bacterium | reverse complement strand
CCGATTGGTCTTGGCACCGAGTACGGCACCTGCGCAGGCTGCCGATCCGCATGCCTGCGTAAGCCCAACGCCGCGTTCCCAGGTCCGCAGTGTAATCGAGGTGCGCGACGTGACTGCAGCGAGTGAAATATTGGCCCGATCAGGAAATATTGGGTGGTTCTCCAGCAGTGGCCCGCTGCGCCCGAGATCATAGGCCATAACGTCGTCGACCCAGAACACGGCATGTGGATTGCCGATATTGACCACGGACGGCGAATGCAGCAGCGGCTTGTCGATCGGTCCGATCTGCAGTTCGATGCGCGTCGTGTCGTGGAACGGCTCGGCCAACGGGATTTCGTTCCAAGCAAACCGCGGCTGCCCCATGTCGACCGTGATGTGGTCCTGATTCGCTACCGTGACGTCGAGCACGCCCGGCGACGTCTCGAATTTGAGCCGCTGGCGGCCCGTCGCCTGCGCTGTCAGCCACGCCATGCAGCGCGTACCATTACCGCAGGCTTCGGCGAGCGAACCATCGGTATTGTAGATCCGCACATAGGCTTCGGTGCCGGGCGTACGTGGATCATGCAGTACCATCATCTGGTCGAACCGCGACAGCGGGGCCGCCGCCATGGCCTTTGCCTCACCCGCCGTGATCGTGTGCTTCGATCCGCGCAGATCCACCACGACGATCTCGTTGCCGAGGCCGTTCATTTTGCGGAACGTAATGACATCAGTTGTCGACGCCTTTGTTATCATACTGCGTTATATGGCGGAGCGGAGCCTGCCTGACAACAAGATGCGACACTGGCCCCACGACTCACGCCGTTTCGCCGCCGTCCTCGGTTTGCATCCGAGCGGCTTCGAGTGTGTTTTGCAGTAAGCAAGCAATGGTCATGGGGCCCACACCGCCCGGCACTGGCGTTATCGCACTTGCAATTGGTAGTGCCTCATCGAACGCCACATCGCCGATCAGGCGGCTGGTACCGTCCGCGGCAGTGACACGGTTAATTCCGACGTCGATCACAATTGCGCCTGACTTGATCCAATCGCCCCTGACGAAATTGGCGCGACCAACTGCCGCCACCACGAGATCGGCGCGACGCACGGTCGCGGCCAAGTCACGGGTCCGCGAATGCGCCACGGTCACGGTGCAGCCTGCTGCCAGCAGTAGTTGTGCCATCGGCTTGCCGACGATATTGGAGCGGCCGATGACCACGGCATCGAGGCCTTCAAGATCGACTTTGACGGAGCGGGCAAGGATCAGACAACCTGACGGCGTGCATGGCACCAGCGCACGCGCACCGATCGACAAACGGCCGACGTTGACAGGATGAAAGCCATCGACATCCTTGTCAGGGTCGATCGCCTCGATAACTTTGGCCGCGTCGATATGTTTTGGCAACGGTAGCTGCACGAGGATGCCATGAACGTCGTCGGCGCGGTTGAGATCGCCAACCAGTTCCAGCAACGTCAATTCGGTAACGTTGGCCGGTAATTTGTGCTCGAACGACCGCATGCCCGCTTCGGTCGTCGCCCGGCCCTTTGCGCGCACGTAGACTTGACTGGCCGGATCTTGACCAACGATGACGACGGCCAATCCGGCCACCACGCCACGTTGGCGCTTGAGCGTCGCCACGCCAGCAGCAACTTGGGCGCGGACCTGTGCTGCAATCGCCTTGCCATCAATGATTTTGGCTGTCGTCATGGTCGTAGAGTTCCGATTGGGCCAATTGAGAAAAAGCTAAAACGCTATGCTCCAGTCGTTTTTCAATGTCGTTGGGTTTCCCTCGGATCTCGATGAACTTGACGCGCGATTTGTGGCCGCCAACCACCGAGACTTTGCCGCGCGGCAGACCGAGCCAGTTGGCGATTGCCAAGCCCGTTGCGATATTGGCTTCGCCATCGGAGGGCGCAGCGCGCACATGGACCTGAACGGCCGGGCCATCAGCGGTTTCTCGTGTACCGTGTACAAAGTCCCTCGATGATTTTGGGGTGACGCGTACCCGAAGGGCGATCCCGTCGGCCGTAACGCGCCAGGGGCTGGCCGCCACGCTCATACCAAGAGCTTGGCAATGTTGGGGAGCACAACGCTCTGCACGAAGTAGCAGATCAGCAGCAACACGATCGGTGAAAGATCGAGGCCGCTGAGGTTTGGAAGCGCGCGCCGGATGGGCCCTAACAACGGCTCGGTCACGGCTGCGATGGCTTGGGCGAACGAACGAACGAACGGATTTGAGAAGTTGACGACGTTGAAATTGATCAACCAACTCAGGACAACGGCCGCGATGACCACGTAGGTATAGAGCGTGATTAGGTAGCTGATGAAACCGAGTAGCTCGATCATGGGTAAGTGCTCGCGGTGAGGCTGGACGTTTGCATCATCCGTGTAGCTTCGTGCGCCGCCGCCTGCAAGTCGCTTTGCCCGATGGGCTCACGCGCCTCGACAACTAGGTACATTACTAGCGGGACACTCTGCCGGATTCGGCCTTGAACGATAGTCAACGACAGTATCGACCGAGTGGCGGCGTGGTGATGAGCAAACTACGAGTGGCTTTATCGTTGCTGCCTGTCGCGATGATCGGGTTTGCGAGCGTATTGGCCAATGAGGTCGCCCACGCTCGCGATCCTAGTGCAGCGGGTCAGGCGATACCTCGCCCCACGGGCGTGTGCGCACTTGAGCCTGGGCCGCGCCGCGCCGTGTCCGGTGTGATCGACGCCGACACTTTGAAACTCGACGACGGCGCCGAGGTTCGGTTGTCTGGCGCGCTTGGACCGCGCCCACCCGATCAAACGCTGGATCTTTCCTTCTGGCCCCCGGCACGGGAGGCACATGCCGTGCTTGAACAGCTTGTGCTCGGCAAATCGGTCGAGCTGGCGTTTTCAGGCCGCCGCACCGATCGCTATGGCCGCATGATGGCGCACGTGTTCGTCGATATCGATGGCGAACGTGTGTGGGTGCAGGCGCGGATGCTGGCAACCGGCAATGCTCGCGCCTACGTTCTAGGTGACGCCGTTGCATGTTCGACTGAGTTGACCGCGCACGAGGCACTGGCGCGCAGCGAGGCTCTGGGGTTGTGGCGACACGCCGCTTATCAGACGCGCGGCGCTGACCGTACCTCCGAACTCATGCGGCTGCGCAGCACATACCAACTGGTGGAGGGTGAGGTCGTGTCGGTCGTACAAACCAAGACCGTGCTGCTGCTACACTTCGGGGTAGACAAGTCACACGATTTCACGCTCGCACTCAAGGCGCAGCAGAAGAGGCAACTGGAGGCAAAAGGCTTACGGCCAGAGGCGTTTACCGGCCAACGCCTGGTGGTGCGTGGGTGGATCGAGCGGCGCCAGGGTCCGACAATCGATGTCACCGACGCCAGCCAAATCCAGGTTCTTGAACCGGACGTGGCGGTAGTGTTGGCTGAACCAGAACCTGAAACGCGACCAACCAGGCGGTCGCGGCGTAAAGTGGCTGCACAGACGACAGACAATGGTGTGCCAGCGCCCCAGTAGGTGCTGGATTGTCATGGTCTGTCATGCACAAAAAGCGCAGCGCCAACCCAACGACCGGTGACGGTGTCGAGAAGGCGCTGTAGTGGTAGGCGGATGAGATCAACGATCAAGCAGCTTTGAATGCAGCACCGGTGTCGTCTTCGACAATGGCTGCTTCCTCGGCGGCGCGCCGTCCCTTGGCGCTCTTCGAGAGCACTTCGGTGATACGTTGCACGGCGCCACGCTCGTCGATCTTGTCAACGGCCGCAATCTCTCTAGCCATCCGATCGAGTGCCGCCTCGTACAGTTGGCGCTCAGAATATGACTGCTCCGGCTGAGTCTCGGACCGGTAAAGGTCGCGCACCACTTCTGCTATCGAGATCAGGTCGCCGGAATTAATCTTAGCTTCGTACTCCTGTGCGCGACGGCTCCACATGGTGCGCTTGACGCGAGCGCGCCCTTTCAAGGTTTCCATCGCCCGCTTGACGATGCTTTCATCCGCTAGCTTGCGCATTCCAACGCTCTGCAGTTTGCCGGTCGGGACGCGTAACGTCATTTTGTCCTTTTCGAACGTGATGACGAATAGCTCGAGTGTCATTCCGGCAATTTCCTGCTCCTCGATACCGACGATCCGGCCCACGCCGTGCGCCGGGTAAACGATGAACTCATTCGGCTTGAAGCCGTGCCGTGCACTAACTGGCTTCTTTGCAGCAATAGCAGCTGCCGCTGCGGCGGCCGCAACCCTTGGATCTACAGGCGCGATTTTGGGTGCGACCGGAGCGGTGATGCGCTGAGTGGATTGTTTGGCAACCGCTGCGGGCACGCTCTTTGCTGCTGCGACTGGTGCCTTAGGCAGTGCCGCCGCAACAAGTGCTGCAACATTTATTTTGGCTGGCTTTGCAACGATGACCGGCGCTGCGGGCTTCTTAGCTGCTGTCTTTGTCGCAGCTACGACCTTTGCAGCCGCTACTTTAGCCTTGGCCGCCACGACTTGAACAGCTGCGCGCTTGGTCTGCAGCGCTGCGGCAGCCGCTTTGTGAATACTTGTACGTTGCGCGATCGGTTTGGCTTTGGCCGCTGCCGCTTTTTTTGATTGCGGCACACTTAATTTGCCCTTAGTGACGGTCTTTGCAGACTTTATCGTTTTGCTTTTACTGCTGACTGGCTTCGTAGCCGATCGCGACACAGGGCGCCCTGTGGTCTTTGTTTTTTGAAGAGTTTTTTTCTGCTGGGGCATAGGCGTTAGCTCACTCTCTCGTGTCACGCATTCAATGGCGCCAGTGCGATCACTGGAACCAAGCCGGTATGGACGACCAACTCAACGTCTCAAGTGCAACGGAACGTATGGAGTAGACAAAACGTAATTCCTGCAAACAACCTCGAAATGTCGGCACAACGTAATCGCAAGAGCTCCAGAACGCCGACCCAACCGCAGCCAATGATTTGACGACCACCAGTGTCGCCGTAGCTGGCAATTTTGCCCGCAACGTTCATCGATTTGGCACAACAGACACGCCTACTGGCCCGCTAAGACCTGCATGTTTGCTGATCTTGCGGTACTAACCTGCCCCCGTGGTTTCTGACTGAGGCACAAGTAACACAAACTTCATGGAAAAAGAAGGGCCGTGGCACAAGTCAGTGCCAGCGCGCTAAAAATTAATGGCTAATTTTTTGTCCTTGAGGCAGCCAAAAACGCCGAATCACCAAGGCATGCATGGAATGATCAAAGTTCACAGCAAGGCAATATTTTTTTAGTTAACGCGCTTGCGTGCTGGTTAATCACCTGAACCAGGCTTCTCTGAGAAGTATGCATCGAACTTGTTCTTCTCGTCCCGGTACTTATCGGCGTCTTCGGGCGCGTCTTTTTTGGACGTCAGTACCGGCCACTGATCGGCATAGATGCGATTGACCTCAAGCCACTTCTCGATGCCTTTTTCAGTGTCAGGTTTGATGGCCTCTACGGGGCATTCGGGCTCGCACACGCCGCAATCGATACATTCGTCGGGATGAATGACGAGCATGTTTTCGCCTTCATAGAAACAATCGACCGGGCAAACTTCCACGCAATCCGTGAATTTGCACTTGATGCAGCTATCAGTGACGACGAAGGTCATGCGTGTGTTCCAAACGTTGGTGATCGCCCGGCCGAATTCGCGCGTGGTGTCGGGTAATGGTGAGTTGTTGCAATAGACGCGGCGGTTCGTCAACGCCCGAACGCAGGCGTGCTTGCCACATGCTGAACACGATCACGGATTGCCGCCGCGTTTGAACTTTTCTAACTCGCGGCGCTCGCGCTTAGTCGGTCGACCGGAGCCAGCCTCGCGTTCAGGTGCCGCTGCAATCTGTGGGATGCTGTCAAGAGGCGGTGGCGGCGGGGTCAGATCGTCAAACAAGGTAGCCGCTTGCAAGGCTGATCCGCGCTTGACGCCAGGTGCTAGAACTTTAAGTACCCGCACGCGCTGGTGCGCCGTGACAGTGATCACATCACCAACCGTCACAGTAACACTGGGCTTGTCTATGCGTTCCCGATTTATGCGGACGCGGCCTTCGGTGACGAGCGCAGCAGCCATCGTGCGAGATTTGACGACGCGGGTAAACCACAGCCACTTGTCGATGCGCTGCTTCGCCAGGACGACGACGGGACTGTCGTCATCCCCCGTCATGACTTCGCCGGATCCTGATTGGGTTTGGCCATCGCCTCGCGAAGCGCCATCAGTTTGGCGAATGGTGAATCTGGGTCCACAGCACCTTTCTTGGGCGCGGGCGCCGAAGAAATAACAGTCATTGGTGTGCGGCGTTCATCTCGATCACGCCGCCCCTGCTCGGGACGGCCTTTCGCTGAGAACCCCCGATCGGATTGCGGCCGGTCCTTGCGGGGAGGATCGCTGCGGAAGCCATCGCGCTTGGGCGCCTGCTGTTCCTTGTCGCGTCCCGGGCGATCCGATTTGCCATTGCCGCCAGCCGTATCATGGGGCGCAGCATCTGGGCGGGCACGATAGCCGCGATCTGGTTTGCTGTCGGCGCGGCGGGATTTGGCTATATCGGCAGTTGCAGCGCCGTCGGTCGATGCAGTCGCCGACCCGTCCGCTGATACCACGGTTGCAGCATTGTCCTGCGGCCGATCCAGCCTGCTGCGCCAGCCACCACGCTCTCGCTTGGCGGCGTCCTTGGGAGTGGGAGTGTTTGCTTCGGTCTCGGATTTGGGCCGCCGTGCGCGCTGGGTGCGCTCGGGCCGGTTGCCTTCACGGCCACGGCGGCGTGGGCGCCAGACCTCGTGCAGCACCGGCTCCTCGACAGTCGGTGCCGCCGCATCAACTGCCGGTGTCTCGGTCGCTGCGGTTACCTCGGCATCGGCCATTGGCAAGATTTCACTTTGCGGAGTGGCGTCTTGTGGCGGGGTCGGTTCAGTCGGCAGAGGCTCTACCAACTCTGCTGTCGCTGGTTCAGCCACAGCAAAATCCGCGATGGCGTCCGATTGCGGCATTTCAACCGTGACAGTCGCATCTCCCGACTCGACGACCGGTTCGGATGCCACAACGGGCGCAGCTGGCTTGGGTACGAAGATCTTCTTCGGCCGCATTTCATTGGCGAAGCCAAGTGTACGCAAAACTTCGGCTAGTTCCTCCGGCGAACAACCCAGGATCGACATCATCTCGGGGATGACGATGAACGAACCGTCTCCGGTCGAGCCTTTGGGCGGCGTGGCCGACGGATTGTCGGCCGGCGCTTTCCAGGCCAACAGCGGCCTGATCAGATCAGCCAACCGCTCAAGAATATCCATGCGAACCGCGCGGGGGCCGCAGGCATGATAGCCGCACGCCCGGTAGAATGGCTCAGGTAACGCCTTGTCGACCAACACCGAGGTCAAGCCCGGACGTGGTGGTTCTGGTGGTTGATCGATGTTGAGGTCGTGGGCCGCGGCACTCTTCAACAGCCACAGAACCATGCGCAGCTCGCCAGCGGCGGGCTTAAGCAACAACGGGAAATAAATGTTGAAGGCACCGAAGCGGACGCCGTACTTGCGCAACTGTGCGCGGCCCGCCTGATCGAGTGATTTCATTTCATCGGCGATGCTCTCCCGCTTCAGCACACCGAAGTTTTCGGTCAACCGATAGGCGATACCCCGGGCAAGACCGGTCACATCCTCGGCTTTGGCGATGTCGACCAGCGGCTTCAAGCGGGTGGCGATCGTCTCGGCCATCCAGGTATTGAGCCGATCCTGCACCTTCTCTTTGTCCGGTCCCTGCAAATGCTCGTCGACCAGCAGGATCACCTGGGGCTTGAGCGGATCTTCGCCGGGCTCCAGGCGCGCTATCTCTTCATCGCGCCACAGAATTCGGCAGTTGCGTGCGAGCTTGAAGGCGTCCGGTTTGGCAGATGCGACTCGACGGGCACGCATCGCCAGTTCCTTCGATAAAACCTGCGCCGCGGCATTGCGCGAGGCCTTGCCGTGCACACCCTCGCCCTGTGGATCGGGCGTAAAGCGGAAACCGCGCAATCGACCGATGGAATGATTTTCCACCTGGATCGCGCCGTCGTCGGCAATGGTGGCGGCCAGCTCATCCTTCTCGCGCATTCCTTTCATCAGGGCGCTGGTCTTGGCGTCGACAAAGCGTGCAGTCAAAAGCTCGTGCATTGCATCCGACAATGCATCCTCGATGGCGCGCGTGCGCTGCTGCCAATGCGCGGGATCGCGGAGCCAGTTCGGTCGATTCGAGACGAAGGTCCAGGTGCGGATATGGGCGATACGGGTCGAGATCGTATCGATATCGCCATCCGTGCGGTCGGAGAACGCAACTTGCTTGGCGAACCAATCCTCATCGATCTTCTGCGAGCCGGTCATCACCGACTTGTAAAGCGTCGCCACCAACTCGGCATGGTTCTGAGTAGAGATCTTGCGATAATCTGGGACTTGGCAGACCTCCCACAGCGTCGCGACGGCAGCCGGGCCTACCGCCAGTTCGGCAATTTCACGGTCGTTGCTTACTGTTTCCAGCGCCATCACGTCATCGGCCATTCGGGCGCGAACGAGCCGACCCTCACGCGGCATCTGCCGCAGGCTCTCACGCAGGCCATCGAGCGATGAGAAATCTAGCGACCGTGACCGCCACTGCAGCAGTTTCAGTGGTTCGAACGTGTGGTTTTCAAGGCATTCGACAAGATCGTTGTCGAACGGCTCGACGTCGCCGGTGACACCGAAGGTGCCGTCGTGCATGTGCCGGCCAGCACGACCTGCGATCTGGGCCAGTTCCGCTGGCGTCAACATGCGGTGGTTCTGCCCGTCGAACTTGCGGATGCCGGCCAACGCAACGTGCTCGACGTTCAGATTGAGGCCCATACCGATGGCATCGGTGGCGACGAGGTAGTCGACGTCGCCCGATTGATAGAGCGCCACCTGGGCATTTCGGGTGCGCGGCGACAGACCCCCAAGCACGACGGCCGCGCCGCCCTGTTGACGGCGGATCAATTCAGCGATGGCGTAGACTTCGTTGGCCGAAAAAGCGACGATTGCGGTGCGCCCCGGCAGTCGCGTGATTTTCTTCTGGCCCGAGTAAGCCAGTTTTGACAAACGCGGACGCGAAATAAAGTTTGCGCCCGGCACGATATCGGCAATCACGTCGCGCATGGTGCCCGCGCCGAGCAATAGTGTTTCCTGGCGCCCGCGGGCATGTAGCAGTCGATCGGTGAAGACATGGCCGCGCTCGGGGTCGGCGGCGAGCTGCACTTCGTCGATCGCCACGAAATCAGCTGAGATCTCGCGCGGCATGGCCTCAACGGTGCAGACCGAATAACGCGGATTGTCCGGCTTGATCTTCTCTTCGCCGGTGATAAGGGCAACCTTGTCGACGCCAACGCGGGCAACGATCTTGTCATAGACCTCACGCGCCAGCAGCCGCAGTGGCAAGCCAATCAACCCGGATTCGTGTCCCAACATTCGCTCGATCGCGAGGTGGGTCTTTCCGGTATTGGTTGGACCAAGTACCGCCGTGACATTGCGGCTACGTGCGTCGTTGTTCGTCGACATTGGACTTCAGGCCTTATTTACGCGTCTGGCCCCGCTGGCATCGCAGGACTGAGCCTGCAGATCAAGCGCGAAAAGCCGATGATCAATGCACCAACGCGATTTGTTTCTGCCCTGGCAACATGATTTCCATGCGTTGCAGCACCATTGTCGCAGTGCCGATTTTGGTCGGCACGGAGATCCGATAGGGCACGAAAAGGTTTGCGCTGGGTATCGGGCGCAGCGCGACCTCAATGTTCGTGTTGGCGATCATTTCCCGCGTACTATCGTTATTCTTATAGCCGGCAATCGGGACATAGCGGACGCGGCAGATGTAGCCGACGGCGGGTTGCCCGCTCGGCCGCACCTCCTTCACCCGCTGCTGACCGACGGACGACATCAAAAGATCGAACCGTTGTTTGCCATCGAACATCGGGATGCGTCGGCTACAGGGGCTAGCACCCTTGACGCGCGACGACATGATGACGGCCGTCAATGGGTCCAGCGCATCTTTCAGATGCTCCTGGCGCAGCGGCACGTAACCTTCGCCGCCAGGCGAACTCGGCGGCACGATATTTACACTGGTAACGGCACCATCGCGAAACATCATACTGATGCTGTTGGTTTTTTGTGAACCAATGAGGGGCTTGCCCTGGCTGTTGAAGTGATAGGCGGCTGGCTTCGGCTCATCGCCTTGCAGCGTGCCGCTGCCGGTGAGCTTGCTAGCCCATTTATAAATCAACGGCAGCTTGATGTCGGCATTGCCAGCAACCGTATATGCTTTGCCTTCAATCTGGGCCTGGAAGTTGAATTTCCCAATCTCGCCGAAACCGGTGAAGCTCATCGCATAGGTGGCCGAAACCTGCGCGGGCCACGTTTGGTTCGCTTCCGCGTACAATGGCTGCGCCATTGCGGCACTGACAACCGTTAACGCTAAATTGGTCATGCAACTGGATCTGCTGAGCATTACAGAACTTTGCCCCTGATACTTTCGGCACGCCGATCCAAACATATGGATCGGTTGATCAGCGCCCCGTCAAGTCGCCGCGATAGGTGCGGTTTTGGTCAAATCTATGTCGGCTTCATTTTGCCGCCATTGTTGGACAACAACATCGGGTCCGCGTGCGATTGTCTGCGTTGAAAGCCTTGACTGCGGTCATCCTGGCACTTACACCC
>JANNRP010000239.1:0-18331 GCA_031401535.1 Hyphomicrobiaceae bacterium | reverse complement strand
CCATGCCGGCCTGCCCCCACTGGATATTGAGCGCCAAGCCTAACATCGCCGCAAGCACAACGAACGTGAGGATCGAAACCAGATAACCGGTCATCGTTTGATCCTCGCCGTTCCCAAAAGACCGCTGGGCCGCAGGAAGAGCACCAGCGCAAGTACGATGAAGCTCACACCCTGCCGGTAGGTCGTCGGCAACACAAGCGTCGACAATTCCTCGACAATGCCGATGATTAATCCGCCTGCCATGGCGCCAAACGGGTTGCCAATGCCGCCAACGACTGCCGCCGCGAAGATCGAGACGAGATAGTTGGCGCCGACCAAAGGCTCCACCGTAGTGTCCATAGCGATTAGCAGCCCGGCTAGTGCCGTTAACACGCCCGACAAGCCCCAAGTCCAGTCGACAATGCGGTGACGTCTGATGCCGCGAACTTCCGCCAGTGCTGGATTATCGGAGATTGCGCGCATTGCCCGCCCGAGCGCGGTGCGCTTGAGCACAAGAGCAATGGCGGCCATTGCGGAGACGGTTACTACGGCAATGATGAGTTGCTCTTGATTGAACCGTAGCCCGTGCCACACCATCGGGCGCGCGACGGACAACGCTAAAGTTCGTACCTCGGCGCCGTAGACGAAGCGCACGAGGTTTTCCAGAACGAATGCAACGCCCATCGATCCAACCAGCAACGTTATGTGATCGTCCGTGCCGATCGGGCGGTAAACGAGGTGCTGCACTACGACCGCAACAAGCGCCAGTGCGAGACAGCCAAGGAGCGCTGCGGCCACTAGAGGCAGGCCCAGCCCAACATTGAAGAAATAAGTGAGGTAGGCGCCTGCCGTGATCATTGCACCGATGGCAAAGTTAGGAAAATTGAGCACGCCGTAGGTCAGCGACAACGCGATTGCCGGCAGGGCAATCAGCAAGCCGGAGACAAGTCCGTTAAGGAGTGCTTGTGCCATGCGCGCCCTCCCTGGTCGGATAGGTGGCTGTGTCATGTTGCACGCCGCCAAGGAAAAGGCTTGTGACTTTTGGATCGTCGAGAAACTCTGGCGCCAGCCACAGTCCTTTGACTTCGCCACCGACCAGCAACACCATGTCATGCGACACGCGAACGGCTTCGACGAGATTCTGTTCGATCATCAGCACCGTGACCCCGGACCCGTTGACAATGCGAACGGCGTCGAGCATCTCGGCAACATAACGCGGCGATAGCCCAGCCGATGGCTCATCGAGCAGCAAAGCTGTGGGACTAGGCATCAACGCGCAGCCGATTGCCAACATCTGTCGTTGACCCCCGCTGAGTGTGCCGGCAAGTCCGTTAAGGCGACCCGCAAGATCAGGAAACAGGGCCAAGACTCGATCGCGTGCGGCTGCAAACTCGGCAACGGAGCTACGCGGCCTTATAAACTCATGGGCAATCCGCAGGTTTTCGCCGATCGACATGTTCTTGAAGACATTGTGCTCCTGGGGCACGTACCCCAGCCCTGCAGCGGCGCGACTGGGGGGATCGAGGCGCGTGATGTCCCGATCGCCGAGCATTATGCGCCCAAGTCTTGGCCTCAGTAACCCCACCACAACCTTCATGAGCGTCGATTTGCCGGCACCATTCGGCCCGGCGATGGTCGTGATGCGACCAGCGGTAGCGTTGAACGAAGCTGACCTGATAATGTCGGATGAACCGTAGCCCGCCGAAATGGCCACGACGCTAATTGTCTCCTGCAGAGCGATGTTCACGTTCTCGCCCCCATGTAGGCGTCGAGCACGCGCGGATCCTTTGTAACTTCGGCGAACGTGCCGCGCGTCAATTCTGAACCAGCCAACATCACATAGACCTGATCGCATAGCGCTGCGACCACATCGAGATCATGTTCGACAATGAGAAATGTCAGTCCGCCAGCAACGAGTTCACGAATGACGGCGATCAGCACCTGTTCCATGGCAGGCGACACACCAGCTGCCGGCTCGTCGAGTAGGATGATGTCCGGCTTCAGCATCAGTGCTCGGCTGAGTTCAAGTAGTTTTTTTTGACCACCTGAAAGTGACGACGCGGGCTCGTCCGCCAAGCGCCAAAGGTCGATACGTTCGAGAATGCCGCGCGCCGTCTCGATACCAGCCCCCTCTTCAGCACGCGCGGATCGACGATGCATGAGCGCCCCAAGAAGAGTTTCGCCGGTCTGGGCTGGCCTTGCGACCAGCAGGTTTTCGAGCACCGTAAGTCGTCCCAGATCACGGCAAATCTGGAAGGTCCGCACGAGCCCTCGCTTGACAAGAAGGTGCGGCGCGAGACCAGTAACTTCCTGACCGCCGAGCATGATCGTACCGCTCGTCGGCCGCTCGACCCCGGATATGAGATTGAGCATGGTGGTTTTGCCGGCGCCATTTGGTCCGATCAGGCCCGTTATCTTCCCTTTCGGCAATTCAAGGCTCATGCCGGCGACGGCCTCGAGGCCACCGTAGGTCTTTCGGAGTCTGTGCGCATGCAGCACAAGAGGAAATTGAGTTGTCACTGCTCCCCCGACCGTAGTTTGGCCGTCGTCCGGCCCAGGATCTTGCGAGCCGGAACACGCAGTCGCGCGGTTGGCTTCTTTGTGCGCCTTATTGGTGCAATGGCCCGACCTAGCCGTTCTGGACCCGCTGCCAGTACCGACTTGATGGTGTGCTTTAGTGCCTGCTTCACCATGTCGGTGGTCGCGGCGTTCGGATACATCAATTCCTGATGGCGAAGGCCACGAACGGCACACGCGGTGAGCAACACAAGGACATGGCGCTGATCGACGGAAAAGCCCGCATCACCAAACGCACCACGTGCCACCGCCTCGTAGCCAGAAAACATAGTCTCGAAATAACCGCCGATCACCTCTTGCAGCTCCGGATCCGAGCGTGAGGCGACGAGGCTTTCGAGCGTCAGGATGACAGCTCGGTTGGGGAAGACCTGCTCCCACATGCCGTCGATGAACTGATCGACGGTGAGTTCGCCACGGCCAAGAGCAACGGCGAGGTTTGCCATTTCCTGGCTCGCTCGCTCGAACCGGCACCTCGCCGTGTCAATGATAAGATCCTTCTTGGTCGGATAGTGATGCAGCATCGCACCGCGCGAAACGCCAGCTAAGCGGCAGATCTCCACTGTCGAAGCGTTGGCAAAACCATGTGAAAGCAACGTCTCTTCGGTCGCAGCACGGAGTCGAGCCTTGGTATCTGCCGTGCGTTCGTCCTGAGAGCGCCGCCTTACCATCGCCAATTCGATCCTGATTGACCACTCTCCAACAATAGGTCGCGTTCTTTTCGATTGTCAAGAAACAGTCATGACTGCTTGTTTATCATCTGCGTCCGCGTAATCATTCTGGTTGACGCCCGTAATGGGCGCACTCTTGCGATCATGGAGTCGATGGCGCTGACGGCAATCTGAACGGCAGCGTTGGCTGCGCGGCATGGCGCTCGCAAGAACTCAAAACGAATAGCAATTGTCGGCTGCGGTGCCCAAGCTGATTATCAACTGGACGCAATTGCAGCATGCTTCAAATCGGAGGATGGCCGCGTTTGCGATGTGAACGCCGACAGTGCCCATGTTCGCGCGAGCTTCATCAATCAGGTCAGGAATTTCGTTGCATTACCGAACCGAGCATTCAAAATACGATTGAAGGCGCGGACATATGCGTCATCTGCACGACGCCAAGCTCACCGGCGCTCACCAACGACTATGAGCTCAAGGGATCATCTATTGCCGCCATCGGCGCGGACAGTACGAACAAGCAAGAAAACGCCCCAGCATTGATGCTCCGCAGTCGTCTTCTTGTTGACGATCTCGATGCCGACGCAGCGGGCGGCGACCTCTACCATGTACTGAAAAGCGGATGCGGTTTCGCGCGCTGATGTTCACGCCGATCTGACTGAGTTGGCGGCGAATGCGAAATCTGGCCATTAGACGGATGATGAACCAGTTGTTTTCGATTCCACGGGCAGCGGTGTTCAGGATGTCGCTGTTGCATGGGTCGCCTACCAGCGTGCACGACACGCAACAGGTCGGCATCTTCGATTAGATAGGATCAACAGCGGGCGTAGACTGTGACGTGGGCATTTGCAGCCTCATCTCGCTCGCGCGCAGCGAGTTCTGCTGTCGTGCAGGTTTTTCGGACGCCGACATGATGGAGGTGCCGCGTGCGCTGGCCGACGTTGGAGAAGCGCCCAGGCACGAAATCGCGGGAGGTGAGGCGCCGACGGTGCGGCGGGCTCTATCGGGATTTGGACCTTGCTCCGGGGCCGGCGGTGGTCGCCGTCACTGGCGCGAGTTCGCGACGCGATGGGTGTAGCGGGCGAGATAGGCGAGGACGGCCAAGGGTTCGCCGAACGGCTTTTTCGAGAAGTCGATCCATTCTGATCTTCTGAGCGGTGCCAGGAAGTCGGTGAACCGATCGGCTGATGAGCGCAGCATGCGCGCCGAAGAACGACAACTTGCCGTCAGCCCGCGCTGCATCAGCCAACCGGAAGTAGAATCATCAGATGAGGGATGCGCATTCGGAGCTGAACCCGGACATCCGCTGTACGCTGGAGCGCCGCATTACGCACTGGGGTGCTGAGCATGGCCTGGAACGAGATGTGATCTTCCGCCAGGAACGCGAATAAGGCCGCATGGGCTTGTCCGGTTTCACCGATACCAGCGCGCTGAACATCACGGTGGCTGGTGTCATTCTGGCGCACCGGCTGTATCACTTCCCGTTGGCGTTTTCAGGGTTCGCTCACGCCTGGTCTGATTGCGCAGGCGCACGCAGGGCACACGAAGTCGGTCGGCCAGCGCATGGCGAAGAGTGCAGCACCGCTCGTTCGTTTCATACTTGCGATTGAATTCCAATAAACTCAGCCCCTTTGGGAACTGCATCGGATGGCGCGCCAGTTATTAAATAAAATATAATAGCGCGTGCTACTAAGTAGAAATAGTAATCGCTTGCTCTAATTGGTTATGTTTGCGATTATAGTATCGTAACTGCACAACTAGAAAGGTAATAGCCCGTGAATAACTCCACATCCCGCATTCAAACAACGAAACTCGAGCAGGTTTATACGGTCCAGTTAATAGATCGCCTGTTAATGGATCTTGAGCAGTACCCGAAAGCATCGATTGAGCGGATCGATCGCGTCGCACTGATCAAGAACCTTGTCGAATATCAACACGCGCTCCGCGGCGAGGAGATGGCAGCGCGCCGGGAATTATTCCTGGAATTGCGCCCCCGGTCGGCACCGATTGATGGGCGCCGGGAGCCGACGCTCGATGAACTGCAAGCGATTGACTGGGACGATCTCGATTGCGTGCCGTCGGACACACACAGCGATGTCGTCCGCACCGTCCACCGTCGGCAACAGCTGCTGCAGCACTTTGCCGGTCGTGGCAGTCTCAAAGATATGTTTGCGTTGATCGCAAAACACCGCTGCAAAAGTCATTCTCGACTTGAACTTTGGCCTACAGAGACTGGTCGCAGCCAACTACCGCCAACACTGCAGCTGACAAGCAAGGCCGCCTGAGCCTTCGACCTCGGCCATTGGGCAACGCGTCAGCAAGGTGCCGCTCTGCAAGGCGTTGCCCAATTGCGGCTGACTTAGACCGGCTGTGGCAAAATGAATTTCACGTCGATTGTGAAAGGATACCGCGTATGGCTATATCGAAATCAGACTATCTGATCTGGCGTGACTGTCGCCACAACGCATGGGTGAAAGTACATCGGCCCGAGATCTACGGTGCCAAGCCACTTTCAGCGTTCGATCAAACGATTATTCAGGCTGGAAATGAGGTGGATACGCTGGCGCGCAGTCTATTCCCGGGCGGCGTAGAGATTGCCCGCGACGGCTTTGCAGAAACCCGTGGTCATATTTCCAAGCGCTGGCCGGTGCTCTACCAACCAGTGTTTGTCACCGATGCGCTTACGATGGCCTGCGACATCCTGGTGTGGACTGGCACCACCTATGATCTTTACGAGGTCAAGGCCTCGGCTGGTGGCGAGGACCGAGCCGCCAAGGACGACCACTATGCCTACGACCTCGGCTTCCAGGCCCATCTCCTACATCAACTGAACGTCCCGATTGGCCGACTGTTTCTGGTGCGCCTTAACAGCGCCTACGTTCGCCAAGGCGTACTTGATCTTGATCAGCTGTTCACGCGCGATGACTTTACCGACCGTGTGAAAGCTGTGTTGCCCGTCATCGCGTCCGAGGTGATCGCCGCTTTTGGCGATCTCAATCAGAGCGCGCCGCTCCCCGCGCCATGCGGCTGCATGTTGAACGGGCGCAGTTCGCATTGCACGACGTTCGAGCACACCAATCCAGATGTGCCGACGTACAGCGTCCACGATATCGCGCGCATTGGACTGTCGCCAAAGAAGCTTGCAGGCTTCATTGAGCACGGAGTTGTTGACATCACTGATGTTCCTGACGACACGGATCTTTCCACCATCCAATCAAACCAGGTGGCAGTCGCCAAATCGCAACAGCCGATCATCGATCGTGGTGCGATCGTCGCATTCCTGGCAGCCATCACGGAACCGATCGCGTTCCTCGATTACGAGACGTTTCCGGCCGCAGTGCCGCGCTTCAATGGGTACGGGCCGTTCGATCAAATACCGTTTCAGTTCTCACTCGACGTGATCGAAGCTGACAAGCTGACCCATCACGAGTTCCTATTCACCGAGAGCACCAACCCTGATGCGGCGTTTATTGCGGCGCTCCAGCGCTGTCTGCCTGACAGAGGTTCAGTGATCGTCTGGAACAAGGGGTTCGAGACCAGCATCAACAGGCGGCTCGGCCAACGCAACCCGCATGCTCACGCCATGATGACCGACATCAATTCCCGCGTTGTCGATCTTGAGGACGTATTCAAGAAGCAGATGCTCGTTCATCCGGGCTTCAAGGGACGCACGTCGATCAAGTCGGTATTGTCCACGCTGGTACCAGGACTTAGCTACAAGGACCTCGCTATTCAGGAGGGTGCTACGGCAAGCGCATTATGGAACCAAGTGGTGCTTGGAGATTACGACGTTGCGGCGATCGATCAGAAACGAAATGACTTGCTGACTTATTGTGCCCTCGACACACGCGCGATGGTTGAGATCTGGCATGCGTTGCGCGGCGCAGTACGTGGAACCGATCAGTGCACCGATGCTCGACACGTCGATTGAGCTGCCGTCCCCGCGTGTTGGAGCTGTTAATACAAGTTAAAAGCCTTGCACAAAACTACGGGACGCTGGTACCTCTGCATTTAACGCAAGAGGTTCGTAGACGGATCGTCCATCTCGGCTGCATTACCGAATCAGTTGTTCGTCTGTCTTCATGAATTGGGGCACGAAGGATGCCGATGATCGGTTTAAACGAGGCAGTGACGCTGCTAATGAGTGATGGTTGTCGGACGGCGTTGCAAGAGATTGGTCGTATCATCAAGGCACAAAATGAGCTGAGAGTACTGGCCTTTCGCTGTCACGAAGCGCTGAAACACACCGCCGTTAGTCGGACATGGCTCTACAAGCTCCAGCCTAACTTCGTGAAGCCGTACCGCTCCCGTAAGGCTCCGATCCCGCAGTATTGGCCCCCAGACGATTTGATCGACCGCCTCGGTGACCGGGACCCCGGTTGGCCTGAGTGTATCCTCGCAATTTTCGACGCTGCTATAGACGTGCGTGATAAACATGCAGTGTATGACGAACAATACGCCTGCGCTCTAAATTCTCTGATCGAAGCCGGTCGGCAGGGAGCAGCGGTTTTCCATGGCAGTCGCTCGTCATCGCTGGCCTCACGCACATTGCCGATACCAGCCAGCTATTTCACAGGCCGGATCACAATCGATGGTGACCGAAAAAATTTAATTTCGAGCTGGCGCAGCAGAAGTGCCAAGCCCGGATTTCTGCAGACTGTTCGGAACTTCCGTCAAGACGAAATAGAAACCTATTACGACGTTCAGGTTGAGTACGCCAATATTGACACGCTCTTGCGTTTGCGCCAACGCGAAGCAAAGACGGTAGCCGACCTTGCGGGGCAAGTAGTCGTTGATGACCTCCAAATGCCTCGCACCGATCCATTATCATCGCCTAAGGATGCCGCGATTTCCGGGATAAGCGCACGGCAGCCCAAGAAGCCCCACTATCCATCCGACGAAGCGCTAAGGCAGTGGTTTGAAGAGTATGCGAAGCCGTTCGATCAGCTCACCGCTTCCAAGCGGCCCTCTCCCGATGCAGGGGCAGCGCCACTGAAAACTATCTTTCCAGACTTGAAAGACTGCAGGGGTGTCTCTCGCCGTCTTCACAAAGTCCACCGACCCAGATGGAAAATCCGCGGGGCACCCAAGAAATATATTCGCGAATAATAACTCGCGCACGCAGAATTAGGTCGCGAATTTCTCCCACTGCACAGTGCCGTCGCACGCTGTGGTGGGGAACCAGTTAGCCAGTTCCACAGCTCAATGCGGGGACGGTGACGTGGTCAAAAACCCACAGCAGCGAGATCAAGAGGCAGGGGCAGTCCACCCGGCGCTTCACCAGCTTGTACGTGTTCTGGCACGTGCTGCTGCCCGGGATAGCCAGAAAGCGGGCGACCCAGTCGACTTCGACGCAATAGCCGCATCAAGCAATTCGATCGCTGCGCGTCCCCACGGCGCATCTGACATCCGCACAATTGAAGCAGTGTTGCGTGCCGGTGCACCCACGGTAGCGTTCGAAGTCGACAAATAACAGATCACAAGTGCGAATAAAAATACTCAAATATATGCATTATTATAAAAGCGCATCTTCGTATTATTCGACTCACACTGCTTGTGTTTCTATTGTTGGTTATTTAGTGTATTATAATAGCAAGCGCAGGTATTGATATAAATAGAATGGAAAATTGAATTATGCAGCTAAAAAAACAGAACCTAAAAACAGAATTAGTAGTATTGTGCGATATCCGCACACTTAGTATAAATGCGATGAATCTACTGCTTGCCACCCAGGTTAAGTTGCGGTTGGCTCGAGAAACCTTATCACGGTTGGGTGAATTTCGGCATGCCATCGACGCCATCATCGCCCTTGCATGTGGTCATGCCGTCGATCAAATTGCTGATAGCGATAATTTGGATCTGACCGCCCTTCATGAACTGGATGGGTGGATGAGCTCGCTGCGTCTATCGGATCCGAGGATGAAAACGATCGAATCGCGGGCGCGGGCGGCAATTCGTGCCGTTAATATACCGCTGCGCAACGGTCATGGCCGTGGGCTGTTGACAACGGAATGGCTGGCATTCCAGTCCCTCATCGACGACACATTCTTTAGAAAATTGAATGATTTTCCAAACGTTGCATCAAGCTGGGGGATTGCGCCACAGCAGGTGTCACGCGCGACTCTTGACCATTACGCAGTCAAGAAATTTTTTGGTCATGCAGCAAAGGGTGCGCGCCAGCGGTATCTCCTAATAGTTGATACCTGGACCGCAATCTTAGATGATTTGGGCGTTACTGTACCAGATGATTTTCCCGGCCGCCGGTACGGAGTTTACAGATATTGTTTTGATCGTGTGCGTTTTAACCGGTTGTTTCTGGACGAGGTTACTGCAGCCGCTGCCTGTATTACGTCGCAGCGGCTGCCTTGGCGTGAACCCCACCCGGATGCAGCCACAAAGACGACGCAAAACTTACTGCGGTTGGCGAGTGCTGTGTGCCGACAGCAGAGGCGCTTGCCATCCGAACTCAGTTCGATAGCCGAACTCTGTGTTCCGCAGACAGCGCGGGCTGGGTTGCAATTCATGACGGAGCGCAATTTACAACTGCGACCGAACAAATACCATTTTGGAGCTTACCAGGCTGCATGTCTGATCTGCGAGGTTGCTGAAGCTTTTGTCTGCGTCGATAAAAATCAGCGAATGGAACTGCGGGACTTGCGATGTGGCTACGCTCCAAAATTCTCTCCAGAGCTGTCGATCGATAAACAAATTGTGATTCGTCGTTTTGTCGACCGCAAGTCTGCGCGCGCGCTGCGCCGCCTTCCCCATGAAATATTCCAGGAATTGGCCGGTGCTCCGAACAATCGCAATGCCAAATTACGCCTGTTAGGCACCGCGATCGCGATCGAGCTTGGTCTCAAATATGCGTTGTGGCCCAGCATGATCGCCGGATGTGTGGTGCGCACGGTCAATGATCGTCCTGTTAAAAGCGCGCCGGTTGAGATCGTCCACGATCCGACGTCGGGGCAAACCGTAATCTACGTCAGAAAAAACCGGCGCGGGGCCGAGCGCCAGCACGAGATCAGTGGAGCAACTTTGGCGCTGCTGACCGAGTATTGGAAAATCGTCGACGCTGTTGTTCCCCGTACCGACGGTGCCGTGCCGCTGCTGTACGGCCGGAACGGACGTAACTTCGTAGCAAGCTCTGTTAGTCGGAATATCGCTGAACTCCTTACAGTCAAGTTCGGCACCCGGATCACTGCTGGACACCTGCCAAGTATCACGGCCACGATTGTATTGTGTGCCCCAACCGGGACCCGTAATAGCGCTCGGATCCTGTTGGGGCGGGGCTACTACGAATTCGATCGATTGCTCGATAGCATTGAGCGGTGGCTGGAGGTTGATCGACTCGATCGCAGGATGATGCAAAGCGTACCACTCAACACCAGGGAGGACGCGCATGGTAATCGCTGGTGAAATATTAGATAAGCTTCGACATCACTGGGCGACGTGGCCGTCTACATGCCAGCGGCGTTGGGAGGCGTGGCTGCAATTTCGTGGACCTGCTCTCAATGAGTCTGCTTATCCACCCGACAGCCCCGTCACAGTGGTGAATTATGCTCGCAACTATACATACGCGGAGAGGCTCGTACACCGTATGGGACGCGTTATGCGTGGGAACGATCTCGCTAGATTCTGGTCGCCGGAACTCATAGCAGCTATGGTGCTCCGCATGAGGGAGTTGGGATATGCACCGACGACAGTGCGCGCCTGGCTCATTGCGATTGAGCGTGTCCTATGTGCGATGGATCCGAATGGGGACCGCGACTATCTAAATCGCAAAATTAAAAAAACACCGCGCGAAGGCTGCGTCCGTGGTGCGCCAGGCCGCATGCAGGACACGCGTGCAATCGTTGCATTGGGGATGAAACTCATGGCACGGGCGGAAATCGAAATCGTCCAGCCGATGACGGCCGCAATTCAGTTCCGAATTGGATTCATGATTTGTCTCCTGGCGCTGCGACCTTACCGGCGTGCAGTTTTTGCTTCGCTTGAATATTGTTCGGCACAGGCGGACGCTCAGCTCTGTCGGAGCAATCACCTCACATGCCAAAATGGGAAGTGTTGGATTGTTTGTCCGAGCCACGGCGTGAACAGGGCGAGGAACGAACTGAGGTCGAATCGTGCGAACTTCAAGACAAGACACGGTTTGGCAGGCGGAAAATTTGCTCCGTTACGGGAAGAAGTGCCGACGGAACTGTTGCCATCTCTCAGAAAATACCTCGATATCTATCGCCCGACGCTTGCTGCAAACTCCGAGGGATGCACCGCTCTGTGGGTATCGAAAACCGGTGCTAAACTCAGCTCAATTATGATTTTCAAGGATCTGGTAGCAGCAACAAAGCGCGAGTTTAAAAAATCGATCTGCCCACAATTGTTCCGCAACTGCCACGCATTAAGTGAGCTCAAACGGTCAAGAACACATACTTCCAAGTCATACTTGGTCCTTGGGCATCTGAGAACCATGACATATCGGCGGTACCTTTGGACAGATCTAAAACTAACCATAACTGTCGGTCATGGAACAGACCTCATATTCGACGAACTGCTCGGCGACGAATAGTAAACAGCGTTTAAAGAAAAAGCGATTTGTATTGATGCTGTGTTTAGTGTTGCGTGAGCTGCAAGGAGCACCCTATGCGTGCCGTGATCTATGCCCGATATTCCTCTGACCTCCAGTCATCCTCGTCCAGCGACGACCAGATCCGCGTCTGCCGCGAGTGGATCGAACAGCAGGGGTGGGCCTGTCAACACACTTATCAGGATCTCGCACAGAGCGGAGCGTCTCGATTACGGCCGGAATACCAGCAACTGCTCGAGGACGCTCGGCGCCGAAATTTTGAGGTTGTAGTTGCTGAGTCGTTGGATCGGCTATCTCGCGATCAAGAGGATGTCGCCCATCTGTACAAGCAACTGAGCTTCGCCGACGTAAAGTTATTCACGCTGAGCGAGGGGTTGATTTCGGAGCTGCATATCGGCCTTTCAGGGACCATGGGGGCCATTTTCCTCAAGCAGCTTGCCGAAAAAACGCATCGCGGTTTGCGCGGAAGGGTGGAAGCTGGGCGCTCAGGCGGGGGGAATTCCTTTGGGTACAGCGTAATAGCCAGGCCGAATGCCGACGGAGAAGCGCAGCATGGCCTGCGCGCGATAAGCAATGCCGAAGGCGCCATCATTATGCGTATTTTCGTCGATTACGACAATGGCTTGTCGCCTCGCTCGATTGCGAAGGCTCTGAATGCAGGTGGAATATCAGGACCATCCGGTGGCGCTTGGGGGCCGACAACGATCAATGGCAATGCCCGTCGGGGGACCGGCATCTTGAACAACGAACTTTACGTTGGGAAACTGGTTTGGAACCGCCTGCGCTATCTCAAAAACCCTACAAGTGGAAAGCGCCAATCTCGCCTCAATCCTCCCGAAGCATGGATCATCAAGGACGTTCCTGAGCTAAGGATTGTTCCGCAAGAGCTATGGGATAGGATTAAGTCACGCCAGAAGAAGATGACGCGCAACACGCGACCTGACATAGGGTCAAAGAAGGGTCAGTTCTGGCAACACCAACGTCCGCGGTACCTGTTATCCGGGCTGATGAAGTGTGGTTGCTGCGGCGCCAATTACACTAAATATGGCGCCAACCGTTTCGCCTGCGCCGGCGCCCGCGACAGGGCGACCTGCACCAACAACCTAACCATCCGTGGCGACGACCTCGAGGCATCGATCCTGACCGGTCTAAAGACCAGGATCATGGATCCAGCGTTGTTTGAGGAATTCGCCAAGGAGTTTGTGGCGGAGATCAACAAACAGCGCATGACCATAAGTGCTGCCAAAGTCAGTTCGCGCGCAGCAGTCGACCGCATCGACCGGCAGATCAAAAGGCTGGTGGACGCGATCATGGAGGGGGCGGACGCCAAGCCGCTCAACGCCAAGCTCAAGGAACTCGACGCGGACAAAATCCGGCTTGAAGCCGAACTCGAAGCGGCAGTCGATGATCAACCGCTCCTGCATCCGAGTCTGGCGACGATCTACCGCAGCCGAGTAGAAACCCTTGAGATGACCCTGCGCGATCCAGAAACCGGACGTGAGGCCTTCGAGATGGTTCGGAGTTTGATCGAAGAAGTGCGGCTCATTCCCATTGAAGGGCAACTCAGCATCGAACTTAAAGGGCAGCTTGCCAGCATTCTCGCGATTGGCGCGGGCGTGCAGCAAGGGCTTGGAAACACTAAACAAAAAGCGCTGCAAATTAAGATGGTTGCGGGGGCTGGATTTGAACCAACGACCTTCAGGTTATGAGCCTGACGAGCTACCGGGCTGCTCCACCCCGCGTTACCAGTTATCGAGCATATAAACAGCCTCATAGCCCCGCCAATGCGGCTCTGAATTGCGCTGTTTCTCGAAACGCGTCAGATCCTGTGCAACGCACAACCACCATCCGCACGCAGGCTCATAACACAGTTCTGCCGTTTGTAAACTACCATCAATCGAAGGCATCAAAAGGCTTTGCAGACGGTGAGTGCGGCCCTGGTATAGTCGGCATTGTCGGCGATCGACGCTCCACTGGCATTGCAGGTCGTACCTTATACACATTCCTCCCAATATGGCTTGCATAACACTATTTACCAACGATCAGCTCGACAAGCGCTGGAGGAAGATGGGGGACGCTGGAACTCCATCAAGAATTTGCTGGGATTTGCGAGAATCCAGCTTTCCCAGCAAACTTAACTAGCCTTTGATTTCACGCGGGCGATCAACTCCTCGACCTTTGGCAGTATACGCTCGACCACAATGCCGACGCCCTTAGTATTGGGATGCAGTCCATCTGGCAGGCTGAGGGCGCTGTTCAATGCCACGCCGTCGAGAAAAAACGGATAGAGCAGCGTGCCATGCTTGGCTGCGAGTTCGGCGAACATCGGGTCGAACGCCTTGACGTAGGCATCACCCCAATTGCGGGGCGCGGGGATGCCAGCAACCAGCACCTGGATGCGTTTTGCCTTCAACTTTGTGAGGATGGCATCCAGGTTGGAGCGCGCACCGGCAGGTGGCAGGCCGCGCAGGCCGTCGTTGGCCCCCAACTCCACAATGGCTGCATCAACGCCATCGGGTACTGCCCAGTCGAACCGCTCAAGGCCAGCGGCCGTCGTGTCACCGGACACGCCCGCGTTGATGACTTCGACATTGTGCCCCTTGGCTTTCAGTGCCTTTTCAAGCAGCACCGGGAAGGCGTCGCCAGGCGCCAACCCATAACCCGCCGTCAAGCTGTCGCCGTATGCAACAATGCGAATTGGTTTTGCCGAATCAGCAGCGGCGGTAACTACGGTCATCGCGATCATGGCACCGGTCATGGATGCGATCAGTCCGACGACCGCGACATTGAACATGCGCCGCTGTGGCCCCATCTGTGTGCAACTGCAAAAATAAGCGGCCATTTCATTCATTGTGTCGCCTCATACCTAATCCATAGCGTCATGATCACGTAGAAATGCGTGAGGCCTGAGGCAAGACCTCGATAGCAAGTGCTGGAGATCTTTATCGTGCCCTCTGAAAAGTCGATTGTGAGCCTGTCTGACGTTCATCTGACACTGTCGAGCCGCGCTGGGGCCGTTGATATCCTGCGTGGTGTCAGCCTGGACGTGCCCACCGGGCAATCGGTCGCAATCGTCGGTCCCTCGGGTTCAGGCAAGACATCTCTTTTGATGATCATCGCAGGCCTCGAGCGTGTAACACGCGGGAAGGTCACCGTTGCGGGTCACAATTTTGTGTCCATGAATGAAGACCAGTTGGCGTTGGCGCGCGGTGCCGACATCGGCATCGTATTCCAGTCGTTCCATCTGGTGCCGACCATGACCGCGCTGGAGAACGTCGCGCTGCCGCTTGAGTTTGCTGGCCGAGCCGATGCGTTCGAGGTTGCCCGGCAGTTGCTCGACGAAGTTGGTCTTGGTCCACGGCATAGCCATTTTCCCGCACAGCTTTCAGGCGGTGAACAGCAACGCGTGGCCCTTGCGCGTGCCTTGGCGCCAAGGCCAAAACTGCTGCTGGCTGACGAACCAACCGGCAATCTCGATGGTGCGACCGGTGCCCAGGTGGTCGACTTGTTGTTCGGGTTGCAAAAGCGTCGTGGCGCAACGCTAGTCCTCATCACGCATGACACCAAACTCGCCGCCTTGTGTGAGCGCACGGTGCATATGGCCGACGGCCAGATCGTCACCGCCGCACGGGAGCCAGCCCTCGTATGACCACCATCGACGTCGTTGGCCAAGCTGCCGGCCCTGCCGCCCGACGCTTGCCGCTGAGCATCCGGCTGGCTCTACGGGAAATGCGGTCAGGCTTGCGCGGCTTTTACGTGTTCGTCGCCTGTGTGGCGTTGGGTGTCGCCGTGATTACCGGCGTCGGCGCGCTCGGTGATGCGTTGAAGTCGGGCTTCGAATCGCAAGGCCGGGCGATCCTGGGCGGTGATGCCACGCTCGCGCGCGCTCATAAACGTGCAGAGCCAAATGAGCTCGGCTGGATGCAGTCCAAGGGCCGGGTGAGCGAAACCGCAACCATGCGCACCATGGGCCGCACCGTCGATGGTGAGGAACAGGGGCTTGCCGAATTGAAGGGGGTCGATGCGGCTTATCCCTTGGTGGGGGCCGTCAAACTCAAGGATGGCGTGTCGTTTGACACAGCAGTACGTACCCTGGGCGGCGCGGCGGTCGATGCCATCCTGCTTGAACGATTGCGCTTGAAGGTCGGTGATCGGATCTCTATCGGCACTGCAACGCTGCCAATCACGGGGGTGATCGAGCAGGAGCCCGATACGATTTCGGATCGCTTGACGTTCGGGCCTCGAATCTTCGTGTCGCTCGGCAGTCTGGATAAAACCGGGCTGGTACAACCTGGAAGTCTGGTGCGCTGGCGCTACGCACTGAACTTGCCGGCCGAACAAGCAACGACTGCTGCTGGCCTGGTATCGTTCCGCGACCAGCTCAAGGCCGGATTGCCAGAGTCCGGTTTCATCATTGCCGATCGCCGCGATCCGTCGCCTCAGGTGACCCGCACGCTCGAACGCTTGCGTCAATTTTTGACTTTGATCGGCTTGACGGCTCTGCTCGTTGGCGGTGTCGGTGTTGCCAATGCGGTGGCGACGTTCATCGACCGGCGGCGCAAAGTGATAGCGACTTTCAAAAGTATCGGCGCGACGAGCGGCATGATTTTCAGTATTTTTCTCGCCCAAGTCATGGCGATCGCTGCCATTGGTGTCGTGATCGGCATCCTGCTGGGCTATACCGTGCCATTCGCACTGAATACATTCTATGGCTCCAGCCTGCCAATCCGGGCCGAAATCGCGGTCAATCCATGGAGCGTGCTGTCGGCCGCAGCTTATGGTTTGCTGGTTGCGCTCGTATTCACATTATGGCCACTCGGTCGGGCAGAGCAGGTGCGGGCCGGTGTGCTGTTTCGCGAGGAAGTCGCGCCTGAGCGGATCTGGCCGCGCCCCCTGATTATCGCTGCGACGATTGCAGCGGCACTCGCGCTGGCGGCGTTCGCCATTCTCAATGCCGATGCCAAGAAGATAGCGATTTATTTCTGTCTCGGTTTGGTGCTGGTGTTCGCCGTGTTCATCGGGCTCGGCAGTCTGGTGACACGCATCGCGCAACGCATGCGTCGATCGCGCAATCCCGAACTGGCGCTGGCGATCGGCAACCTCGGTGCACCGGGCGGGTTGACCCGTTCGGTGGTGCTGTCGCTTGGCACGGGCCTGTCGCTGCTCGTCGCGGTGGCGTTGGCTGATGCTTCGATCGTCAGCGAGCTCAATGGCCGTTTGCCAGTTAACAGCCCGAACTATTTTGTGCTCGATATCAACAAAAGCGAGATTGGAGCCTTCACCAAGACCGTGACCGATATTGCGCCGGATGCTCGTATCGACGACGCACCGATGCTGCGTGGACGGCTGGTCCGTTTGGCTGGAGTTCCGGTCGAAGAGATCAAGGCGCCGCCAGAAGCGCAATGGGTGCTTAATGGCGATCGTGGCTTGACGTATGCCGAGACGGTACCGGACGGCTCCAAGGTGGTGGCTGGCGACTGGTGGCCCAAGGATTATGTCGGCGAGCCGCTGGTCTCGTTCGAAGTCGATCTCGCCAAGCGTTTGAACCTCAAGATCAACGATCAGGTGACCGTCAACGTGCTGGGTCGTAATATCACCGCTCGGGTCGCCAATTTTCGTGAGGTGAAGTGGGAGAGCCTGGCGATCAACTTCGTCATGGTGTTTTCGCCGAACGTGCTGCGAGCGGCCCCGCATAACTTGCTGGCCACGATCGCTTTGCCGGAAACGGCGACGATCGAAACCGAGGCGGCGATTGCTCGTGCGATCGGTAAGGCGCATCCGTCAACCACCGCCATCCGCGTTAAGGATGCGATCAACTCGTTCAACGCAGTGTTTGGCCGCATCATGACGGCGGTGCGCGTGGCAGGCAGCGTGACGCTGGTGGCTGGCGCCCTGGTATTGGCCGGCGCTTTGGCGACCGCACAGCGTCGCCGGATCCAGCAGGCGGTGGTGTTGAAGGTGCTGGGCGCAACGCGCCGCCGCATCCTGACGTCGCACGCGATCGAATACGGGCTGCTGGCCTCCGTCACCGCCCTGTTTGCGGTCGGTTTCGGCGCGTTGGCTGCCTGGATTGCGCTGACGGGCGTGATGGATGTGCCGTTTGTGCTGTCCCCGACCGCTGTTTTGCAGGCCTTGGGCTTGGCGCTGGGCCTTGTGATGCTGTTCGGCGGGATTGGCACATGGAATGTGCTGCGGGCGCCGTCCGTGCCACATTTGCGCTCGGAATAGCCGTCATGGCTGATGAACGGCGTCAAATTTGCGAAATTGTGCACTGAATTCGGTATCGGTACTCGGAAATAATCGCGTCGGGTACTCTTGAATATGAACACGGCGCAGTTCATATTTACGATCAGCGGCTGGTTCGTGGCCGCAACGCTTTTCACAGGGGTTTTGAAACCATGGCTCAGTTCGACAACAGGTACGCGCAGCCCGGCACGGCAGCGCGCCAGCAGAGCGGCGCGGTCGTTGACGAGGGGCTGCGCTCGTACATGCTTAGCGTGTACAACTATATGGCGGGCGGCATCGCGCT
>JANNRP010000238.1:0-23579 GCA_031401535.1 Hyphomicrobiaceae bacterium | reverse complement strand
GTTTTGGAAGGGCTTTATGACAGCGTCCGAGACCTCGGCGATCGCGTCCTGCTGGAGCAGGCCGCAGTTACTGACATCGCATCACGTACACAAACCGAGATTGCACGCCGTTTCGATGCCGAAACGCCGTTCGACCTTGAGGCGATCGCCACAGCGCTTGAACTGACTCCCCGTGCCCTGCAATGGCGACTGGCCCAGGAAGCCACCACTTATGAGAAAATCGTCGGCCTAACCCGCATTTTGCGGACGGAGCACATGCTGCGCGACACCAATCACCCCATAACCACAATCGCCGCCCTGCTCGGGTTCTCCGAGCATTCGGCCTTCACGCGATGGGCCAAACGGCAGTTCGGCCACACGCCAAAGAACTTACGACGTCGATTGCGCGGCAACAGCTGAGCGGATCCGGAACTAGAATCAGAGACCGGCCATGATCCGCCGCGACCGCGAGAAGAAATCGCGGCGAATGAGGATCAGCAAAACGTAGGTCATCGCTGCGGCAAAGGCCAAGGGATGAAAAAACCACGCGAGCGCTGCGATGGCATAATAGAATGCGCGCAGACCACTATTGGCATGCTCGGCGGCGATGCCAATCAATGTGGCCGTGCGAATGGCATGCAAATCGCACTGCACCCTGTTCTCCAAGGACGGGATCGGCGTCGCGCCAATCATGATTCCAGTGTAGTGCGACAGACGGAACGCCCAAGCGAACTTAAAAAACGCGAAGATGAAAATCGCCATGAGTAGTAAGACCTTGACCTCCCACAACACCGGTGTAGACGCGGCCACATAGGGTATCCGCTCAAGCATCGATTGCACCTTGTCGCCGGAGCCCATAATGGCCGCCAGACCGCCGATGGCGATGGCACTGGTCGATGCAAAGAACGCGTTGCCCTGGCTCAGTCCCTGCAAGACGATGGCATCGAGCACGCGATTATCGCGCACCGCCATGTTCCGCATCCACGTAACCCGCTGCTCCTGCACGGCACCAACGATGCTGCGGCGCTCAAAAGGGCTCCATTCGGCGATGGCGCGATATCCAACGATCGATACAAAAAACCACAGCACCGCCAGGGCATTAAGATCAAGCGTCGACAACATGTTCACAGTCAATCCTCAAGCGATCGTCAAAACGGTCGATTAGGGTTTAACCTAGGCCAGCGTGTCAGCATAGCGCTCAGGCCAAGTCTGCATCATTGCCAATGCATGTTTACCACAATTCATCCACACGCAGCCCATCCATGACTTGCACTTGAGCCGCCAAGTCCGCAAGAGTTGGCCTCATGAGGGGACAGGAACCAAGGTGGCGCCTGAGAGCGCTTGGCGGAGTGGCCGCCATGGGGCTACTGGCAATTGGCGCCAGCAGCACGACAGCCGCGTGCGAGCGTGCAGACTTTGAAGGTGTCGTCGCCGAAGCAGCCGGCACTCTGGTTGACATGAATAGCCGCAACACGCCACTATTCCAGGAAAAACTTCGCGCCCTGAAGGATAAACGCAAGTGGACCTACGACGAGTTCGTTAGTCGCGCTGCACCCTTGGTTGCCGATGATCAGATCACCACCTACGATCAAAGGTCGGCTGATTATCTCGTCCGCATCAACTCGATGGGCGACGAGGGGGCAACGTCAGCTAAGCCGGACTGCAAACTACTCGACACCCTGCGCGCCAACATGGCTGCCCTGGTCGACACGCAAACTCAAAAGTGGACGTATATGTTCGGCAAGGTCGACGCTGAACTCGTCAAATAACGATAGACATCAGTCCTCTACCTCGCCTTCCGTCGCCATCGGCGCATCACTGCCCGGTGCCACGGTCCAGTGCTCGATGTCCGGGTCTTCACCGATCAGCGCCAATCCGTTGGCGATTGACAGCAGTTGATCACCAGTCTCAATTTTGTCCGCGCCGAATTTTGCTTCAAACAGGCGGCGGACGGCTGGTACAAATGACGATCCGCCCGTCAGAAACACTCGATCGATTGCGGCTGGCTTGCAGTCGGCCTCAAGCAGACAGGCATCGACCGAGCGACCGATACGAGCAAGATCATCGGCGATCCAGGCGTTAAAATCAGCTCGCTTAACGTTGACGTCGACGCTGAGGCCGTGGCCACGGAACAGGAGCCGTGCGCTGTCGGCCGACGACAGCTTGGTCTTGACGTCCGACACCGCACGATAAAGCGGGTAGCCCGCGTCTGCCTCAATAAAGTTTACGAACGTTTCGAGTTGTTCCGGCGCCAAACTATGCCTGGCAATGTGCCGCAACTCGGCCAATACGCCCGAATACTTCATCATCGACAACTGGTTCCAGCGCGCAAAGTTCGAATAGTAATGCCCCGGGATCGACAGCACCTTGCCCCAGCTCTTGTAGCTGGTGCCCTTGCCGAGCAGCGGCGAGACCACATGGTCGATGATGCGATAGTCGAACGTATCGCCAGCGATGCCAACACCGGTCGAAGCCAACGCCCTGGCTTTCATGCGGACACCGCCTGCTTCGAAGCGAACGACCGAGAAGTCACTGGTGCCGCCGCCGAAGTCGGCAACCAAAACAGTGGCAGGAGACGTCAACCGCTGCGCGAAAAAGTAAGCAGCCGCCACCGGCTCGTGAACATGATGGATTTCGTCGAAGCCGAACTGGCCAAACGCCGCATCATAGCGCTGCCGTGCCAGCGCCGCGTCCGGATTGGGACCAGCAAACGTCACAGGCCGACCCAGCACCAGGCGGCGCGGCCACTGCGCGGCTTGTGCTCCGGCATGCGCCTTGAACTTCTCGAAAAACGCCGCCAACAGATCCTCGAACTGATAGTTTTGACCATAGATCGTCGTATGCCGGAACCCGCCGTTGGCCGCAAACGTCTTGAACGACTGGAGAAAGCGGCAGTCGCCCGGCTCGTCGATCATATGATCTATGGCCCAAGGTCCAGCATCGACCACCGTTTCGGTGCGCCCCTTATGCACGTCCTGCCAGAAGCACAATAGCGACCGGAAGGCGGAGAACGCCGCGCCTTCATGCTCGAACTGGCCCGCCTCGGCCAGGCCGTTCGCGTTGACGCGCGCGACAACGGTATTCGTCGTGCCAAAATCGAGGCCGATGGAACGTGACATGCATGTGCTTTCGAAAAACTGTGCGCCGACACCGTCTATGCGCGGAGCCAACCCGCCGGTCCGAGTCGCTCTTGCGGCTGGAACCGCGTCTTATAGTCCATTTTGTCCGAACCGCTAATCCAGTATCCAAGATACAGGTAAGGCAGGCCCAGCGATCGTGCGTACGCCACATGATCGAGGATCATAAATGTACCGAGTGATCGGTCTGGCAACTCGGTATCGTAGAAGCTGTAGACCAGCGACAATCCATCAGACAGGCGATCGCATAAGGTCATGGCCACGAGGGGACCAGATTTAGGTGCCGCCACTAGTGCGTCCTCGGGCCGCACTCGGTATTCGCTGACAAACGTGTCGACGACCGAGTCTTCCACCATCATCGCGTAGTCCAGCACACTCATATCGGCCATGCCACCCTCATTGTGGCGGGCATCGATATAGTCGCGAAACAGACCATATTGCTCGGCGGTGGGGCGCGAAGCTGCGCGCTCAACCGCTAGGTCGCGATTGTCGCGGCGGACACGGCGGAACGACCGCGTTTCGACAAACTGATCCACGGGCACGCGCACCGAGACGCAGGCCTGACAGCCCTCGCAATACGGCATGTACGCAATATTCTGGCTGCGCCGAAAGCCGCCCTTCAACAGATTGTCGACCAGTATCGGCGGCTTGTCGTGCGTCAGATGCGTGAACAGTTTGCGCTCAAGTCTGCCCGGCAGATAAGGACAGCGCTGTGGCGTCGTGACGTAGAATTCGGGGAAGTGCTTCTGGTGCTCGCTCATCGTGCTGGTCGGCTCCCCGGCCATTGCTTCAGGTAGAGCCTACGTGACCCGGGGCTGATGCAGCAAGTGCGACGTGTAGCCCATCGATACAACCGACAATCTCGCGACGTCTCCAGTACTTGTCCCGGGGGCTGCCTCGCCGATATCATCAGCTGCGATAATGGCGCCACATGCGCAAAAGCGTGCGGTGGACCTCGTCGGGCGCGCGATCGAATGGATCGAGCGTGATTCGGATGACATTGTTGTGGGTCATCTTCCAAGGCAGCCGCATCAGCATGCGATACCATGGGAGCCTGCGCCAATCGGCAATCAGTGCCTTGCTCAGCGGCTGCTTCAGAGCAATCTGCAACTCGTGCAGGGTTAGGACCCGCACAGCGATTTCTGTCAGATCGAGATGATCGATGGCGCGCCATTGGATGATACCTAGCCCTTCCACAAAGATGCCGTATTGATTGGCACCGAGGCGAGGTCGACCAGTTTCAGTGAGCGGAAAATTGTAGTAGGCGACGGCCAAAGCACCAATGCCGAGTATCAGGAGCACTATGTTCCCATTGAGGAATGAGCCGACGAGCAACGCCACGGCAATAGCACCGCCAACATAGACTGGCACGGGCGCATCCTCGCGGTCATAACTGACCGTGTAACCAGAAAAATCATCCAAGATGGCACCTTCAGACAATGGGCCTGAAGAATGATGACGCATCCAGCATGGCGCGACAATCCGTTGATGCCAGAATAGAATAACCGATGTTGAAACGTAACTGCCGCAGTTCAGCAATCCAATGTGTTCTGCCGCTCCCAATCCGTCAGGTGACGACCGTAGTCGTTCCACTCGGCATGGCGCAGCTTGAGATACGAGGCGACTGTTGCCTCGCCGAACGCAGACTTCAAGACGGTCGACTCGTCCAACCTGCGCAACGCATCCAGGAGGTTCAGAGGCAGCCGCTTGGCACCCTTCACGGTATGCCCTTCAGCGTACATGTCGATATCCAGGCGAGGGCCTGGGTCACGCTTGGTGCGCATGCCATCGAGGCCGGTAGCGAGCAGACCCGCCTGCAATAGATAGGGATTCGTCGCGCCGTCGGCGAGGCGAAACTCGAAGCGTCCGGTGTCGGGAATTCGGATCATGTGCGTGCGGTTGTTGCCGCCATAGGTCACCGTATTCGGCGACCAGGTGGCGCCTGAAATGGTGCGTGGCGCATTGATGCGCTTGTAGGAATTGACGCTGGGGTTGGTCAGCGCACACAGTGCATCGGCCGAGTGGATCAGTCCGCCGATGAAATGATACGCCAATTTGGATAGACCCATCTCGTCGTCGCCGTTTTCGAACACATTATTGCCCGTCGCCGTCGACCAAAGCGACACGTGGGCATGGCAACCATTGCCGGTGAGATCGACGAACGGTTTTGGCATGAACGTAGCGCGCAGACCGTGCTTCTCAGCAATCGATTTCGCCATAAATTTGAAGAATGCATGTTTGTCGGCGGTACGCAGCGCCGTATCGTACTCCCAGTTCATCTCGAACTGACCATTGGCATCCTCGTGGTCGTTCTGGTACGGCCCCCACCCCAGCGTAATCATCGCATCGCAAATTTCCTTGATGATCTCATAGCGACGCATCAGCGCCTGCTGATCGTAGCAGGGCTTGGATTGGGTATCGGCATCATCGGAGACCTGCAGACCATCACGCGTGACGAGGAAATACTCGCATTCGACACCGGTCTTCATCTCAATGCCGTCCGTAGCGGCATCGGCGATCATGCGTTTAAGGATCTGGCGCGGGTTTTGTTCGACAGGCCTGCCACCCATAAAAAGATCACCGGTGACCCAGGCCACCTCGGGTTTCCACGGCAGCTGAACAACCGTGTCGGGATCCGGCATGACGAGCACATCGGGGTGTGCCGGGGTCATGTCGAACCAGGCCGCAAATCCGGCAAAACCGGCACCAGCCCTGGCCACGGCGTCGATCGCGGTTGCCGGGACAAGTTTGGCGCGCATAGTGCCAAACAAATCGACAAACGAAATCAGAAAATATTTGACGCCGTTGCCCTTCGCATACTGTGCCAGTGACATTCTGAGATCCCCATGTTTCCAGCCCAGTGCTGCCGCAAATACTGCCGTTAAAAACCGCCTGACTTTCCTGGTATCCAATCAGTGCCCGCTAGCGGCACCTGCGCCATGGCGGCTGCCTCCACGGTCAATGCCACGAGATCCTCAGGCTCAAGATTGTGAACGTGGCTCTTGCCGTTGGCGCGCGCGATGGTCTGGCACTCGAGCGTCAGCACAGCGAGATAGTTTGCCAGCCGCCGACCGGCCGCAATAGGGTCCAGCCGCTTTGTGAGTTCGGGATCCTGCGTCGTGATTCCAGCCGGGTCGCGCCCCTCATGCCAATCATCGTAGCTGCCGGCAGTAGTGCCCAGCTTGTTGTATTCGGCCTCCCAGCGCGGGTGGTTATCGCCGAGTGCGATCAGGGCCGCCGTGCCAATCGATACGGCATCGGCCCCCAACGCCAGAGCCTTGGCGACGTCCGCGCCGTTGCGAATACCGCCGGACACGATCAGTTGCACCCGTCTGTGCATATCGAGTTCGAGAAGGGCTTTGACGGCGGGCCGGATCGCCCCCAGGATCGGAATGCCGCAATGCTCGATAAATACATCCTGGGTCGCAGCGGTGCCGCCTTGCATGCCATCCAGCACGACGACGTCAGCACCGGCCTTTACGGCAAGTGCCGTATCATAGTAGGGGCGCGCCGCTCCGATCTTGACGTAGATCGGCTTCTCCCAATCGGTGATTTCGCGCAACTCCTGGATCTTGATTTCGAGATCGTCGGGCCCGGTCCAATCGGGATGGCGGCACGCCGAGCGCTGGTCGATACCGACGGGTAGCGTCCGCATCCGGGCGACGCGCTCCGAGATTTTCTGGCCTAGCAGCATGCCGCCGCCTCCAGGCTTTGCACCTTGCCCCACCACGATTTCGATTGCGTCGGCCTTGCGCAGTTGATCGGGCTCCATGCCATAGCGGGACGGCAGGTATTGATAGACCAGCAGATTGGAGGCAGCGCGCTCTTCAACGGTCATGCCGCCATCGCCGGTGGTGGTCGATGTGCCGGCTGTCGAAGCACCGCGACCAAGCGCTTCTTTGGCCGGGCCGGACAACGAGCCAAAACTCATACCGGCAATGGTAATCGGAATCTTGAGTTCGATCGGTGTCTTGGCAAAGCGGCTGCCGAGCACAACGTTGGTTCCGCACTTCTCGCGATAGCCCTCAAGGGGATACCGGCTGATCGAGGCGCCAAGAAAGAGCAGGTCGTCAAAGTGCGGGAGTTTCCGTTTCGCGCCAAAGCCGCGGATGTCGTAGATGCCTGTTGCCGCTGCACGGTGAATCTCAGCAATCGCCGTGGCATCGAAGGTAGCCGAGGCGCGCGGCGGCGTATGAACCCAGCGTTTGTCGCCACTCATCAGTAGGACCCCAGATTATCGATGTGGAAATGATATAGCCGCCGCGCCGAACCGTAGCGCGTGAACTCATCGACAGACACCTCGGCGCCGATGCCTGCCGCGTCCAGCAGCCGACGCAGCTTGACGCGGTGATTGGCGCGCATCTCCTTGACGATGCAATCAGTACCCAGGCTCTGCACCTTGCCGCGCACGAACAATTTGGCTTCGTAAATCGAATCGCCGAGCGCGTCGCCAGCGTCTCCTAGCACGACGATGGTCCCGGCCTGAGCCATGAACGCTGCCATGTGGCCGATGGAACCCTTGACCACGATATCGAGCCCGCGCAGCGAGATGCCGAGACGCGACGACGCGTTACCGTCAATGATGAGCAGGCCGCCGCAGCCGGTCGCACCGGCCGCCTGCGATGCATCACCTTTGACGTGAACACAGCCCGACATCATATTTTCGGCAACACCGGTCGATGCGTTGCCGTTGATCGTCACATTGGCGTGCATGTTCATGCCGGCGCAGTAGTAGCCAACATGACCGTCGACCGTGACGTCGATCTCGTGTTTGAGGCCGACGGCCAGCGCATGCGCACCGTCGGGGTTGACCAATCGAAAGTGGCCGCTCGTCGCTGCATGCAGCTCCCGATTGATGCCACGGACGCCGAGCGCTAGGTGATCGAGTGAAACCGAGTTCTGAAAATGCGCCAGCGGATCGAACGTGGCTGTATGCTTGTGGACTTCCATCGTTCAGCCCCGAGCCCAGGCGTATACGGTCGCCGGTGCCGGCTCCCAGATCGTCGCGCCCTTGATGCCAGGTAATCCGGCCAGTGCGCGAAACTCCGAACCGAAGGCAACCCAGTCATCGGTTTCGGCCATCACAGCGGGTTTGCACGCTATCGGATCGCGCAGCACGGCAAAGCCGTCGCGCGTACCGACAACGAAGGTATAGAAGCCATCGAGGTCGTCCAGGGCGTTTTCAAGCGCTGCTTGGAGAGTGTCGCCTTCGCGCATCCGCCAGGCGACGTAACCAGCGGCAACTTCACTGTCGTTTGAAGTTTGGAACCGCTCGCCCGTCCGCTTCAGCTTTTCGCGCAGTCGGTTGTGATTTGACAGCGACCCATTGTGCACGAGGCACGTGTCGTTCCCGGTCGAGAATGGATGCGAACCGGCGATCGTCACCGCCGATTCCGTTGCCATGCGCGTATGGCCGATTGCATGCGTGCCGCTGAAGCTTGCGAGTTGCAGGCGGCTTGCTATTTCATCGGGATGGCCGACGCCCTTGTAGAGCTCGATGCTCGTACCCTGACTGACCACCGTCACGTCGGTATGATTGTCGATCAGCCATTTGCGCGCTGCATCGCCATTGCCAGTGGTCGTGAGGATCGCGTGGTCCTCGATCACCTTCACTGTGACGGCCGCCACGATTGCCTCACTAAGCGCATTGGCGACTGCCACCCAATCGACTGCTTTGGCGTGCGAGACTGCACAGATCTTGGATGTGCCGGGCACCTGTGCCCCGTACACCGCAAAGCCCGCGCTATCTGGTCCCCGACTGCACATTTCGTGCAACATCGCGGCTGTCAACTGACCAAGCTTTGGCTCCAATGCCGTTGACTTCAAAAACAATCCGACAATGCCGCACATTCATCACGTCTCCATTCGAACCATGCAGCCAACCATTCACTTTGGCCCGCTGGCGACCTTGTATTCCGCGTATACTCAAGCACGTCCCACGCAATTTTCGCAGCCCTGCCCACATGATTGCGGCAAGGACACTTCCGCGCGCCGGTCGCTACTTGGACGAGGTTCCGACAGGGGATGCGCTCCAATGAAGGGACAAATCGTGCCAGTCACCTTTCAGCGGATGGGAAAGTCGCGCCGGGCGAGCGCACCAATCGTTTCCACCAGTGTGCCGCCCGGGGCCGCCAATTCTTCGAGTATCGAAAAATGATCATGCCCGGCAAGGGGTAGCCTCGTAGCAACGGCGCCGTGTGCTAGCAGCCATTCGCCATAGTCGACGGACTGTCGTTGAAGTTCTGGTAGTTCCGCTTCACCATACGCGAGCGCAAGCGGCTTGCCGCACGGCTTCGTTTTGGCGGGGCTTAGTGCGGCAACCTCTGCTGCATCGAGACCAAGCTTTTGGTTGATGTATGAGTGACGGATCGGTTCCAGATCGAAGACACCGCTGATCGATAGACCAGCGCTGACAGCCGGATGATCGAGCGTCAGCGCTGTCAAATGCCCACCCGCAGACCAACCGGATAGGATGCAGCGCTGCGCTGCCCCACGCGCGGCTTGATGAGCCATCAAGGCATCGAGGCCGAGGCGGATTTCGCTTGCGATCTGAGTTAATCGCGCGTCAGGCGCTAGCGTATAGCCGAGCAAGGCGACATCAAAGCCTTTGGCCATCGGCCCTATTGCCATGCAGGAAAACACTTCTTTGCTATTGCGTTGCCACCAGCCGCCATGAATGAATACAAACAGCGGCGCCGGGCTTTGACTGCTGCGGAACACATCAAACCGTTGGCGCGGCAGTGGTCCATACGGCAGCTCCAGTTCGGCTGGCTGGCTTGCGCGCAGTGTCGCCGATCGCGCCGTCCAGTCAGCAACATGCGCAGCGCTGTCCGGCACGGCGTCGGCGTTGTTATAGGCGGCATCAAGCGCCGTCTGTGAAAATGAGCGCCATATTGGTTGTTCAGACATCGCTCGCCGTTTCCAGATACCAGTCCGCAATCGCGCATCCTTGCATGAATACGAGATCGTCGCGCGCCGCCAATTGGTCCAGAAGCCGCTCCAACATGCCAATCCGGTGCGGTACCCCTGTTATGTAGGGGTGGACGGCAAAGCTCATAATCTTGGCGCCACCGAAAGGTCCATCGGATCGCGCTTCCATGCTGAGACGATCAGCCGTAGCAAGCGTCCGAGTGGCGAATTCCAGCGCGTCATGATGCTGGATCATCTGTACGGGAATGTCATTCAGTTCAACAGAATAGGGCATGGTCAAAAGGCTGCCATGCGTCGTCTCGAGCCGACACGGCACGTCATCAACCACCCAGTCGGCGACATAGGAAATCCCGAACTCCGCCAGAAGATCGGGTGTGTCCAACGTTTCGGTCAGTCCCGGGCCCAGCCAACCCCGACAGGGTCGGCCGGTGAGCGCCCGTATGGCCGTTACCGTTTGCATGATCATGGCACGTTGATCGTCGATCCGATGCGTCGGTACCTGTACGAAGCCGTGTCCCATAAACTCCCAACCGGCTTCGTGTGCAGCGTGCGCGACACGTGGATAGGCTGAGCATACAGACCCGTTGATCGACAATGTTGGCCGAATGCGCCGACTGTGAAACGCCTCCAGTATCCGCCAGAAGCCAACTCTCATTCCATACTCGTGCCACGCCCAGTTCGGAATATCCGGGCTGAGTTGAGCTCCTGTCGGGGCAACCAAAACTTGCCGCGGCATTGGGTTGTCGATCAACCAGTGTTCGACATTGACAACCGGCCACACGGCCACCGCTTTGCCGTTTGGCAGAACCAAGCGCGGCCGGTCTATGCTGGCCCGGTAGGGGAGCCGTTGCTCAGGACGCATCACGGTCATGCCGCCCGCCGTCCGTGATGACTGTGAAGACGGCCTGACATATCTCGACGGATCTCGTTGAACTCCAGCGACGAGACATCGCGTGGGCGCGCCAGGGCGAGCATATTGTCGCTTTCGATGCGACCCGGTCCAGCCGTCATGACGACAACGCGATCAGCTAGCACAATCGCTTCCTCAACGGCATGGGTAACGAAGACTACCGTCAGTTTCGTCTTGCTCCAAATATCCAGCAACTCTTCTTGCAGCCGTTCCCGGGTCATAGCGTCGAGCGCACCGAAAGGCTCATCCATGAGAACGATCTCGGCCTCATTGGCCAGCACACGGGCAATCGCTACCCGCTGACGCATACCGCCTGACAGCTGATGCGGAAAAGCGTTCGCAAAGCGCGTGAGCCCGACCATCTCGATGAACCGCTCGGTCGTCTCAACCACGGCCGCCTTCGGCAACCCACGCGACACCGGACCGAACGCAATATTGTCGCGCACGCTGAGCCATGGAAACAGCGCATAATCCTGGAATACCATGCCGCGCAGCGGGCCGGGGCCATCAATTGGCGTCCCCCACATGAGGGCTTGTCCGGATGTCGGCTGCTCGAAGCCCGCAATAATGCGCAGTAGCGTCGATTTCCCACAACCGGAGGCACCGATCAGCGTTACGAACTCGCCTTTGCGAATAGTAAGGCTGGCGTCCCGAAGCGCGTGGATTGTTTGGCCCTGCAGTTCGAACGTCTTCGAAACGTTTTGCACATCGATGATGGGAAGTTGCTGATCAACCATTGTGAGTTGGGCTCCAACGAAGCAACCGCCGACCGATCGCCACCACAATCGCGTCCGAAATGTAGCCGACCAGACCGATGATAATCATGCCACAGATGACCAGTTCGGTTCGCGACAACGTCCGCCCGTCCATGATGACGGCCCCGAGACCTTGCGGCACCCCGGTCATCTCACCGACGACAATGACAAACCACGCGAGGCCAAGCCCCAATCGCAGACCGGTAAAGATCGACGGCAAGGCAGCTGGCAGCACCACACGGAAGAACTGCGAATTGCCGTTACAGCCAAGCATCGAAGCTGCTTCAAACAATTTCGGATCAACATTTTTCACACCGAATATTGTATTCAACAGGATCGGGTAGAAGGCACCGAGAAATACCAGCACGAAGGCAGACTTCGCTCCAAGTCCAAACAAGATCATCGAGAGCGGCAGCCATGCCGTCACCGGGATCGGCCGCATTAACTGGAAGAATGGGTCAAGCACCTGGCGGGCAATGGGGTTACGGCCAATCAAAAGCCCTAGTGGAAGCGCGGCGCAGACTGCCAACCCGAATCCGCCGAAGACGCGCTGCAAGGATGCCAGAAGGTGCAAGTGTGCCGTGCCGGAAAACGCGTCATCGTAAATGCCGCCCAACACGAAATCGACCATATACAGCGCGGTCTCGTAGGGTGTCGGAATCAGACGAATCCAGCGCAGTGTGGTTGCTGCCTGCCATAAGATGAGAAGTAAAACTGGCACGATCAGCGCGAGGGCAACGGGCTTCAACCGGCGCGTCCAGCCCGCTGCCGGTGACATGGCAGAGGGCCGGACGACAAGCGTTTCAGGTGGCTGCTCGACATACGCCATGCAAATCCTCACCCTAAAAAAGAGGTCACCGGGGGCATGCGGAACGGCGCCGCCCTGCAATCATGTTGCTGCTACAGCATTGGAAAACGTTGGATTGAGGAATTTTGCAAAATCCGGCAATGCGCGGATTTGCTTCAGTTCGAGCATCTGGTTCGCATAGGTGCGCGCCTGGGTAAGCACCGTGTCAGTCAGTTGCCACGTGTACTCGACGTTGTTTGCGGCCAGCGCGTTATCTACAGCGGTCCGGTTAGCACCAAGTTTGGCAACTGTCATATCGGCAACGCCCGACTTGTTCGCAGTCATGAACTCAGAGGCTTTGCGATGAACTGTCAGCATTGCTTTGATCAGCTCGGGATCCTTGGCAACCGTTTCTTCGTGGGTACCGAAGATCATGTTGAGGCCGCCCATCGTTGTTCCGTAGGGATACTCAACAAGTTGGCCAACGCCCGAGGACAACGACAAGCCGGGGCCGGGCTCTGCGCCGACATAGGCGTCAATGTCGCCGCGCGCCACCATCGCGTGCATCTCACCGAATGGAACACGCGTCGACTGGATATCCTTGACTGACATGCCCTCCATGCGCAGTCGTTCGAGAATGAAGACCTCCTGTGTGGAGCCTGGCCAGATCCCGACTTTCTTGCCGCGCAGGTCCTTGATTGACTTGATGTCGGAGCCCGCTTTGGCGACGATGCCCATGCCTTTGTTGCAGAAGGCACCAACGACAACCACGGGTTCGCCAGCGGCCGCGCCGAGTGTCGCTGCCGCAATACCGAACCCACCAAAATCCACGGACTTGGTGACGACGGCGTTCTTGCCATCAGTCGGGCTGTCGAAGGTGATCACTTCCAGCTTGAAATTCGGTGGCAGGAACTTTTCGTAGAAGTGCGGTGTCATCGAATGGATCAACCGGAGCGAGCCCATCTTGACCAGGCGTTGGGTTTGCGATCGCACAATGGCCGGCATCGCCAGAAGGCCGGTCGCAGCGGCTGAGGTGCTGAGCAGGTGACGGCGATTAATCATGGCGTGCACTCCGTTGGTTTGACTACAGGATGTCAGGGTTGATCAGTCGGGCATTGGAACGAGCGATGTCATGTAGGAGCGCCAACCGCCGAGGTCGGTGATATCGGCCGCGCCCACAATCCCTTCGGGTTCGACCAGAAAGCCCTTCGGCGATGACGCGTCGGCAAGTCGCACCGTGCCAATGCTCAAAGGTGCCGACACGCTGGCGACGAAGATTCCAAACCCAGCAGGCGGAAGTACCCAAACTTCGGCGTTGATCCGTTGCCCCTGGCCATCGGCGATCCGAAGCAGCCCAGGTCGTTTTGGCGGACCACCTGACAAAGCGTAAAGACGATAGTCATCAGTAGTTTGAGCCGTGCGGTGGAATGCGCCGCCCAGTACACTTAATTCGTGGTTGAGGGTCATGCCGGACATGTGCGCGCCGACTACGACCAGTTCGATCAAATCTGATCGCGATGTGTCCATCATTCACCAATTTCTGAGGCGGTCGCAGTTGTGCCGCCAACGGAGGGGAACAGGGCGTGCGCCATGTCGCAGAGGGCGTGCTCGGCACCAGCCGCCGAAATGAGCGTCAGTCCGGCCGGCAGCCCATCCTCGCGAAAGGGTCCCGGCAGCGCGATGGCGGACAAATCCAGGAGATTGACAAAATTCGTGTACGTGCCTAGCCGACTGTTGGGACCAAATGGATCGGCTGTGAGATCGTCAAGCGTCGGGAAAATTGGCGCCGTGGGGACTGCCAGAGCATCAACACTAGACAGTATACGGTTGCATTGGTGCCGAAGCGCCGCCAGCTTGTAGAACGCGTTGAACGTATCGACGGCCGTAAAGCGATCAGCACTGGAGAGGATCTTCGCTGTGACGGGATGCAGCGCCTCGGGTCGATCATCGAGCAGCCGACCTACGGCGGCACGGCGTTCGGCCACCCATGGCCCATCGTACAGAAGGGCTGCGACGTCGAAGAACGCCGTCATTTCAACGTCGACGATGCTCGCGTCTTGTAGTGCCAGTCTCCGAGCAGCGGCTTCCCATGCTCTGGCCATATTGACGTCGCCGAAAAATCGCAAATCTTGCGCGCGCGGCACGCCGATGCGCTGGAATTGTTTGCAGCCAGCGGGCAGCGGGCGCGCGTATGGGTCGGTGTCGTCATAGCCAACGGCGCAACCGAACACGGTGCGCGCGTCATCTACGGTCAGCGCAAAAATTGAAACGCAATCGAGCGTGCGGCAAGCAGGCACGACACCACGTGTCGACAAGGCGCCAAGGCTCGGTTTGAGTCCAACCAAGTTATTGAACGCCGCCGGAATGCGACCGGAGCCCGCAGTATCGGTGCCGAGTGCGAACGAGACGAGCCCTCGTGCGACAGCGACCGCTGAACCCGAACTCGATCCACCTGGCACGCGGGTCGCATCGAACGGGTTCAGCGGCACCGGATGTGGCGTTCGCACGCCAACCAGTCCGGTCGCGAACTGATCGAGATTGGTTTTCCCGATCGGAATGGCGCCAGCCGCCATCAGTCGATCAACGACGGTTGCAGAGCGGGTCGGTGTATAGGCGAATGCGGGGCAGGCGGCCGTCGTCGGACTGCCCGCTAGATCGATGTTGTCTTTGATCGCGAATGGCAAGCCCCAAAGCGGATAGCGATCGGGATTGAAGGGCGGTAACGCCGCCGCATCACCCGCGATCTCGTTTGGCGACCTAACGTGCAGGAATATGCCGGGATCGTCACAGGCGGCAGCGCGCGTTCGGCACGTCTCCATCATCGCGGCGGCGCTGAGACCGTCGCGATACCGGCTATGCAGAACCGATCGCGTTATCGCCGTCGCGCTCATCGTCGCCCTCGTGTTAGCGTTAACAACGCAAGGGGCGTGCCACGACGGTCGCGACAATTATTTAATAGTGTGATGACCAGTAAATATGTGCAACATCAAAGCGTTGCACGAAAAATCAGGTCGCTGGCAGGTCAAGAACCAGCACCACTCCCAATCAACTTTACAACCGAACTGCATACAATAAGGGCTTTAGTGCCTTTATATTAGGCGATTTTATCAAGCCGCATACCGCTCAATGCGTCGCGCGTTAACAACAAGTGCTGCCTCATTAGCCGCGAAACAACATCACGCTCTCCCCTTGCTATGGCGGTCACGATGCCCTGGTGCTCCGCGTAGGAGCGCGCCAGGCGCTCGGGCGCCTCGAGTTGTGCCGCCCGATAGGGCGCGAGACGAATGCGGGTCGACTGTGCAAGCTCCGCCAGATAGCCGTTGGCAGCGCCGTCATAGATCATTTGATGGAACTCGACATTGCCTGAGCGATAGGCGCTCACATCGCCAGCACGCATGGCTTCACCCATCGATCGATGGTGTCGCTCGAACCTGTCGCGCTGCGCGTTCGTCATGGCAATGCAGGCGTTTGCCGCACACAGTGCTTCCAACTCGGCCATTACGTCGAACATGTCAGCGACACGCCGTTCGTCGATCATGGCGACGATGGGCGCCCGATGGGCCCTGAGCTCGACCAGACCACCGGCTGCCAACTGGCGTAACGCCTCACGTACCGGGGTCCGCGAGGCGCCAAACCGTTGACCCAAAGTTGCCTCGTCGAGAAAAACGCCGGGTGCCAGCCGATGACCAACAATGTCATCGGTTAGAGCGTAAACGATGGCATCTGCGAGCGTCGGCTTGTGCATGTTCTGCGTAGGGTGTCAGTCAGCTGAAGACAGCGCAAGTGCCGATATCCGCCCAGACACTGAGTGATTTTATAGTGACGGATTATTGTGCTCAAAAACTCATCTGTGGCAGATTTTTAAGCAGAATTTGCAGGCTCCACAGCTTGAGCACTGCCGCAAACGGCCGGTTCCCCAAGGCAACTACCGTGTGACTCATAGTGGCACAACGTTTGCAGTGCCTTAACCATATGAAGTCTGGCCCGACGGTCCGCATCATTTTTTGGTGGAGGGACGGGAGGCTTTACGCGTGCGGAGAGACATAGATGAGCTTTGATAACCCTTTCGATAGCGGCGCGATCCTACGGGGGCATGCCTGCTCCTGCGGCCAGCACAAATCTCAGGCAGACCACATTGCCGCTGAGCGCTCAAGCGACGAACGGCTGGCCCGCGTGGTCGAATCGGCAGTTGTGCGGGCTATATTTCCGAATGATGCCAACAGGCGTGCATTCCTATCAGCCGTCGGGACATCGACCGCTTACGCGGCCATCGCATCGATTTTCCCGATTGCGACCGCTACCGAACTCTTCGCTCAGAACACGGTTCCGGAAAAGAAGGACCTCAAGATCGGTTTCATCCCGATCACCTGCGCCACACCCATCATCATGGCCAAGCCACTGGGCTTCTACGAAAAGCAAGGTCTGAACGTAGACGTGATCAAGACTGCCGGCTGGGCGGTGATCCGCGATAAGACGATCAACAAAGAATATGACGCCGCGCATATGCTTGCTCCGATGCCGATCGCCATGTCGATGGGGATTGGCTCAAATCCGGTGCCATTCACTATGCCAGCGGTTGAAAACATCAACGGCCAGGCGATCACCCTGTCGTTGAAGCACAAAGACAAGCGCGATCCCAAGAGTTGGAAAGGCTTCAGATTTGCGATCCCTTTCGATTACTCGATGCACAATTATCTGCTGCGTTACTATCTGGCCGAGGCAGGTCTTGATCCAGACACCGACGTGCAAATCCGCGCAGTGCCGCCACCCGACATGGTGGCCAATCTGCGCGCTGACAATATCGACGGGTTCCTGGGACCTGACCCGTTCAACCAACGCGCCGTATTCGACAACGTCGGCTTCCTGCATATTTTATCGAAGGAAATTTGGGACGGGCATCCGTGCTGCGCGTTTGCAGCATCGAAGGAATTTATCACCACGATGCCGAATACCTATTCGGCGCTCTTGAAAGCAGTAATCGAGGCCACTGCGTTCGCATCAAAGGCAGAGAACCGCAAACAGATCGCCTCAGCGATTGCGCCAGCGAACTATCTGAACCAGCCCGAGACCGTGCTCGAGCAGGTGCTGATTGGTACCTATGCCGACGGTCTGGGTCAGATCAAGAAGGATGCCAATCGCGTCGACTTCGATCCCTTCCCCTGGCAGAGTTTCGCGATCTGGATCCTGACGCAAATGAAGCGTTGGGGGCAGATCAAAGGCGATATCGACTACAAGGGTATTGCCGAACAGGTTTATCTCGCAACCGATACGACACGCCTGATGAAGGAAGCCGGTTTGACGCCGCCGACGTCAACGACGAAGAGTTTTTCGGTTATGGGTAAAACCTTCGATCCGGCAAAACCCGAAGAGTATTTGACCAGCTTCAAGATCAGGCGGAGCTGAGCATGGCGGTTTCGTTGCAGACACGGGCGGCGATCGTGTCGACGATCGTGCTCGCAACATTCCTTTTGACTTGGCAACTGAGCGTCAGTGGTAGCGGAACAGCGCTCAAATTGGACCCCGAATATGCCAAGCTGATGGGCGCCTCCGCCACTCAAGGCAAATCGGCGATGCCGGGGCCGTTGGAGGTCGCGACCAAGCTGTGGCAGTTGTTGTCCGACCCATTCTACGACAAGGGGCCAAACGACAAGGGGATCGGCATCCAGCTTGCCTATTCTATCAGTCGGGTGATGGCTGGTTATCTGATGGCGGCTCTTGTGGCCATTCCACTGGGCTTTCTCATCGGCATGTCACCAGTGATGAATCGCGCGCTCGATCCGTTTATCCAGATTCTGAAACCGATTTCGCCACTCGCCTGGATGCCGTTAGCGCTTTACACGATCAAAGACTCCGGTCTCTCAGCCATTTTCGTAATTTTCATCTGCTCGCTCTGGCCAATGCTAATCAATACAGCGTTTGGCGTCTCCAGCGTCCGCCGGGACTGGATCAATGTCGCCAAGACGCTGGAGCTAAGCCCCGGCAGGACAGCGTGGCGTGTGATCCTACCCGCCGCCGCTCCCACAATCCTCACCGGTATGCGCATTTCGATCGGCATCGCATGGCTCGTGATCGTTGCTGCCGAGATGCTCGTCGGTGGCACCGGCATTGGCTATTTCGTTTGGAACGAGTGGAATAACTTGTCGATCACGAATGTTATTAATTCGATCTTGTTGATCGGGCTCGTCGGTATGTTTCTGGATCAGGTGATGGGGCGCATTCAGCGTGCCGTTGCCTACGCGGATTGAGTGGAATCGCGATGAGCAATAAGTCGTTCATTTCAGTCCAAGGCCTCGCCAAGCGATTTGCCGATCCGAAAGGGCGCGGTGAAACGACCGTATTTCAGGATGTTTGGTTTGACGTTGCCGAGGGCGAGTTCTTTTGCGTGATCGGGCACTCAGGCTGCGGTAAATCTACTATTCTCAATATTCTGGCGGGCCTCGATACACCCTCAGCTGGCCACATCATCGCTGATGGTCACCACGTCGAAGGCCCCAGTCTCGACCGCGCCGTGATCTTTCAGGGCCACGCCCTGATGCCGTGGATGACAGCGCTCGCCAACGTCGAACTCGCTGTGTCATCGCGGCAGCCGAACTGGACGCATGTGCAGGTACGCGAACACGCGATCAAGTACATCAATCTCGTCCATCTCGATCAAGCAATGGACAAGAAGCCCGCGCAACTGTCGGGCGGGATGCGGCAGCGCGTTGGGATCGCGCGTGCCCTTGCGATCGAACCAAAGATCCTTCTGATGGACGAGCCGTTCAGTGCGCTCGATGCTCTGACGCGTGGCAGTTTGCAGGATGAGGTGCTCGATATGCGTGCCAAGACCCGCCAGACCACATTTATGATTACCCACGATGTCGATGAAGCGATGTTGCTGGCCGACAAAATCCTCCTGATGACAAATGGTCCCGAGGCGCGCGTCGCAGAGATCGTCGAGAATACCCTGCCAAAGCAGCGCTCACGAGTCGATTTGCACAAGCATGCAAACTACTATCCCCTGCGCAACCATTTGATCGATTTTCTGGTTACCCGATCCCGAGACTTGGCCGGCCCAGGCGGCGCGCACTTGGATGTCCGCAATCCGATCGTCGTACGACCGGCACTTGGAGGAACAACGCATGCGCTGGCGACCCCTGCCGCCCAACCAATCGATCCGCCAGCGACTGCAGCAACAACCACACACCGAATCTCGGCGGCCTGAACGATTGGGGCAACGCGTAGCCTGTCGCGAAACCATAGACCCGATCTCTGCGCGTGAAAACTAAAACCCGGCCAAGTAAAACAACACGACCGACAATATCGCCTAAAACGATACAACGGAGAAAGACCAGTGATACGCGAGCAACTGACCGAGAAGATCCTCGACATCAAGCGAGATAAGGGTTGGACCTGGAAGTTTATTTGCACCGAGATTGGCGGCATGGCGCCAACTATGGTCGTAGGTGCGCTGCTCGGTCAAATGAAGCTCGTCAAGCCGCTCGCGAAGAAGGCAGCGGCCCTGTTTGAATTGTCGGCTGCCGAGGAATCGATGCTCAATGAGGTTCCATACCGCGGGACCGGCACACCTATGCCGCCGACCGATCCGCTGCTCTATCGCTTCTACGAAATGGTAATGGTGAATGGTCCGGCCTGGAAAGCGCTGATTGAGGAAGAGTTCGGCGACGGCATTATGTCGGCGATCGACTTCAACTTCGATTTCGAGAGGGAGGCTAATCCCAAGGGCGACCGGGTCAAGATCACCATGTCTGGAAAATTCCTGCCGTATAAATATTATGGCAACGAGCAAGGCATTCCCGACTACGGATTCAAAGAATCGAGCTGAGCGTGCCGAGAATTTTTTTGGCATCCCCCGGGCAACGAAAGGATCGCCACCAATGCTCGATCTGACCTCTGCCAAGTCAGAGGCTCACGCCCTGAGTCCGCCTTCCAATGGAGGCGTGGGGCAACGATCCGCAATTGAACTATCAGGAGTGACTGTTACGTTCGGCTCGGCGGATAGCGCTGTTGCAGCGTTGGGCCTTACGTCGCTCGAAATCAAGAATGGGGAATTTGTCGCGCTTGTTGGGCCGTCCGGTTGTGGCAAATCAACGATCCTGAAGCTTGTCGCGGGCCTCGTGCGTCCGACCACGGGCGCCGTCATTGTTGGTGGACGAGAGGTCGCCGCCAAAGCGCTGCGCATCGGCATGGCCTTTCAGAACCCCACGATGCTGCCGTGGCTGACAATCGAGCGCAACATCATGTTGCCGCTCAAGATCGTCGAGCCTTTTCGCTCGCAATACCGAGCAAAGAAAAAATCTGAATTTCGCGATAAAGCTCATGCCCTGCTTGATCAGGTCGGCCTCAAGGGCTTTGCTGCTAACTTTCCATGGCAGCTCTCGGGCGGCATGCTGCAGCGGGCAAATCTTTGCCGGGCGCTGATCCACGAGCCCCGGCTGCTGCTGCTCGACGAACCGTTTGGTGCGCTTGATCAATTCACCCGGGAAGAGCTTTGGGCGACGCTTCAAGAGCTATGGTCGACCCATCGTCCAACTGTGTTGCTCGTTACGCACGACTTGCGTGAGGCAGGTTTCCTTGCCAGCCGCATTTGCGTCATGAGCGCGAGGCCCGGCCGCATCATTGACGATAGCGCGGTCAACTTCGCGAGGCCGCGCACCATTGCCATGACGTTCGAGCCAGCCTTTGTCGCGCTTAACCAGCGCCTACGGGAACGCATTGTCCACGTGCGCCATCCAGTACCTGCGGCTTCCTCGGCGAAGGTGCGGCCATGACCGAGCCATCCATGTTGCGTCAAAAATCAGCAGCAGTCGTCCTGATCATAGGCTTTTTCGCTCTTTGGGAAGTGCTGTGCATCGCCCTCCCGATCTCGGACTTGGTCTTGCCACGCCCGAGCCAAGTGATCGAAACACTGATCCGGCGTATGCCGGTGTTATGGCCGCATATCCTCCAGACGCTCGCGACAACGTTGATTGGTTTCGCAATAGGGGTTGTCATCGGCGTGCTGATCGGTTCGGCCGTAGGCGTCTCAAAGGTCGCTTATGACACCGCCTATCCTTTGCTGATCGGGTTCTCATCGATCCCCAAGGTCGCAGTCGTGCCAATCTTCGTGCTGTGGTTCGGCTCAGGCACGGTGCCAGCCATTCTGACTTCGGTCGTCATCTGCTTTTTCCCGATTGTCGTGAACATTGCGACCGGGTTGGCCACGACCGAGCCGGAGCTGGAGGACGTTCTAAAAGCCCTTGGTGCCAGTAAATTCGACATCCTCTGGAATGTCGGGCTGCCGCGCACGATGCCATTCTTCTTCGCCTCGCTCAAAGTGGCGATCACCTATGCCTTCGTCGGCACGGTACTGAGTGAAACCGTCGCCTCCAACCGTGGCATCGGCAATGTGATGATGTCGGCATCGTCGAACTTCGATGTCCCCCTCGTGTTCGCCGGCCTCTTCATTCTCGCAGCACTCGGCATCGCGCTCTATGTCATTTTTTCTTTGATCGAGGGGCGCGTGACCGGATGGGCGACGCGCAAAAACGATTTGGCCGCAACATGAATTCCCCAAACCAACCTGTTCCAGGAGCAAACCAATGTCGATGAGACTACTAGCGAGTGCGATGAGCCTGACCGCCATTTTGGCAACGCCGCTTGCCGCCCAACAGCCGACTACCATAAAGTTTTCGCTTGGCTGGAAAACGCAGGGCAGTGACGCTGCTTTCTTTGTCGCGCGGGACAAGGGTTACTTTGCCGCTGAAGGGCTCAATGTCATCATTGACCAGGGTGAAGGTTCTGGCGCAACCGTCACCCGCATCATGTCGGGCGCCTACGATGCCGGCTTCGGCGATATCAACGCCATCATCCAGAACGCGGCCACACGACCGGCGGAAGTGCCGCTCATGGTCTACCAGATCTGGAACCAACCGCCGTTTTCGATCGTCACCAAGGCAACCAGCGGTATCAAGACACCGAAGGACTTTGAGGGCCGCACACTTGGCGGCGCCCAGGGTACGCCGACGACACGACTGTTGCCGGTCTTTGCCAAGACCAACGGTATCGACATGGCAAAGATCAAGCTCTCGAACATGGCGCCGAACCTTCAGGAACCGCTGCTGATCAAGGGGGAAATTGACGCGGCACTGGTATTCAACATCACGAGTTACTTCAACCTTGTGCTTAATCGCCAAGATCCGGACAAGGATTTCACTTGGTTCCCATTCGGCGATTTCGGTCTTGATCTTTACTCGAATGGATTGATGGTGTCGCAGAAGCTGATCAAGGAAAATCCGAAAGCCGTCGCGGGTCTGGTCAGGGCTGTCAACAAGGCGGTCATCGAGGTGGCGAAGGATCAGGACCTTGGCATGGCCGCCACCCAGAAATTCGACAACCTGATCAACATGGAGGTTGAGAAGCGGCGACTGCAATTCTCCTACGACAAATTAATTGTGTCGCCGGAAATGAAGGAGATTGGGGTTGGCGACCTGAAAGATGATCGCTTGAAGCGCTCGATCGATATCGTGGTTGCTGGCTACGAGTTGCCAAAAACGCCAGAGACGTCGCAGGTGTTTTCACGCGCGTTCTTGCCGCCGCGCGGCGAGCGAGAACTTACCTATACCAAAAAGTAGGCAGTATGGCCGAGCAGGACGTCCACGGCTGGGTAGTCGGCGGGTCATCAGGAGATGGTGGTCACGCCGACATTCACTTTGCCGATGGCAAGATCACGTCGGTCGTGCCGTCGTATCCGCGTTCCACTGAGCGCCGCCTGGTGTTACCGGCTTTTGCCAATGCGCACGATCACGCGCGCCCTCTGGCACTATCATCATTCGGCGCGGCATTCATGCCGCTCGAAACCTGGCTGCTGCGATCCATGCTCGCAACGCCGCCCGATCCATATCTCGCGGCAGTAGCACCGCTCGCCCGGGCGGCGCTCAGCGGTTGCGCGTCCGTCATGGTGCACTACACGCGACCGAGCGGCCGTATGTCGTTGCCAGATGAGGCGGCAACCGTTGCCCGTGCCGCCCGCGACGTCGGCGTACGAATTGCCTTTGCATTGGCGGTGCGCGACCAGCATCCACTAGTTTACGGCGATCACA
>JANNRP010000237.1:0-8441 GCA_031401535.1 Hyphomicrobiaceae bacterium | reverse complement strand
GTATCGGGGCATCCTCGTCTCCTCTGCCGCAGACCTCGCCGTGCAAAGAAGATCGAAATCGCCCCCTGTTCTTCAAGTGTGCATTCCCTGAACGCTTACAAAAATTCCCTGATAGCTCGATTGGAATTCCCTGTTGTTTTTCTGCCCAGGACACGCGCAAGCTGCTGAATTTACGGATCTTTTCGGCGTTTTCAGCTATTTCTGGACCCTGAAACTCGCCAAAACTCCCTGTTTATCAGGGTGCAGACGGCGAGACTCGTTCGCGCCAGACTGCCACCACAGCCAGCAAAATCAAATACTTAGCACCATCCGCCACAATTCAGCGACCACCCTAGCGACCACGAAGTGGATGGTTAGTAGGGGTGTGGGATGTCTGCAACTCCGATATTTTGAAACAGCGTAGCTCATGCTGGCAGCAGGTAGCGCAGCAGGTCGGCAACTTGGTGCAGGCCGGTGCGGGCAAGGCTGTCGGCATAATCGGCAATGGGCATCGGCGGTGAGGTCAGGTTGCGGCGCACCTTTTCAATCAACGGCAAAGTGACGGAGGCGCGGGTGGTCAGCAGGTGAACCAGAAATGCGTCGGGATGGGTGGCGGTGAGGGGCGGTGTTTGCGCGACCAACACAACGGCGGGAAAATGCTTGAGGTTGAACGTGACTATTATTGTGCAAGCGGCATGGGATGCCGCAGCGATCACATGGGCATCATCAGGGTCGGGAAGCGTCACTGAGGTGAGTGTCGATTCCGGCGGTAAGACCAGCGCATCGGGCAACGCGGTCAGCATGGCAGCGATGAGGCGCAGGGCTTTGGCGGTTGTGTAGTCCGGACGGGTGCGGATCAGCGCGCGTGATAGCTCGTCAAGAACGGCTGACGACCAACGCAATTGAATGACGCCGTCCAACGCCAGCTCCATAAGGATGTCCCGTGGCGCGCTGGCATAGAGCACGTTGGCGTCGACAAACACGCGTGATTCGATAGGTCGGGCGGTCATGCGCCACGCCCACCATCCACCTTGAATGCAACCTTGGGCGGTGGCGGGCCGTCGACGATGCCAGCTTCCTGGTCGAGGGCGTAAATCTCATCCATGGCCGCCCGACTGCGGGCACGCTGCTGCTCCTTGTAAGCGGCCAAATCAGCAAACGGGATGCGGTGATGGTTGCCCACCATGCGGTGGGGCAAGGCACCTTCTTGCACCAGCTTCATGATGTACATCCGCGATACATTCAGAAACGCAGCGGCATCATTAGGCGTGAGTTCGGTGAGGTTCTCGCTGATGGTGACCTGATGGCCTACTGCAAGGCTCGACAGCACTTGGCGGATCAAATCGGCGATATGGTCTGGCAGCGGCACAGCTTCCCCCGTGGAGGCGTTGCCGATGGTCATGGGGGCATCGTTGCCCAACTTGGCGAGCACGATGCGCACGAAGGCGGCGGTCTCGCTCGTAATCGGGGTGGTGGTTGGTTGTGGCATGTGCGTCTCCTTACCTATCAGCATAGGCCTTAGGTGACGTACTTGCAATAACTGCCACAACTGATTTTGATTTCGGTGGGTCTAAGGGTGATTTGCACCGGACTTGCAAGTCACAGCACTGCCCAATGGGCTGGCCACTGAGGGGTCCGGCTAACAAGTTAGGAGTTGTGAGCAGAGGTCACTTGAAATTACCTCCTAAGAGGATGCGGAGCTTCCTAAACTCTAGATCTGGGGTTCGATATTCTCAGGTATCACCAGTAAAATCAATAGGTTGCATACTTTAGCTAATAGTCTAAAAATCCTATAGCGACCATATAGCGACCACGAAACTGATGGCTGGTGGGGGTGTGCCATAGCAGCAACCACTCCTAATCAAGTTCGGCCAGCAGCTTTTTGATGACCTCCTGCAAGGGCTTGAGGTGGACCGCCAGCAGCCTTCAGCACCATCGCCACACAGTGGTAATATTTCAACATCTATTGAAGAAAGGCGCTTCAATGAGCATCTGCCAGCTTTCTGATCCCAATATATAGGGAAAAACATGTTCGGACGGTCTTCTCTCTTATCGGGTCCTCCACGCTTCCGAAGGTCGCGCAATGCATACCTATAGTCTTTATCGTCAGCATATTTAAATACAGCATGCTGTTCTTCGAACAATGGGAGTCCATTGGATCTAAAATTCGGTCCGGAATACACCACAACGTATTCATGACACGCCGCAACATGCTTCTTATCATTCCGCCCCTTTAGGTTATTGACGACGCATGTCGGCTTATCCTCGCAATCAGTAAGCTGAAAATACCCAGCCGCGACATTCGTTGAATTCTGCGAACACGCCCGGATATGGACGAACTCGACATGCAGGAGGCCCTGTCACTCTCCGCCACTGCCGATGTTCCCGCTGGTCTTTGAGGGCATCATCAAAAAAAGCTTTTGGAACACGGACTCATCACGCGAGGCGTGAAAGTTGGCTTGCCAACAACATTGATTAGGTAGTTCTTGAGCGGCAATTCGCGACCACAAACAAAGTCCGCATCGCCCGCGCCGGACACTTTAGTCAGCGCTTAATCGCGGGTTCGGACTTATCGAAACAGCGAAAATCCGGCATTAGGTTGTCATGGAAATCCAGCAAGATGCACACGCTCACCTATAAACAACCTCCGCGAGGGTGAGGCAGAAGCGTCGCTCAAGGGTGCATCGAAGTGGCTGGAGAGGTCTAGTCCTTTCAAGGATCACATCATTCACCGCTTGAAGGGCTGCTGCCACGGAATTGATCCAGACGACGGTCACGGGACGCGACTGAATAGGGTGAGCCCAGTATCAAATCCGCTCCCGCCGGAAGCCCGCACTCGCAGCCAATAACTGCTGGCCGTAGGCCGTGACCGGCACCCGCGCCGCAAGGGTCGCCGCAGTCATCTCCTCAACAGCTTTTCCAAGTTGCATGACCATTAGCCGCTCGCACATGTGACCAACAACGGCGAGATCGTGACTGACGAGGATGAAGGTCAACCGACGCTCGCGACGGATCGCCTGCAACAAATTGAGCACCTCGGCCTGGATCGAGACATCGAGCGCAGACGTCGGCTCGTCGAGCAGCAATACCTGCGACTCCAGCACGAGTGCGCGCGCAATTGCCACCCGCTGGCGCTGGCCGCCCAACAACTGGTGGGGATAGCGATACCGGAACGAAGCGGGCAGCCCGACATCGGACAGCGCTCGGGCAATTTTTGTATCCGCACCGGCAATACCGTGAATGGCGAGCGGTTCGGCCAATGCGTCGTCGACAGTCTTCTTGGGGTGCAGACTGCCGTACGGGTCCTGGAACACCATCTGCACGGCACGGAAGAAGCTCTTATCGCGCTGCTGCCCCTGAGCTTGGCCCAAAACCTCGATCTCTCCACTCCATTGACGATTCAAACCAGCAAGCACGCGCAGCACCGTCGATTTACCAGAACCAGATTCACCGACAATACCGTAGCTTTCGCCTTCATTGACATGGAACGAGACATCGCGAACAGCGTGTGCGTCGCCAAAACGAACATTAAGACTTTTTATCCGGATCACAGTGGGTGCGGTCATGTGAGCCAAGCCGGGTCGCGCGCCACTGTTGCCAACTCCTCCCGGGGGTGATCGAGATCGGGCAAGCATGCCAAGAGACCGCGGGTATAGGGATGTCGATTGGACAACGTTGTCGGATCAGCAAGCTCGGACGCCGGCAGCGTCTCCATTGCCTTGCCGCCATACATCACAATCACCCGGTCGCAGAACGACGTGACGAGCCGCAAATCATGGCTGATGAAAATAAGGCCCATCCCACGCTGCGTCACCAGATCATCCAGTATCTTTAGAACCTGCAATTGCACGGTGACGTCGAGGGCGGAGGTCGGTTCATCAGCTATTAGAATATCCGGTTCGGCGATGAGCATCATCGCGATCATCACACGCTGGCCCATGCCACCCGAAACCTCATGCGCAAAAAGATCGTAGACGCGGGCGGGCTCGCGGATCTGCACGGCCTCCAGCATCGCAATACTGCGCTCCTTGGCCTCGCGTGTACTCGCCTTGTGGTGGACGCGGTACGCCTCGGCAATTTGATCGCCAACTGTCATCACCGGATTGAGCGAAAACTTCGGATCCTGCATGACCATGGAGATATGCCGCCCTCGCAAACCGCGGCGAGTTCTCTTATCCATGCGTTGCAGATCCTGGCCACGATAGAGCAGGCGATCAGCAAGCACTTCACCAGGATAAGGAATGAGGTCCAGGATTGCGCGACCGGTCATGGACTTGCCGGACCCCGATTCGCCAACAATACCAAGCCGTTCGCGGCCAAGTGTGAACGATAAACCGCGCACGGCGCGAACAACAACGTTGGGCGTAAGAAAATTGACGCGAAGGTTGTCGACTTCGAGTAGCGGCGGTTCTGTGCCCGAAGCTGCTGTCTTGGCGCTCATTGGGCATCCATCACATCGCGCAGACCATCGCCCAGCAGATTGAAGCCCAAGGCGACGATGCAGATGGCCAGTCCTGGGAAGGTCGCGACCCACCACTGGTCGAAGATCTGCTCGCGCCCGGCCGAGATCATAGCGCCCCATTCCGGAATCGGCGGCTGCGCACCCAGTCCCAGAAAGCCAAGACCAGCGGCAGTCAGAATGATGCCGGCCATGTCCAGCGTCGTGCGCACAATCAGCGAGGGCAGGCACATCGGCACGATGTGACGCAACACGATCCGCCATGACGAGGCGCCCTGCAATCTAACGGCTGCGATGTAGTCAGCATTGCGGATAACCAGCGCCTCAGCACGAGCGACGCGCGCATAGGGCGGCCATGCGGTGAAGGCGATAGCAATGACGGCGTTCTCGAGCCCCGGTCCAAGTGCAGCGACGAACGCTAAAGCCAGTACGAGGCGTGGAAAGGCCAGGAAGACATCCGTGATCCTCATCAACGTACGATCGACAAATCCTCCGAGAAAACCGGACGTCGCCCCGATGAGCAAGCCCAATGGGCCGACACTAACAACGACCAGCATGACAATGATGAGCGTGACGCGTGCCCCGTGGACGATGCGGCTAAATATATCGCGGCCAAGTGAATCTGTACCGAACCAAGCGGTGGCCGACGGTGGCAGCAGCCGCCTGTCGAGGTTCTGCGCCAACGGGTCGTGAGTGGCAATGAATGGAGCAAAGGCTGCAATCAAAAGCAATGCGATAACGATGATCAGTCCGGCGATGGCCAAAGGATTGCGCCTTAACGCCAACCATTGGCGCCAGAACTGGCCCAGTCGCGCTTGCCGCCGTGACTGCGGCGCATCACTGTTGAGATATGCCATCCAGGTTGACATGGTCCGCGTCACCGGATTCTGGGGTCTACAAGCCGCCCGAGGATATCGGACAGCAGGTTGATACCGATGAACACGGCACCGACTACCAACGTGCCGCCTAGCACTGCGTTCATGTCGGCATTGAGTAGCGAGTTGGTGATGTAACGGCCGAGCCCGGGCCAAGCGAAGATCGTCTCGGTCAAAACCGAACCTTCGAGGAGGTTTGCATATGACAGCGCGATCACCGTGATCAGCGGCACGAGCGCATTGCGCAAGGCATGGCGCCAGATCACGCGCGCCTCCGACATGCCCTTGACTCGGGCGGCAATAATATACTGCTGCTGCAGCTCCGTGATCATGAAACTGCGGGTCATTCGACTGATGTAGGCGAGGCTGAACAGCCCCAGCACAGCAGAGGGCAGGATTAGATGCGACACGCCGTTGCGGAACGCATCCCACTCGCCCTGCATCGCTGCATCAAGCAGGATCACGCCCGTCACGGGCGTGATGAAGTCCTGATAGGCAATCGATATCCGGCCTGGACCGCTGACCCATCCGAGTTTGGCGTAGAACAGTAGCAGCCCCATGAGGCCCAACCAGAATATCGGTATGGAATAACCGAACAGCCCGATGAACCGGGCAACCTGATCCGGCCAGCGGCCCTGGTAGACTGCAGCCAAAACTCCGAGCGGAATGCCAAGCATGATGCCAATCAACGTGCCAAGCGTCGCCAATTCCAGAGTTGCCGGAAATACCCGTTTGATGTCCTGGATGACGGGATTGGAGGTCAGCACCGATTTACCGAAGTCGCCGGTCGCGACCTTACCAACATAGATGGCAAATTGTTGCCACAAGGGCTTATCCAGCCCTAGCTCAATGCGCGCTTTATCGTAGACGTCAGGCCGCGCGTTGTCGCCCACAACGGCCAACACCGGATCGATCGGAATGACACGCGCGATCAGAAACGTCACCAGCAGCAACCCGAACATCGTAATTGCAACGGTCGACAACTCCCGGCCAGCAATCTTGCCCCACGTTGCGGTTCGCTGTGCAATCGAAGCTGTCGCTATCGCCATTCAATGGAACTCGTTGGCAGTGTTCGCGAACGCTTACGGCCGCCGCAGCTTTGAGGCTGCGGCGGGTTATGCTTTCGACGGACGGCTCGTTAGTTCTTGACGATGCCGTTATAAAAGTTCGTGTCTGAGCTCGGTCCGATCACAAAGCCGCTAACTCCTTTACCGGCGGCTGCGACTTCGATCTGCTGGAACATGATGACGAATGGCGAGACCTTCTGATGCTCACGCTGCAGCGCTTCATAGGTCGCGGCCCGCTTGGCGGCATCCGGCTCGAGCACAGCGGCGAGCGCAGTCTTGGTCATTTCCGGAATGTCCCATGCATTGCGCCATGCCAGTGTCTTTGACCGTGCATCCTCACCATTGTTCTCATTGATCGCGAACGTTTCCGCGTTGGTGTGGGGATCGAGATAGTCCGGACCCCACTGGCCGATGTAGATATCGTGGGTACGGGCGCGATATTTGGTCAACGTCGCCTTGCCATCGCCCGGGAGCAGCTCGACCTTGACACCGGCCTGCGCCCAACTCGACTGGATTGCCTGGGCAATATCCGTGATTGGATTGACCGAACGCACGTCCATGGTCACGGAGAAGCCATTGCCTAGACCCGCCTTGGCCAACAGTTCTTTACCCTTGGCCAGATCGAATTTATAGGGCTTGTCACTGATTGCGCCGAGGAAGCCCTTGGGCAGGAAGGATCCATGCTGCTGGTAGGTGCCTTCAACGATGTTGCGCTCGATGGAAGCGTAGTCGACCAGCCACTTCAGAGCCTCACGAACTTCGGGCTTCGCAAGGTTTGCATTCTTCTGGTTGAGGCCAAGATAGAGGATGTATCCTTTGTCGCCTTGGCTGATCGTGATGTCGCCCTTGCCCTTGACTGCGGCGAGTTGATCCTTCGACAAATTGCGCGCGTAGTCGATGTCACCCTTTTCGAGCAGCAAACGCTGTGAGGCTGGCTCCGCCACGTGGCGTACAATTACGCGCTTGTTCTTGGGCGCACCCTTGTACCAGCCTGCGTTGGCTTCGAGGGCATACTGCTCATTGGGGCGGTAGGCGCGCACGCTATAAGCGCCGGAGCCGGCCGAATTGGCCTTCATCCAGGCGTTACCGAAGTCGCCGTCCTTTTCATTTGCCTTGACTGTTTTTGCATCGACGATGCTAGCCACACCAGATGTCAGGCAGTTGAGGAAGAACGTCGGAGCGTAGGGCTTGGAGACTGTCATCACGACGGTTGCGTCGTCGGTGGCCTTGATCTTCTCCAGCACGTTTTCCTTGGTGAACCCGAACTGAGTGAGGATGAAACCCGGCGACTTGTTGAGCGTTACCGCGCGCTGGAACGAATAAACCACATCGGCGGCGGTTAATGCATTGCCCGAGTGGAACTTGACGCCGGGACGCAGCTTGAACGTATAGGTCAAATTGTCAGGGGTGATCGTCCAACTTGCGGCCAGCTCCGGCACCAGCGCATTGCCCTTGGCAAGATCGACGCCAATCAGCTTGTCATAGACGTTGGCACCAACTTCCACACCGGAGAACTCGAAGGCCTCGGCCGGATCAAGCGAGATGATATCGTCGATCTGCTTTGCCATCACCACCGTGTCTTTCGGCGTCTGGGCCAGCGCGCCGGTCGCCATGACGGCCAAAAAGGTAGATCCTGCCAAAATTGTTACGACTTGGCGCATACAATTCTCCATTCGTTGCAGCAGCGGGCGTCCAGCACCACGACCATCGGAAGCGTAGAGCAAATGCTTCGCATGTCCAGCGGCTTGGAACGATGACGTGCGTCCCGCGCCTCACACACGATACACACGAGCGGCCGTGTCATGAAACAGGGCTACGCCCTCAGCCGCCGAATTGCTCGTCGCCATCAGCTTGTTGGAATTTCACAACACCGTATAGATGCAGTTAGTAGCGGTGCTGCACTGTGTCTGGCCAATGGTCCCACAAATGATGATGCGGGTCGCAAATCGGCGGCGCGGGATCGAGTGCATCCTTATGCACCTGGACTAGCCGCGCCTAAGCGATCGACACCGCTTCGTAGACAGCGATCGCGGTCGCCAGATCCTCGATCGATGCGCCGAC
>JANNRP010000236.1:0-1501 GCA_031401535.1 Hyphomicrobiaceae bacterium | reverse complement strand
TCTCAGCCACAATCAGCTTGCCGATGGCGACGTTGGCGCCGGTCAGGCTCATCGCCGCGACGAGACACATGAATGCAACAATGGGTGTGCGATGGTCCATGGACCGCACTCTTAAACTGGATTCGGACGTGGATTGCAGGGGTGATCGATACGATAACGGTTGATGCAGCCGCCCCGCGCGCCATATATCGCTGATGGCCCTACCTCCCTCGCAATCATCGTCAAAGCCGCGTCCATCGCGCACCCGTTCGGGCAAGCCGCAGGCCGCCCCGATGGAGACTGCGGCGGCGACGCCCGGTCTCAGCGAGGCGATGCAGACCAACTACGTGCCCGGTCCCTCGACGCTGCCAGCGCTCCGGCAATCCGGTCCGCGTCCCGATGGGGAGAGCATATCAGCGAGTTTGACCGCGATCCTGACCCGTCCCGAAGAGCGCGACACCCGTGCCCGTGAGTTACTGGCGCTGCAACCGCTCATTGCGAATCATCCGATCGTGGCGGGCACCACGCCGGAGTTCATTCCGCACCGTCCGCCCCGTCCTGAGAAGTCCGAAGGCGGCATCCCGTTCAAGATCGTGTCGGAATACACGCCCAAGGGCGATCAGCCGCAGGCCATCAAGGAATTGGTGGCGGGCGTGCGCGAGAACGAGCGCAATCAGGTGCTGCTGGGCGTTACCGGATCGGGCAAGACGTTCACGGTTGCGCATATCATTGAGCAGACGCAACGGCCAGCCCTGATCCTGGCGCCGAACAAGACGCTGGCCGCACAACTCTACGGCGAGTTCAAGAGCTTCTTCCCCAATAATGCCGTCGAGTATTTCGTGTCGTACTACGACTACTATCAGCCGGAGGCCTACGTTCCGCGCACCGACACCTACATCGAGAAAGAAAGCTCAATTAACGAGCAGATCGACCGGATGCGGCACGCGGCGACTCGATCGCTTCTGGAGCGTGACGACGTCATCATCGTCGCCTCAGTGTCCTGCATCTACGGTATCGGTTCGGTCGAGACCTATACCGCGATGACGTTCACGGTAACGGTCGGCGAACGGTTGTCGCGGGACCAGTTACTCGCCGATCTAGTCGCATTGCATTTCCGCCGCAACGATCAAAACTTCGTGCGTGGAACATTCCGCGCGCGTGGCGATACCGTCGAGGTATTTCCGGCCCACTACGAGGACCGCGCATGGCGAATCTCGCTGTTTGGCGACGAGGTCGAGAGCATCACCGAATTTGATCCGCTGACAGGCGCGAAGACCGACGAACTCAAGCTGATCAAGATGTACTCGAACTCGCACTACGTGACACCAAAACCGACGCTGCAACAGGCCATCAAGGCGATCAAGATCGAACTCAAGGCGCGGCTCGAAGAGTTGTATGCGGCTGGCAAATTGCTCGAAGCCCAGCGCCTCGATCAGCGCACGACGTTCGATATGGAGATGATGGAAGCATCGGGCAGTTGCGCTGGCATCGAGAACTATTCGCGCTATCTCACCGGCCGCAA
>JANNRP010000235.1:0-30805 GCA_031401535.1 Hyphomicrobiaceae bacterium | reverse complement strand
TGGCGCGCGCTTATCCAGGAACGCACCGATGCCTTCGGCGGCGTCCCTCGCCATCATGTTCTCCACCATGACGTTTGCCGCATAGGCATATGCCTCGGCGACTGGCAGTTCTACCTGCGTGTAGAAGGCGCGTTTGCCGATCGCAACTGTCAATGGTGACTTTGCCGCGATGGTGCGTGCCATGGCGATGGCCTCAGTGCGCACCGATCCGTCCGGCACGACGCGGTTGACCAAGCCGTAGGTAACCGCTGTCTGCGCCGACATCATATCTCCCAGCAGCAGCATTTCCATGGCCTGCTTGCGGGGGACATTGCGTGACAGCGCAACCATCGGCGTCGAGCAAAACAAACCGATATTGACGCCGGGTGTCGCAAACAGGGCGGATTGTGCTGCAACCGCCAGATCGCAGGTTGCCACCAACTGGCAGCCTGCGGCCGTTGCCGTCGTATCGACGGCGGCAATGAACGGTTTGGGCGACGTCACGATGGCCTGCATCATCGCAGCACAAGCATCCATCGTGGTTTTGAAGAACGCGCGACCGCGATCGGGATTACTGCGGGCAGCGGTTAATTCCTTGAGATCATGCCCGGCACAAAAGGCCGGGCCGTTAGCCGTGAGCACAACCGCGTGCACAGAGTCGTCGGCCGAGAGTTCGGTGATCGCACGGCTGAGCGCCTCGATCAGCGCTAGCGACAAGCTGTTACGCTGCTGTGGCCGATTGAGGGTCAGCAACGCAACGCCCGGTTCGCTACGTTCGATCAAAAGCGAGGACGAGCCCGAAGACGATAAACTCGTGTTCGTCGTCATCGGCACGTTTCCTCGATTTCAATTGCAGGTCGGCTCTTACTGCAGCGCCTTCTCGATGTCTTTCTGGAATTTCTTGACGATTACCACGTTGTCTTTGTGCTCCATCGCCGGTGTCGTCTTCACGGCTTCCTGAAGCTCTTCGAGCATCTGCTTCTTGTCCTTCTCGGGGATCTTGTCGTCCTTATTGATTTCCTCGATCTCCTTCTTCAGAGCCTCGATTGGATCGGTGTACTCGCCGGACTGCGGGTCTAGGCCGGCCATCACCATCGAGATATTGGCTGCCACATCGTCCAGATCGGCGAAATTTGTGAAGCCATTCTTGGTCGCGACGCCCTCGAGCTGGGCTTGCAATTTGGCGTCAGGCTTGTCGCCGGCGGCCTGCAATTGCGCCGACATAGCGGCAAGATCCTTCTGCGCGGCAATAAACCCTTGCACATGTTTGTCTGTCAGTTTGATCTGCTTGAACTCAGGTGGGTTTGTCTGAGCGCTTGCGGGTGCTAATCCCGTACTCAGCAGCAGGACTGCGGCTGCGATCGCCAACGCGCCTTTATGCAAAAACTGCATCATCGTCTCGGTCTCCTGTGTGTTTGCTGCCGGCGACCTTGCACCTGGCGGCTCAACGGTTAGAATCGCCTGTATCTTGTACTCCAAACCAACAGTTGGTCAGGAATAAGAATGCAGACCCACGATAAGTTCCATTCCGGACGGCTTGATGTCGCAGGGGTAACGAACCTTATTGAACAACATTTTCCGCAGGTTCACGAGGGCACCGGACAACTTGTGATCGAAGATCTGCCGGAACGCGGTTCGCGCGTGCGGATGCCGCAGGACTCGCGCAATATTCGTCCGGGTGGCACGGTGTCTGGCCCCGCCATGTTCAAACTGGCTGATTTCTCAGTCTATGTGGCAATTCTCGGCGAATTAGGCGAGGCGGCGCTGCAAGCCGTTACCGCAAGTATGACGATGAATTTCCTGTCACGGCCGGAGCCCGGCGCCATGGTTGCCCATGTCCGACTCATCAAACTGGGGCGCCGCCTCGCTGTGGCCGACGTGGCCTTGTTCAGCGAAGGCAAAGCCGACATGGTCGCGCATGCGACAGCGTCCTACGCACTACCATCGCGGTGAAAGGTATTCAGCTACCTCAATATGGTAACATATTACCTTTCAAGTTAATTCATTGATTTTGCTAATATAAAACGCATGATCTTATTGAGCGTTGACTTGTTGTGCGCGGTGATGTTCATACGCGATGAAATGCTTTGCTTTGCCCAAGGGTGAGGCGATTGTTGCCTATTTTCATCTCACTCCAAACCAGCGGAACGTATTCCCATGAAGACCTACGTCGCCAAGCCGGGCGAAGTGGATAAGAAATGGCTCGTGATCAACGCCGAAGGTCTCGTCGTTGGCCGCCTTGCTGCTCTCATCGCCACTCGTCTCAAAGGCAAACACAAAGCCATTTACACGCCCCATGTCGACTGCGGTGACAACATCATCGTTGTGAACGCCGATAAGGTCGTGTTCACCGGCAAAAAGTTCGAAGACAAGACCTACTACCACTACACCGGCTTCCCGGGTGGCATCAAAGAGCGCACGCCGCGTATGATCCTGCAGGGCAAGTTTCCCGAGCGCGTCGTCGAAAAGGCCGTCGAACGTATGCTGGCGCGCGGCCCGCTACAGCGGCAGCTCATGCGCAATCTCAAGGTCTACAAAGGCCCCGATCACCCGCACGCAGCCCAAAATCCCGTCGCGCTCGATATCGCCAAGCTCAATCGTAAGAATGTGGGGGCCTGACGCTGATGGTCACTGAAACAAAGTCACTCGAAGATTTGGCCTCCATGAAGGGCATGCCGGCTCCGGCTCCAGTCGTTGCTGCGGGTCCCGTCTATGTGCAGAAGCTCGATAAGCTCGGCCGCGCCTATGCGACCGGCAAGCGGAAGAATGCGATTGCGCGTGTTTGGATTAAGCCGGGCGCGGGTCGCATCACTGTCAACAAGAAGGACTTCGAGCAGTACTTCGCTCGCCCCGTGCTGCAGATGATGCTGAAGCAGCCGCTCAATGCGGCAGGTCGTGGCACGCAGTATGACATCATGGTGACCGTGGTTGGCGGTGGGCTGTCGGGTCAGGCTGGCGCAGTCCGTCACGGCATTTCGAAGGCACTGACCTACTTCGAGCCGGACCTGCGTCCGGTTCTCAAGAAGGGTGGATTCCTGACACGCGATAGCCGCATCGTCGAGCGCAAGAAGTATGGCCGCATGAAAGCACGCCGCAGCTTCCAGTTCTCGAAGCGCTGATTTTCCAAGCTCTTTTTTCACAGCAAACAGCCCGCCTTCACCAGCGGGCTGTTTTGCGTTGCGGAGGTCTTGCAACTGCGATCCAGGGGACCCAAATGCCGAGTTGTCCATTCGGATAACATTGGGGGCTGAAATCTATGTTGGAGGCGTTTACTGCTGAGCTTGGCGCTTTGTTAACGCCGGGCTGGTGGCAGCTGAATAGTGTTGCGCTGCTCAATGTCATCATGATCGACGTGGTGTTAGCCGGCGACAATGCGATCATCGTTGGCCTTGCCGCATCGCGTGTTGCTCTGGAACAGCGGGCGAAGGTCATATTCTGGGGCATTGCCGGAGCGGTGATCCTGCGGGTCGTGTTTGCGGCGATGACGACACAGTTGCTGCAGATCGTCGGGCTTACCCTCGCGGGCGGCATCCTGCTGCTGTGGGTGTCCTGGAAAATGTACCGGCAGATTTCGGGCGCCCCAGGCCATGATATCGACGAGGTCGATGCCAGAGTCGCCTCCAGCGAACCGCCGGTGGCGCCGCTGAGCTATATGGCAGCCATCGGTCAGATCGTCGTTGCCGACGTTTCGATGTCGCTCGACAACGTGTTGGCCGTTGCGGGCGCGGCCGGCAAGAGCACGGCCGTGCTGGTCATCGGCCTTGCGATCGCGGTCGTGCTGATGGCGGTCGCCTCGCACTACATCGCCAAACTGCTCGTGCAATATCCATGGATCACGTGGATCGGGCTGGTCATCATCGTCTATGTTGCTTTTGATATGATCTACGATGGAAGTCATGAAGTCGCGTGTAAGGGCTATGGCTTTGGGTGCCAGGCTGATTTCCTGGGTTGGATCAAAAGTGCCGTGCTGCGGCAGTGAGTAGTGTTATTTGGCCAGCACGGCAGGCAGTACATCAAGACTACGGATGATAATGTGCGGCACGCCGTTCTCGGCGAATTTGGCCGCGGCTTAAATGTGCTGCTGCCTGATGATTTGTACGGTGGTCCATACCATGCGGTTCGGACTGACAAAATCTTTCGCCGGGATAACGTCTTCGAAGCGCAGCGCTCGCCCCGTGCTGCAGATGATGCCACCGCTCAATGCCGGTAGGCGTGGCACGCAGAATGACATCCCGGTGAACGCGTGGGCTGTCGGGTCAGGCTGGCGCCGTGCGTCACCGCAATTCGAAGGCGCTGACTTACTTCGGGCCGGACCTGCATTCGGTTCTCGAGAAGGGTGGCTCCTTCGCGCGCGATAGCTGAATTGTCGAGCGCAAAAGGTACGGCCGCATCAACGCACGCTGCAGCTTCCAGTTCTCGAAGCGCTAATTTTTCAAGTTCTTTTTTCATCGCCAGCAGCCCGCCAAGGCCGGCAAGCTGCTGGCATTACCAAGGTCTTGCAACTTTGTTGCATTGGACTCATAAAAATTCTAACTGCTAGGAAATCGTTGGGGGCTGAAATCTATGTTGGAAGCTTTTACTACCGAACTTGGCGCATTGTTGACACCAAGTTGGTGGCAGCTGAATAGTGTCGCACTGCTCAATGTCATCATGATCGACGTTGTGCTGGCTGGCGACAATGCGATCGTTGTCGGCCTTGCTGCATCGCGTGTTGCTCTGGAGCAGCGGGCGAAAGTCATATTCTGGGGCATCACCGGTGCCGTCATCTTGCGGATCATTTTTGCCGCAATGACATCGCAGCTGCTGCAGATCGTCGGGCTTACCCTCGCGGGCGGCATCCTGCTGCTGTGGGTGTCCTGGAAAATGTACCGGCAAATTTCCGGCGCCCCCGGCCATGACATCGACGAGGTGGATGCTAAGTTAGCGTCAAAGGCAACATTGGTCGCTCCGGTCAGCTTGATGGCGGCGGTCGGGCAAGTCATCATTGCCGACGTGTCAATGTCGCTTGACAATGTGCTGGCGGTGGCCGGTGCCGCGGGCAAGAGCACGGCGGTGCTGGTGATCGGACTTGGCATCGCCGTTGTTCTGATGGCCGTTGCATCGCACTACATCGCCAAGCTGCTGGTTCGGTACCCCTGGATCACGTGGATCGGCCTCGCCATCATCGTCTACGTCGCACTCGACATGATCTATAAAGGCAGCCACGAAGTCGCCTGCAGGGGCTACAGCTACGGCTGTCAGGCCGATTTGCTCGGCTGGATCAAGAGCGCGGTACTGGGAAGATGAGCGGGATCAGCGGCCGAGCAGTTCCGGGAGCTGGTCCAGACTGTCGATAACGAAGTGCGGAGCACCGTCTTGCGCCATCTCGGCCGCAGCGTGAATGCGCTGCGGCCGTTTTATTTGCACCGTGGTCCAGCCCATGCGGTTCGGGCTGACAAAATCTTTCGCTGGATTGTCACCAACGTAAACAAACCGATCACCGGAGCTGCCGATTGCGGCCTGCATGGTCTCAAACGCCTTCGGATGGGGTTTGGCAAAGTCGCGGCCACCCAGTTCATGGGTATAGATGATATGATCGAAGTGGTGGTCTATCGCGAGTGCCTTGACCTTTGACCGCTGCACCGCGACCGTGCCGTCGGTTATCAGACCCGTTGGCCCTGAAGCACTCCAATGCGTCAGCGCGCGGGCCGCATCGGGATAGAGCGTCAGCGATTGAGGCGTATGTTCGCGGTAGACGCCTATGAGGTTTGGCGCGTGAGCCACGTCCAGTCCCCGTTCTTCCAGCACCAGACGGAACAGGACGCCCAGGTGTCCGGCGTCGAGCAGCCGCGTCATATCGTCGGCCAGCCCATCGACATCGAGTGCCAACTTTGCCCAAAGTCCCGCCGCGCGAAATCCGGAAATCGCGAAATCGCGCTCAGCGTAAAGCGTGTCGTCGAGGTCGAAGATCAGTCGTGTGCGTCTCATCTCGAGATTGCCAGCCTTTGAACGCGCCTTATCTGCTGATAGTATACTGGTTTATGAGTAAGCCATGAGACCTGCCGATGATGCGAAACGCAACCCCGAAACCTGCGCCTGCTCGCTTTCAATCGGCCGAACTTGCTTCGGAGCAGGCTCGCGCGTTCGATCTGAAGCGGATCGGCGCTGATTTTATCGCCAACCCATACCCGACCTATAACGCTTTGCGGGATCATGCGCCGGTCGCGCGGATGCCTGACGGCAGTTACTTCCTGTCGGGCTATGCAGACTGCATCGCCGTATACAAGGATGCGAAGCTGTTCTCGTCCGACAAGCGGGCCGAGTTCCGGCCCAAATTCGGCGACGGGCTGCTCTATGAGCACCATACGACGAGCCTGATCTTCAACGACCCGCCGCTGCACACCCGCGTGCGCAAGATCATCGCTGGTGCACTCAACGCGCGTGCGGTGGCCGATATGGAAGCGCCGATGATCACCCTGACCGATCAGCTGCTCGCGTCGATGGCTGCCAAAGGTGAGGCGGATCTGATCGCGGACCTGGCTGCCGCCGTGCCGATCGAAGTGATCGGCAATCTGCTGGCGATCCCGCATGCCGAGCGCGGTCCCTTGCGCGACTGGTCGCTGGCGATCCTGGGTGCGCTTGAGCCGACGCCGGGGCCAGAGCTGGTGGCGGCTGGCGAGACCGCAGTCGCCGAGTTCCTCGACTATCTGCGGATTCTCGTTGGCGAACGCCGCAAGCGTCCAGGTGACCCCGCCCGCGATGTCCTCACAAGGCTCATCCAGGGCGAACAGGGGGGCGAGAAGCTGACCGAAATCGAGTTGCTTCAGAATGTGATCTTCATCCTGAACGCCGGGCATGAAACCACGACCAACCTGATCGGCAACGGACTTTACACGCTGCTGGAGTGGCCTACCGAGAAGGCGCGGTTGATTGCCGATCCAAGCCTCATCGTTAGTGCGGTCGAGGAGTTTCTGCGTTTTGAAAGTCCGGTGCAGATCGGCAACCGCCTCGTTACCGGCGACGCGGTAGTCGGCGGCGTGCCGATGGGGCCGGGCACGTTCATCACCATCGGCATTGCGGCGGCCAACCGCGATCCGTCTGAATTTACCGATCCGGACCGGTTGGATGTCGGTCGCGCCCACAATCGCCACGTGGCATTTGCGTCCGGTGTGCATTTCTGCGTCGGGCTCAATATCGCCCGCATGGAAGGCCGCATCGCCATCGGCCGCTTCCTTGCGAAGTTTCCGAACTATCAATTGAATGGAACTGCAACGCGGGGTGGCCGCGCCCGCTTCCGTGGCTTTCTCTCGATCCCGGTTGCGGTTGGTTAATGGGCGGCTTTCTGTGGTGCCAATTGACCGTCCAAGCTATGAAATCATTGAGACTTCGCCCTTGACGCATCGGCCAATCCGGTGTGAGTGACGACGATGAAATTCCTCGATCAGGCTAAGGTTTACATTCGTTCCGGCAACGGCGGCAACGGCTCCGTGTCTTTCCGGCGCGAGAAGTTCATTGAATTCGGCGGACCGGACGGCGGTGACGGCGGTCGCGGCGGCGACGTCTGGGTCGAGTGCGTTGCCAACCTCAACACGCTGATCGACTACCGTTATCAGCAGCATTTCAAGGCAGAAAGCGGTGGCGGTGGTGCAGGGCGGTTGAAGGCCGGTGCCGGTGGCAACGACTGCATCATCAAGGTGCCGCCGGGAACGCAGGTGTTCGCGGAGGACGAGGAAACCATGCTCGCCGACCTCACCAACGCAGGCGATCGCGCGATGTTGGCGCGGGGCGGTAATGGCGGTTTCGGCAACGCGCACTTCAAGGGACCGTCGAACCAGGCGCCACGTCATGCCAATCCGGGGCAGGAGGGGCATGAAATGACCATCTGGCTGCGGTTGAAGCTGATTGCGGACGCTGGCATCGTCGGTTTACCGAATGCTGGAAAATCAACGTTCCTGGCGACCGTTTCGGCGGCCAAACCCAAGATCGCCGACTACCATTTTACGACGCTGCATCCGAACCTCGGCGTGGTGCGCGCTGGTGCAGTCGATTTCGTGCTGGCCGACATTCCGGGTCTGATCGAAGGCGCATCGGAAGGGGCGGGACTGGGCACGCGGTTCCTCGGCCACGTCGAGCGCTGCCGCGTGCTCCTGCATCTGGTCGATGCAACCGAAACCGATATGGACGTTGCGACCGCGTACAAAACTGTTCGACATGAACTGAAGGCCTATGGCGGCGAGCTTGTCGGCAAAAAGGAAATCGTGGCGCTGTCGAAGTGCGACGCCGTCGATCCTGAAACGCTGGCGGAGCGTGCCGAAGCGTTGCGCAAGGTCGCCCGCAAGAAGCCGCTGATCCTGTCGGCTGTGGCGGGAAAGGGCGTCAAGGAAGCGCTGTTCGCCCTCACCCGCGAGATTGGCCGTGCCGATACCGCTGAGGATGAGGCCGAAGATAAACCGTGGACGCCGTGATGACGTCTTCGAAGTGTAGCGCCCGCTCCGAGTGGACATCGGCGAAACGTATCGTCGTCAAGATCGGTTCGGCATTGCTGGTCGATCGGGGCACCGGGCTGTTGCGCTCTGATTGGCTCAATGCGCTTGCCGACGATGTGGCGGCGCTCAGTGCGGCGGGCCGCGAGGTGATCCTCGTCTCGTCCGGTGCGATTGCGCTCGGTCGTCACGCTCTGGGATTGCGGAAAGGTCCGCTTGAGCTCGAGCAAAGTCAGGCGGCGGCAGCGGTCGGTCAGGTATCGCTGGCGCATGCCTACCAGACTGTGTTCCAGGCGCGCGGACTGACGACGGCGCAGATCCTGCTGACGCTCGGCGACACGGAAGAGCGCCGCCGCTATCTCAACGCGCGGCGTACCATCGAAACACTGATCGCCCACAAGGCCATCGCCGTCGTCAACGAGAACGATACGGTGGCGACGTCCGAAATTCGCTATGGCGACAACGACCGGTTATCGGCCCGAGTCGCCTCGATGGTGTCAGCCGATTGCCTCGTGCTGCTGTCCGATATCGATGGGCTCTATACCGCGCCTCCGAATAGCGATCCGTCGGCGACGCATATTGCCGTGGTCACGGCCATCACGCCGGAGATCGAGGCGATGGCGGGGGATGCCGGTACCGAACTATCGAAAGGTGGCATGAAGACCAAGGTCGAGGCTGGCCGCATCGCCATGGCGGCTGGCACCGACATGGTGATCACCACCGGCAAGCCGCTGCATCCGTTGCGCCAGATAACGGAAGGCGCGCGCGCCACCTGGTTCATCGCGCCATCCGATCCGGTGACCGCCAAGAAGCGCTGGATCGCTGGACAATTGGAGCCCAAGGGGCACATCGTCGTCGATGCCGGGGCCGAGAAGGCGCTGGGCCATGGACGCAGCCTGCTGCCGGCGGGCGTGACGCGCATCGACGGCACGTTCGATCGCGGGGATGCCGTGGTCATCCAGACGGCGAATGGTCGCGAGTTGGGCCGCGGTCTCATTGCCTATTCGAATACGGACGCGGCGCGTATCATCGGCAAGAAGAGTGGCGAGATCGCTGGCATCCTCGGTTTCGAGGGCCGTGCCGAGCTGATCCACCGCGATGATATGGCGTTGACCAGGACATGACTGCAATGAACCGACCCGAGCGCATCGCTGACGAAACGAAAATCCTGATGCTGGCAATCGGCGCCCAGGCACGCAGTGCCGCGCGCGCGGTCACGCTGGCGTCGGCCGTTGTCAAAAACACCGCGCTCAATGCAGCTGCTGCTGCGTTGCGCAAGGCTGTTCCTCAGATCATCGCTGCCAACGAAAAGGACCTGACGGCTGCCCGCATGGCCGGCCGCAATGCGGCATTCATCGATCGCTTGAGCCTTGATGCCACCCGCATTGAAGGCATTGCCAAAAGCCTGGAAGATATTGCCGCGTTGCCCGATCCAGTCGGCGCTGTCATGACGGCCTGGCAGCAGCCGAACGGACTGAAGTTCGAGCGCGTGCGGGTGCCGCTGGGCGTCGTCGGCATTATCTTCGAGAGCCGTCCGAACGTCACCGCCGATGCTGGCGGGCTGTGCCTCAAGGCCGGCAACGCATCGATCCTGCGGGCGGGTTCGGAGAGCATGCATTCGGCTCGCGCGATTCATGCCTGCCTTGTAAGCGGCTTGCACGCAGCGGATCTTCCGGAGACGGCAATTCAATTGGTGCCGACGACGGATCGGGCAGCCGTCGGACATATGCTTGCCGGGCTCGATGGGGCGATCGACGTCATCGTGCCGCGCGGGGGAAAGAGCCTCGTTGCCCGGGTGCAGGCCGAGGCGCGCGTGCCGGTGTTCGCCCACCTCGAGGGCATCTGCCACACCTATGTCGATCGGGGCGCCGACCTCGAAGTCGCCATTCCGCTGGTGTTGAACGCCAAATTGCGGCGCACTGGCGTCTGCGGCTCGACGGAGTGCCTGCTGGTCGACGCGAACGCGCACGAAGATTATTTAACCCCCCTCGTCAAGGCGCTGCTCGATGCCGGCTGCAACGTGCGCGGCGATGCGGCGACGGTCAAAGTCGATGCCCGGGTGAAGCCGGCACAACCCGACGATTGGGGACGTGAATTCCTTGATGCCATCATTGCCGTGAAGGTCGTCGATGGCGTCGATGAGGCGATCGCGCATATCGCCCGTTTCGGATCACAGCACACCGACTGCATCGTCACGGAGTGTAACGGCACCGCCGAGCGGTTCATCAAACACGTGGACAGCGCCATTGTGCTGCATAACGCCTCGACCCAGTTTGCCGATGGTGGCGAATTCGGCTTTGGCGCCGAAATCGGAATCGCCACCGGCAAGCTGCACGCCCGTGGCCCCGTCGGTGTCGAGCAACTGACAACATTCAAGTACGTGGTGCGCGGGACAGGGCAGGTTAGGGCCTAGAGTTCTATGATCTCATGTTTGAGGTGGGAAATTTGCAACGTGCGACTTTGCCCCACCTGACGCCGCAAATCGATTTTTGCAAAGATGAAAAAAAATCGAGCCGCGTCGCCCACCCCTGTCGAGGGGGAGGAGAAATAGAAGAGATCGCTCTATCCCCAACATTGTCTCATGAGTTTCAATGCCGCCATCCTCACGCCCGCCCAAATACTACTACGAAGATGTCGTTGTCGGTGCCGTCGTGCACCTCGGCACGACCACCGTCAGCAAGGCCGACATCATTGCGTTTGCTCGCGCCTATGATCCGCAGCCGCTGCACCTCGACGAGGAAGCGGCGAAACAGTCGCTGGTGGGACGGCTGTGCGCGTCCGGCTGGCATAGCTGCGCAATCCTGATGCGATTGATCTGCGATGGTTTTCTGCTCGATTCAGCCTCGCTCGGCTCGCCCGGTATGGAGGAAGTCAAATTCCTGAAACCAGTGTTTCCCGATGACCGGCTGTCAGGGCGGTTCACATGCACCTCAAAACGCGTCCTCACGTCACGGCCGAACGTCGGGCTGACCAGAGTTGTGTTCGAAATGCTCAATGGGGCGGGCGAGGTCGTGCTGAGCTGGGACACCAACCAGTTCTTCCAGCTACGCGACGCCCCGACATTGGCCGCGCAGGTTAAACCATGAGCATTTATTTTGAGGATGTACAGGTCGGCCTGTCGATCGATCTCGGCAGCCATACGTTCACGCGCGCCGAAATCATCGACTTCGCCACCAAGTTCGACCCGCAGCGCTTCCATATGAGTGAGGAAGGCGGCCGCGACAGCCTGTTCGGCGCGTTGTGCGCGAGCGGCTGGCATACAAGCGCGGTTTGGCTCCGTCTTGTGATCGATTATCGTCGTCGCGTGTCAGACCAGATGATCTTTCGCGGTGAGACGCCCGCGCGCTACGGCCCGTCACCCGGATTTGAAAAGATCCGCTGGATCAAGCCGGTGTTTGTCGGCGACACACTCAGCTTTACAACGAAGGCGGTCGAGGCGCGTGTACTGGGATCGCGCCCCAAGGTCGGCCTTCTGTTGTCGCAGAACGAAGGCACCAATCAGCACGGCGAACTGGTGTTCTCGGTCATCTCGAAGATGTTTGTCGAGCGTCGCGCAGCCCTGTCCAATACGGCTATTGCGTGAAGCGTGTACCGTTGGCGGTGACAAGCCCACCGACCAACACACCGGCACGCTTGGCTTTAAGACCCGTGCCTAACGGCGCCATTACGTCCTTGCGGGCCTCGACCACGATCAAGCCGCCAAAGGTCGGCGTCAGGCGATTGCCGAACCGCTCGAATGTCAAGGCGGAGCGCATCATGAAGCGCCGTTCCAACGGCGGCATGTGCAGCGCATGACCCCAATCCATCGGCGTGAACAGCGCATCGCCGAGTAACCGTTCAAGCTGGCGCCGACTGTAAGGGCGGCCATGCCCGAACGGTGTTGTATCGAACCGTGCCCAGATGCTGCGTCGGTTGGGTACGATCAACAGCAGCCGACCGTCGGGCGCCAAGACCCGCCACATTTCCCGCAACAGCTGTTGCACGCGTTCGGCTGCCTCCAGGCAATGCACGGCAAGCAGCCTGTCGACGGAATTATCCGGCAATGGCAGATGGTCGTCGTCGACCAGGACGCTCAGCGCCGGACCTGATGGTGGCCACACCAGGGCGCCCTGGCTAGCAGGCATCAGCGCGCCGACACGACCCGCTTCGCTGCGGTACGATCCCAGGTAGGGTGACGCGAATCCGAGGCCAATGATGGTTTGCCCACGCACACTAGGCCAGTGCTGACGGACTTGACGTGCAATGATGCGCCGCGCGACCTGCCCGAGGGGCCTAGCGTAGAAATCCCTGAGGTCGGTAACGTCGAGCTGCATCGGGCGTGACTGCGGCGGCTTTGTTTGGTTATGAATTGCTTCCATCGAGCGCCTACTCAATCTAGGTTGCCCGGCAGAGCGATACAACAGCGCAGCGTGAAGGATTAAAGCACCATGGCAACACTCGACATCCACCAGTTCCCCTGCTTGTCGGACAACTACGGGGTGTTGATCCGCGATGCAGCGGCTGGCGTCGTCGCTGCGATTGATGCTCCGAACGCTGCTCAGGTAACCGCCGCGCTTGCCGAAAAGGCCTGGAAACTAACGCATATCCTGACGACGCATCATCACGGCGATCATACGGACGGCAATCTGGCACTGAAGGCAGCTACAGGCTGCACGATTATTGGTCCGAAAGCCGAGGCGGCTAAGATTCCCGGCATCGACCGCCAAGTTGGCGACGGCGACATAGTCAAGTTCGGCGGCTTCGACGTGCGTGTCTTTGACACACCCGGACACACCCTCGGCCACATTTCCTATTGGATGCCCGAGGCTGACGTTGCGTTCGTTGGTGACACGATGTTCGCGCTCGGGTGCGGGCGGGTCAGCGAAGGCACCATGGAAATGATGTGGACCTCGCTCGCCAAGTTGATGACACTTCCGCCTGCAACGGCGATTTACGCTGGGCACGAGTATACGGCTTCGAACGCAAAATTTGCCTTGACGATCGAGCCGGACAACGCCGCGTTGCAGGTCCGCGTCAAGGAGATCACGGCGCTGCGTTCGGCTGGCAAGCCGACTCTGCCAACCCGACTTGATCTTGAGCTTGCGACCAACCCGTTCCTGCGGGTCACCAGCCCTGAGATCATCAAGCGGCTCGGTATGACGGGCGCCAAGAGTTGGGAAATCTTTGGCGAGATTCGCGAGCGCAAGAACCGCTCGTGAGTCGATGACGGTCGTGGCCTCGTCGTTATCTGCGGCCGATGTCATCGAAATGCTGGACTTGGGCCCGCATCCTGAAGGCGGTTACTACCGGGAGACCTTTCGTGATGCCCATGTGGTCGAGGGACGCGCCGCATCGACGGCCATCTATTTTCTGCTGACAGCGGGGTCTATCTCGCACTGGCACCGGGTAGATGCTGCCGAAGTCTGGCACTGGTATGCAGGCGACGCATTGGAAATCCGCTTTGGCAAGACCGTTGACGAGTCCGTCTGCCAGCAGCTTGGTCCAGACATCGCGACCGGTGCGCGTCCGCAGATCGTGGTGCCGGCCAATCACTGGCAAAGTGCGCAAAGCTTAGGCGCGTGGACGCTGGTCGGCTGCACGGTTGCGCCGGGTTTTACCTTTGCGGGATTTGAGCTGGCTCCTCCTGGCTGCGATCCCGCCGGATCGTGAGCACGAACGCGTAGGTGCTGACCACAGCATTGAGACAATTTTCGCGCTCAGAAATGCTTATCCACTGGTTTTCGCGCGACGGTTATGAAATTAACCGTATGATATATATCGGTTTTTAAGTCAGATTTCACACCGCGTCCGTCCTGCGCTTGCGGCTTACCCGCGACTCATAAAGGGTTCGGTCCAATAAATTGATTCTACTGCAAGTGGGGGTTGACCAACATGAAGCGCGAGTCCTCAGGACCATTGTTGAGCGCTGTTTTCGTCGACTACGACAACATCTATTTGTCGTTGAAGCGCAAGAATGAGGAAGCTGCCAAGCGCTTCGCCAAGGATGCGTTGTCATGGGTCCGCGAAATCGAGACCGGCCGTCTGATCACGCCGACGAATGATTTCGGTGGCACCGCTACACGCCGGATCGTCATGAACCGGTGTTACGGCAATCCGGTGCCGCGCCGCAATACCAGCGACAACTCCACAGATATGAACTCGTTTCCGTTCGTGCGGCATCACTTCCTGCGTGCCGGATTTGAGATCGTCGATTGCCCGCCGTTGACCGCGCAACTCAAGAATTCGTCCGACATCCGTATGGTCATGGACGTGCGCGATTATCTGACCCACGATACCTACTTCGACGAGTTCGTGATTCTGTCTGGTGATGCCGACTTCACGCCAGTTCTGCATCGGTTGCGCGCTCATGCTCGCCGCACGATCATCTTCGCAAACGACTACACAGCCGCGCCCTATACAGCGATCTGCGATGGCGAAGTGCGCGAGGCCGATCTCATCAATCTGTTGATGGAGGGCCGGTTGCCAGGCCAGAAGGAGGGCGCGGATCCCGCCGTGCTGACCGTCAGCGTGCAGAACGAGAGCGTTGCCCGCGATATTTTGGCTGAGATCGTTGCAGCGATCCGCACATCGAATGTGCCGCTACCGCTGGAGGCTTTGGCCGATCGCGCCATGCGTGCGCTTGGGCATGAAAAGACTGTCGGTTCGAACTGGGCCGGCGCGGGCAGCTTCCGCGAATTACTGCTCAAGGGACTGCCGGACGACATCCGGCTGACGGAGCAGCCGCCCTATCTGGCGTTCGAGGCTCGTCGCGCCATCAGTGCCGAAGCGGCGCCGGTTGATACCCGAGCTTTGAACCGGGTTGAGCCACGCGCTCAGATTGAGCCTGAGCAGCGACTTGAGCCTCGTGCAACCGAAGCACGCGTTGAGCCCCGGATAGAGGCTCGGCCCGAGCAGCGGATTGCCCCACGGAGCGAGCCGCGCGCAGAACTTCGCGCTGAGACAAGGCTTGATGCTCGACCACAGCTGCGGTCAGAATCACAGGATGATCGGTTCGAACGTCCTGGGTTTACTGCGGCGGCAACCTTCGTCGAACCGCAAGAAGCGCAGTACCGTCCACCACAATTTGCCCAACCAGTAGCAACTGCGGCCGCATCGTTGCGGGATATGGAGATTGCACCAGCGCCCGGCCTGGATCGTCGGATTGCCACACCGCAGCGCCCAGCGAATACTGCCCCAATAGCGGCGCCAGAGCGTGGACGCGCTCCACAAGAAGCAGTGGTCTATGCCCAAGCGCCGGTCAGCCGTCAGCCGGTGTCGCAACCGCCGCTGGTGCAACAGCCTGTCGCACGGCCGAGCCAACCAACAGCGCCAGTTGTGGCTCAACCGGTCGCACAACCACAGCCTGCGGCCCGGTCGTCGGAGGCGGCATCTGCCCTGCAACAATCGATCGCGCGTATTCACGATGCGTCCCAGGCACCGCCATTGTCGCCGCCTGAGTATCGTGCGCTGTTCGAGGCCATGGGACAGGAAATCACAGAGCAAGGCCTGCTCGGTGCACAGACCCTGACCAATATCGTTGCCCGTGCCCAGGAGCAGGGAATCGATGTCCGCCGTGACGATGTGCGGTTCGCACTGGAGGTTGTGAGTGAGGCTGATCCGTGGTTTGAGCAGGGTGCTTCGGCGAGCCTGTTTGCCAGCCGCTTCCGCAATTTTGTGGTCGGTCGCTGCCGTGCCCAGGGCTTAAATCTATCGGCCGACGAGATAGACTTGATTGATGCCTGGTTCGCGGGTGGTGCTTCGGCTCAGGCTGCGGTGCAGCCACAACGCGTGGTACAACCGGTTCAACAGGCAGTGTCTCAACAGCCCGACGCTCGCAGCGACCGTTGGTGGTCGAACGAGGAAGCCCGGCAACAGGGTGGCGATGGGCGCCAGGGCACATCGGCTGGTTTTTCTCGGACAGCAACTCAACAGCAGCCCAACGACTATGCCGCGGGCGACGGGACGTCGGGTCCAGCTGATGAGTTCCCGCGCATCGTTAAGAACCGCTTGCGTGGTTGACCTACGCTGACTTTAGGATTTATTGACCGGCCAGTGCCCTGCGGCGTCGCTGCGGGGCGCTGTCGCATTCGAAGTCGCCCGAACGTCACTTGACCTTGAGCCGCCCTGCTCATAGGTTCCGGCGACTAGAGCTCGCTTGAGCGCGTTTCGTCAGCGACGCTCCAAACCCAGGATGGGTTTATTTTTGGGTCGCATGTCTGATTTTCGATGGACGGGTAGCTCAGTGGTAGAGCATTCGACTTTTAATCGAATGGTCGAGGGTTCGATACCCTCCCCGTCCACCATCAGACCTTAAGTAATCCTGCCACTTGCTAGCTATTGGGTTTGTCCCTGATTTATAGCGAACCAGCGGCTGCGGCAAAGTTTGACATGCCGAGATCCAGCATCCGCCTCTTTCCATCACGACCTTGCCACCCCATGTAAGGCAGGCATGAGAGCCGGTGCCATTAGGGCCGGTCCGGATGCGCAAGATGCTACATCGGTTGCCAATCAGGGCGCATTGTCCACGCCGTTCGGGTGGTGAAGCGCTGCCACAGGAGAGGTCGCATGAATTTCGACAACTACACCGACCGAGCCAAGGGTTTTATCCAGTCGGCGCAGAGCTTGGCCGTTCGCGAAGGCCATCAGCAGTTTTCGACTGAACACGTCTTGAAGGTCCTCCTCGACGATCAGGAGGGCTTGGCGGCAGGCCTCATAACGCGCGCTGGCGGACGCCCGAAAGATGCGCTTGTCGCGGTAGAACTAGCTTTGGCGAAGCGCCCCAAGGTTTCAGGTGGCGGCGCAGGACAGGTTTATCTAGCCCCGGAACTTGCCCGGTTGTTCGAGGCAGCGAGCAAGCTTGCCGAAAAAGCGAGTGACAAGTTCGTGACGGCAGAACGGCTATTGCTCGCGATCGCCATGGACACGAGTACGGAAGCCGGTAAGGCGTTGTCAAATGCGGGCGTGACTGCCCAGGGTCTCAACGGCGCCATCAATGAAATTCGAAAGGGGCGAACGGCGGATTCGGCGTCAGCGGAGCAGTCCTACGATGCATTGAAAAAGTACGCTCGCGATCTGACCGAGGCGGCCGCCAACGGCAAACTCGATCCTGTGATCGGTCGCGACGAGGAGATCCGCCGCACCATCCAAGTGCTGTCACGGCGTACAAAGAATAACCCAGTGCTGATCGGCGAGCCCGGCGTCGGCAAGACCGCGATCGCCGAAGGCTTGGCCTTGCGCATCGTCAAAGGGGACGTGCCGGAGAGCCTGAAGGACAAGCGGCTACTTTCGCTCGACATGGGTGCGTTGATCGCCGGTGCTAAATATCGCGGCGAGTTCGAGGAGCGTTTGAAGGCCGTATTGTCCGAGGTTACGTCAGAGAACGGAAAGATCATTCTGTTTATCGATGAGATGCACACCATCGTTGGTGCCGGTAAATCGGAAGGCTCGATGGATGCGTCGAACTTGCTGAAGCCGGCACTTGCGCGCGGTGAGCTGCATTGCGTCGGTGCGACCACGCTCGATGAATATCGCAAACACGTCGAGAAGGACGCAGCTCTTGCCCGTCGATTCCAGCCTATCTTCGTCAACGAACCGACCGTCGAGGACACGATCTCTATCCTGCGCGGCTTGAAGGAAAAATACGAACTGCACCATGGTGTGCGCATTACCGATAGTGCGATCGTTGCAGCAGCGACCTTATCCAACCGCTACATCTCGGATCGCTTCCTGCCTGACAAGGCCATCGATCTTGTCGACGAGGCATCTTCACGCCTGCGCATGCAGGTCGATAGCAAGCCAGAGGAATTGGATGAGATCGACCGGCGTCTCATGCAGCTGCGGATCGAGCGCGAAGCGTTGAAGAAGGAGAGCGATACGGCCTCGCGCGATCGTCTCGGCAAGCTAGAGAAGGAGTTGGCCGACCTCGATGAAAAAAGCCAGGCTCTGTCGCAACGGTGGCAGGCCGAGAAGAGCAAGCTCGGTGATGCGCAAAAATTGAAAGAGGATTTGGAAGCCCGACGCACGGAGTTGGAGCAGGCGCAGCGCAAGGGATTGTATCAGCGCGCTGGTGAGCTGACCTATGGTGTGATCCCCGAACTCGAAAAAAAGCTCAAGACGCTCGAGGCTGGAGACGGCGGCGCTGCCCCGATGTTGGAGGAGGCGGTAACGCCCGATCACATCGCGCAGGTGGTGTCGCGTTGGACCGGCATTCCGGTTGACCGGATGTTGGAAGGCGAACGGGCCAAGCTGATGAAGATGGAAGAAGCGCTGGCCAAACGCGTGATCGGTCAGGCTGAAGCCGTGCAAGCCGTGTCGACCGCGGTCCGTCGTGCGCGAGCCGGACTGCAAGATCCGAACCGGCCAATCGGATCGTTCATGTTCCTGGGACCGACCGGCGTCGGCAAGACCGAGTTGACCAAGGCATTGGCGAGCTTTCTGTTCGATGATGATACGGCCCTCGTCCGCATGGACATGAGCGAGTATATGGAGAAGCACTCAGTGTCCCGCCTCATCGGCGCGCCACCAGGCTACGTTGGCTATGACGAGGGCGGGGCGCTCACCGAAGCCGTGCGGCGGCGGCCCTACCAGGTCATTCTGTTCGACGAGATTGAAAAGGCGCATCCGGACGTATTCAATGTGCTGTTGCAGGTGCTCGACGATGGTCGCCTGACAGACGGCCAGGGCCGCACCGTCGACTTCCGCAACACGCTCATCATCATGACGTCGAACAGTGGCGCCGAGTATCTCGTCAATCAGAAGGAGGGTGAGAATACCGAAGCCGTGCGTGACTTGGTGATGGCCGAAGTGAAATCTAGATTCCGGCCCGAGTTCCTCAACCGTCTCGACGATATCATCCTGTTCCACCGTTTGCGGCGTGACGACATGGGCGCCATCGTCGACATCCAGATTGGGCGGCTTGCCAAGCTGTTGGCCGACCGCAAGATAACGATCGAGCTGGATGATAAGGCGCGCATCTGGCTCGCCAATCAGGGTTACGATCCGGCCTACGGTGCGCGGCCTTTGAAGCGCGTCATTCAGCGCAACGTTCAGGATAGTTTGGCGGAAGCCATTCTGTCAGGTCAGATTCATGACGGTGAATTGGTGCGCGTCAGCGTGCGTGATGGTGTGCTGACGATTGGCAATCTTGCGTCCCGAGCGGCTTTTGCCACCGAGGCCGTCAGAACGGTGCATTGAGCTGAACAGCGGCCGCATTGATCGCGGCTGCGAAGCTGACCCAGGCGAGATACGGCACAAGTAAGGTGCCGGCTCTCGCTGAGTATCGGCGCAGAACCAGGATCATCGCCAGAACTGAGAGCCAGAGGAAAGCAACTTCGATCAATGCCCAATCGGGGCGTCGAAGCTTGAAGAACAGCACGCTCCACAGCACGTTGAAGACGCCGTTGACCGTATAGAGCGCTATGATCCACCCACGGCTGCGGGCATCTGGTGCGGCGCGCCACGCAGTTGCAGCGGCCGCAATGCTGAACGCGAAGATCAAAGTCCAGGCCGGACCGAACGCCCAGTCCGGTGGCTGAAAGAACGGTTTCTTGAGGGACTGATACCAGGGCCCGATCTCGGTCAGGCTACCGCCTACGCCGGCGACCACGATTGCCCAGGCAGCGGCTGCCGCAATTGGACCCCACGACTTCTCATCGGCTGATGTCGACGTGATCTTCACGCCTTAACGAGCCCCATCAGATGAGCCATATCCTTGAAAAAGATCTTGATGTGGGCGAGTGGCTTGGCCCTTACCAGCTCTTTGTTCATGTAAGCGTCGAATGTCAGTTTCTGGACGTCCTTGTCCTCGCACATGCTGACGAAGCGCTCGCGGCGCTTGTTACTGGAATACCAGAAATACTGCATGACACCGAGCACGAGGAATACGGTGCCGTGCGCTTTCATAAAGCGCTTGCGGGCTTGCGCCAAAGCGCGTCCATCGCCCGTCGACAGCGCGGCATCGACGGCCTCGGCTGCGAAACGACCACCGATTAAAGCATAATAGATGCCTTCGCCGGATGCTGGCGCGACCACGCCGGCCGCATCGCCAGCTAGAACCACATCGCGGCCATTGTCCCATTTCGGCAGTGGCTTCAACGGGATCGGAGCACCTTCGCGCCGGATCGTCTCGACCTTGTCCCAGCCGGTGGTTTGGCGCAGGCGCCCCACCGCATCGCGCAGTGAGAAGCCCTTGTTGGCGCTGCCTGTGCCGATACTGGCGGTGTTGCCGTGGGGAAAAACCCAGGCGTAGAAATCGGGTGACGTGTCGCCGTTATAGATCACGTCGCAGCGCTTCGCGTCGTAGTCGAACGTCTGGCCTTCAGGCGCACGGACGATCTCATGATAGGCAAACACGTACTTGGTCTTGTGCGCGCCTTTGATCTCCTGCTTGGCGACCTGTGAAATGGCCCCGTCGGCCCCGATCACCATGCGTGTCCGAACGCGTGTACGTTCCGTCATGACCGCGCCCTCGCCGACCACCATCGGCGCTTTATATTCGACGATCGCCGTGCCGTCGGTATCGCGCGTAATCCGGGTGAACGTACCATTGCGGCGCTCCGCGCCTGAATTGACCGCCCGTTGGCGCAGCCATTCGTCGAAGTGCTCGCGATCGACCATGCCGACGAAGCCGCCTTCGATCGGGATGTCGACGCGCTTGTCGGACGGTGAAACCATGCGGGCAGAGTTGATTTTTGCGACCAGCATATGGTCGGGAATATTGAAATCCTTGATCGCACGCGGTGGGATCGCACCGCCGCATGGCTTGATGCGGCCCGCCCTGTCGAGCAACAGCACCGTATAACCACGTTCGGCAAGATCAGTGGCAGCCGTAGCACCGGCTGGGCCGCCCCCTACGACCACCACGTCGAAGGTCTGTGTCGTGTCCATGCGCTCTACCCCTTACCTGATGTTGCAAGCAGCCCGTCGCCGACCAATCGGACTGAGGATTTGGAATTCGGATCTTGGGTGCGAGCAACCTCGCCAACCCGAACAGCAAGCAGCGCTGCCACGACAAACAGTCCAGCTTCGATAGCAAATACCGATGCGTAGGCGCTGCCGGGTGACCCGAGTATATACTTTGCGATATCGCTGGCAGCGGCACCCAGGAAGCTGCCGACGCCGAAGGCAATACCTTGGGCAGCACCCCACAAGCCCATACGAACGCCCTCACGCGATTTCTGTCCCTGACCAGCGAGGCTCATCATTGATGCGATGGCCGCCATCGCGAACGCTCCATTGCCGATGCCCAGAACAAACACGCAACCTTCAAGCGGCCAGGGCGGACCTTTGATGCCGGCGAGAACCAGGCCAACAAGCGCCACGGCTGAGGCGAGGCAGCCGCCGATTGTCCAAAGTCGGAGCGAGCCCAGTCGGCTACCGCCGATCAGTGAGCCGCAAATTGCAAATGCAATCATGCCGACGAAGACACCACCGTGGTGAACCCCCGACAACTTGGTCGATTGACCAGGTGTACGGCCGAACACCGAGCCGGCAAACGGCTCCAAGATTAAATCCTGGGCGTTATAAGCGAGCATCGACACAAACACGAAAATCGTGAAAAGCCGGGCTTGGCGGTCGGCCCAGACGTCGGCGAGGGCGCTGCGAAAGCTCGTTTCGGGTGGGTTCGCGGTAGCAATGTTGACGACCTGTGGTTCGCCTTCGACGCCATGCACAGCGAACACGGTGAGCAGCAGTGCTGTCACAGACACCACGATACTGATGACCACCAGTCGCTCGAACGAGAACGGGTCGAGCAGGCTGCCAACGACACCGGCTGTTACCGCCAGACCGGCGATCATCATGGTCCAAACGATCGTTGCAGCCGCAGCCCGCTGGTGCGGCACAGTGCGTTTGGCGAGCAGCACGAGCAACGTCGTGCCGGCAGCGCTAACGCCAACTCCGATCATGCTGAATGCGATCACCGCCGCGATAATTCCCGCAGTTTGGTTGGTTGCCATCCACGCCGTCGCGAGTGCTGCGGCAACACCACCGACACCGAGCAGCGCTATCCCACCAATGATCCAGGGCGTGCGGCGGCCACCGACGTCCGAGCCGTGTCCCATGCGAGGGCGCAAACTCTGCATCGCGCAATAGAGTGCGACGAGCAGACCGGGCAGAATGGCCGGCAACCCCAACTCTACCACCATGACCCGGTTGAGGGTCGAGGTCGTGAGCACGACAATGGCGCCAAGTGACATCTGGACGAGACCGAGGCGCATGATGCCGAGCCAGCCAAGTGGCGGTTGGGTCATGCGACACCTGCCGGGATTGACCCAACGGCAAACGCACTGATCAGCATGCCGATAACAAACAGCAACACTCCGGTGGCGTTGTACCAAGGGGCAAGTTTCGCCGGGTCGGTCAGCATGCGGCGCATCAAAACGAGTTGCACGGCGATGGACACGGATATGGCAGTGGCATGTAGCGGTCGGTCCCACGAAGCCAGCATCAGAACCACGATGATTTGTGAAAACGCCATGAAGATGCAGGCGACTAGTCCGGCGTTGGCTTCGCCAAGCTGCACGGGCAGGCTGTCGACGCCGCTCCGCCGATCACCCTCGACCGACTTGAAATCGTTGAGTGTCATGATGCCGTGTGCGCCAAGGCTGTAGAGGCCGGCCAGAATCAGAATGCGACTGTCGGGCAGTGCGCCACCGAGCATCACGGCTGCGCCAGTTACCCAGGCAAGACCCTCATAACAAAGTCCGCAGGCGGCGTTACCCCACCAGCCATTTTCCTTGAGGCGAACCGGCGGCGCGCTGTAGGCCCATGCCAACAGTAGTCCGAGGATGGCTGCGGCGAACACCCAGGTGCCGAGCGCGGCTGCGGCGAGCAGCGAGAGAAGGGTCCATGCGATTGCAATGTAGAGACCCCACCGCCCAGGCATGCGGCCCGACGGAATGGGGCGATTCGGCTCGTTGATGGCGTCAACGTGACGGTCGTACCAGTCGTTGACGGCCTGACTCGTGGCGCAGACCAGCGGGCCGGCAAGGACAATACCCGCAACGATCAATGGCCAGCGGTCCGAGGTTGGTTGCCCGGAGGAGACCACGCCGCAACCGAATGCCCACATCGGAGGAAACCACGTCACTGGCTTCAACAGCTCAAGCACCACGAATGGATCGGGGCGGGTCTGGCTGACGTGGTCGGGTATGTCTTTCACAGTGACGATTATCGTCAAGCTAAGTTTACTGTCAACTAAAAGTGACAGTAAAAATCAGGCGAGTCCGCCGCACCCCTCCGACGTGTGCGATCACTCGTCCGCGCCACCATCGCTGATGCCGTAGCGCCGCAGCTTAACGTAAAGGCTTTGACGGCTGAGGCCGAGCATTTCTGCGGCTGAAGCGCGATTGTCGCCGACAAGTTCGAGCGCCGCTTCGATGCACAGCCGCTCGATCAGGTCCGTGCTCTCGCGGACGAGACTTTTCAATGGTACGCGACCCACAAGTTCGGTCAATTGCTTGACGGAGCGCGGCACTTCGCGGCCAGCTGTCTCGATGGCTTGTGGCCGCTGTCCAACCTGTCGGATGGTGAAGCCAAAGCACGGCTGCTCGCCACCTGTGACGGCAACAGCTGAAATCTCGATATCCTCGACGGAGCCATATTGCCCACGCAGGATCGTTGCGAATTGCCGCACTGATCCATGTTCGCGTAGATTGGCGATCATCACGTTGAGGTCAACGCTCGACCGTCCAAGCCACTGTTCCAATTGTCGGCCGCGCGCCTGCTCTACCGACGCGAGCTGGGCCAGATCCAGAAATGCGGCGTTGGCGGTCAGAATGGTCTGGTCAAGTTCGGTGACAACAAAGCCGTCCGGCAGTCGTTCAACCACTTTTTGGAGGCTCAACATGGCCTGTGGAAGGTCAACACGGGCAGATTCGGAGCGTGCCGGTGTCATCCGAAGCAATAAATGCGAGGCATTGGCCTGGCGGAATAGCGACGACGAAATTATTACGTCTTCGCTTTCGCCAGCCAGTTGCAGCCTAACGTCATCCGCACGACCGGTTGACTTGATCGTTTCGAGGAGATTCTCTGCAGCCTGGACACTACTTGGGTCAACAATATCAAGAAAATCCCGACCGACGATGCGTCTCGCGCTCATCTTTGCAAACAAGTGACCAGCGGCAGGATTGGCTTCAACTACCCTCAACGTCGCAGCGTCTATAATCAAAACCGGCTCTGCCGCCATCTGGAACAGAACGCGATAGCGAGTCTCGGCATGCCGCAGGCGCGAATACTCCCGCTCCATCGATTGCTGACTTTCAATCAGCCGCTGCTGCAATGTCGCCATTGCCCGCAGTTCCCGACCTAGAGCAACAACACGCCCCTTCTCGCCGACTTGCAGCGTCGAATAGCTGACAGGCAGATCGCTGCCGCGCAACGACGGGTGATTGACCTCGCGCCAGAACGGCGTGGTTCGTGTGCCGGCGTCGCGCAATAATTCTTCGACCTTCGCACGGCTTTCGTCGGTCACGGTGTCGACCCAGGGCCGCCCGATCCACGACGCAACACCCTCGCGCGACAGATCAGAGCTGCCAAATGAGATATCTTCGATGATACCGGCCTTGTCGACGACAAGTGCAATATCCGACGATGCCGACACCAGCCGCGCAGCGGACTCAGCGTCAAGAATACCCAGCGATTTTTTGAGCGCCCTCACGTGGTTCACCACTGCGCGTACGGCGCTGTATCCATCGCGTTCTGCGTGGTCGGTCTCATTTTAGGCTCCTGGGTCACCGACTAAGTGCGACCGTTAAAAACTGTTGCGCAAGCACGACCGCCTGCCGCCCGTCATTGGCCGTTGCGTCAGCTCCAACACGGCCGACACGCTCAGGATGACCAATAAACGCCGGTCCTCCCACCATTATGCCGACCGACTGATTGCGTGACGCCTTGCGCACTGCGCGGATATCGATCGCCAAGTCATCGAGTGATCCCTCGCAACTCAATGAAAACCCGACCACGTCGATCCGCTCACTACGTACAATAGAGACGATGTCGTCGGTTGAAGTGGTGCTGCCACCCCAGACGTCCCAACCAGACCGGCGAAAAAATTCCTCCAGCATGAACAGACCAAACGTGTGTTGCTCGCCCCGCGCTGGAACAAGTAACGCTCGTTTACCATGCTGCCACTCATCCAACTCGTTCTCGAATGCGGGGCTGAACGCGCGTAGAACTTGCTGAAGGCGTGACAAACCGATGGTTACATTGGCAAAGCTGCAAAGGTCTGCTTTCCACAACTCACCAAGGTAACGCGCGGCCGGCGACAGTAGTTCCAAAAATAAAGATTCAAGCGATGTGCCACGTGACCGCACACGCTCAATATAAGCGATCGCAGCTGGAGTATCATGGGTAAGTACGAGACCGGTAAATTCGACGACGCGCTCGTGAGAAATCGCGGCATCAGGCGTCTCGAGCCCATTCTCTATTGATGTAGCCAGTGTATTGGATAGAAGAAGGCGTGGAATAATCTCCGCCTCAATGGTGCGGGTGAGTCGCAATAAACGTTGTTCAGGACCGTTGTGATCTTCGTTTTGCCCGGGTGTGCCGAGCAGAGCCTCCATCGAAAACTCGCGAGCCTGATCATCTTGCGGATCGCTGCGCGTACCGTCGCTTCTGCCGCCTCGTCCCAAACCGCCCATGGTGTCCCCCATGTAGTGGCACAGTTGTGCCAATTGGACGTCACTACTCTCCCTGTTGTCCGCTTTGGCGCGGACGATTGGCGAGTTGGACGATCGACGATTGAGGGCGGTAGTGGGCGTCATGATGAGAAACTGTCAATGGGCCCGGCTTCGCGATCGTTACTCCGCTCTGCACTGAAACTGAGCACGATCCGGGCAGGTTGGCAAATTGCTTCTGTCACTCAACAGACCACATGCAGGCCGTTATTGTCAACATAGATTGACGTAAAGAGAAGTTGACATTCAAAAACCGCCGTTTTAGCCTCTGTTGATCGCTGAAATTGATCGGGGCAGTTTGTGATGACGTCGACGGGAGTTTGGTGGGGTACGACGAGCGCCAAGGCGGCCGCAACCGCCGGTCGGCGGCCGCTTTATTCCCCCGACGAACGCGCCCGTCGCGATGCCTCGCCATGGACCCTCGTGCAAGGCGTGCTGGCACCGGTGCAGTTCCTGATTTTCCTGGTGAGTTTGGTGCTGGTTTGCCGGTACTTGTTGACCGGCGAGGGGTATGTCGCCGCCACTGTCTCCATCATCATCAAGACCCTTGCGCTTTACACCATCATGGTAACGGGTGCGATCTGGGAAAAGGACGTCTACGGGCGCTATTTGTTTGCCCCGGCTTTCTATTGGGAAGATATGGTCAGCATGCTCGTGCTGGCCCTGCACACCGCATATCTTGGCGCGCTGTTTTTTGGGTGGCTGGAGCCGACGGCATTGATGGGTCTGGCGTTAGCGGCTTATGCAACATATGTCATCAATGCTGCCCAATTTATTTGGAAATTGCGTCAGGCCCGACTGCAGGGGGCACGCTATCAGGGTGCGGCCTCGATAGGGTCGGACGGCCGTCTTGCCTTGGAGGCGGCCGAATGAACGCGATTACCCCAATCGCCGGTGCTGTCGCAGTCAGCGGATGTGGCGAGCGGCCGGTGTTGCGCGAGCGCGGCCAGCGCGAGGTGTTCTGCGGTCTCACCGGTATCGTCTGGCTACATCGCAAGATCCAGGACGCTTTCTTCCTGGTGGTCGGGTCGCGCACCTGTGCGCATCTTATTCAGTCGGCAGCCGGGGTGATGATTTTTGCTGAACCGCGCTTCGCCACTGCCATCATCGATGAGCGCGATTTGGCGGGTCTCGCCGACGTCAACGAGGAGCTCGATCGGGTCGTTGCACAGTTGCTGTCGCGTCGGCCTGAGATCAAGTTGCTGTTTCTGGTCGGCTCATGTCCATCGGAGGTCATCAAGCTCGATCTTTCTCGCGCAGCGTCACGGTTGTCGCAGACCTATGCCTCGAAGGTGCGCGTGCTCAATTATTCCGGCAGCGGTATCGAGACGACGTTTACGCAAGGCGAAGACGCGTGCCTGAACTGCCTCGTGCCGGTACTTCCCGATCGTTCGACTGCAGAGCCGCAGTTGCTGGTTGTCGGCGCGCTGGCTGATGTCGTCGAGGACCAGTTTCGTCGTCTGTTTCAAGAGCTTGGCCTTGAAGGCGTGCAGTTTCTGCCGCCCCGATCGGCGTCGTCATTGCCAGCCGTCGGTCCGGGCACACGCTATTTGCTGGCGCAACCATTCCTTACCGATACGGCCCGGGCCCTCGATGAGCGCGGAGCGCAACGGCTGGCCGCGCCTTTCCCGATTGGCGCCGAGGGCACCACGCTTTGGCTGAAAGCAGCAGCTGACGCGTTTGGCGTTACGGCGCAGCGTTTTCAATCAGCGACGGCGCTCAAGCACGAGCGCGCCGCACAAGCGTTGGGTCGTTGGCAAATCGATCTTAAGGGCAAGCGACTGTTTTTCTTTCCCGATAGTCAGCTCGAGATTCCGATTGCGCGGTTTCTCGCGCGCGAGCTGGGCTGCAAGCTCGTCGAGGTCGGTACACCCTATCTGCATCGCCAGCATTTGGCGGAAGAGCTCGATCTGCTGCCAGCTGATACCATGCTGAGTGAGGGCCAGGACGTTGACAAACAGCTCGATCGTTGCCGCGACGCGCGCCCGGATATCACCGTGTGCGGACTTGGACTAGCCAATCCGCTTGAAGCTGATGGTCTGACCACGAAATGGTCGATCGAGCTGCTGTTTACGCCGATCCAGGGCTATGAGCAGGCGGCAGATTTGGCAGCCTTGTTTGCGCGTCCCCTCGATCGTCAGTCCAGATTGAGGGTGTAGCGTCATGCAACTCACCGTCTGGACATATGAAGGCCCACCGCATGTCGGCGCGATGCGGATCGCCACGGCGATGGAGGGCGTTCACTATGTCCTGCATGCGCCGCAGGGCGACACGTATGCCGACTTGCTGTTCACGATGATCGAGCGCCGTTCTAAGCGGCCGCCGGTAACCTACACCACCTTCCAGGCGCGTGATCTTGGCGGCGATACGGCCGAGTTGTTCAAGACGGCGGCGCAAGATGCGTTCGACAGGTTTAAGCCGCAGGTCATGCTCGTCGGCGCGTCATGCACAGCTGAGCTGATTCAGGACGACCCTGGTGGGCTCGCAAAAACACTGGGACTGCCCATTCCGGTTGTGGCGCTAGAACTGCCGTCGTACCAGCGCAAAGAGAACTGGGGCGCGTCCGAGACGTTCTACCAACTGGTGCGGGCACTGTGCACACCCTATGCGCCGCCGCCTGGCACGAAGCGTGCGGCGCGGCTTGCCGGTCAGCGGCCCACCTGCAATCTGCTCGGTCCAACGGCGCTCGGCTTCCGTCATCGCGACGACATCCGTGAGATTACCGGATTGCTGAACGACCTCGGCGTCGATGTGTCAGTGACGGCGCCGATGGGTGCAACCCCGGCCGATATTGCACGCCTCGGTGATGCCGACTTCAACGTCGTACTCTATCCTGAAACGGCGGCTCAGGCGGCGACCTGGCTCAAACGCACGTTCGATCAACCGAGTACGAAGATTGTACCGCTGGGCGTCGGTGCCACACGAGCTTTCATCGAAGAAGTGGCAGCCCTTACAGGCATCGATGCCACGGCTGTGCTGGCTGACAGTGCCTCCCGGCTGCCGTGGTATTCGCGCTCGGTCGACTCGACCTACCTCACGGGCAAGCGCGTGTTTGTATTCGGCGATGCAACGCACGCGGTCGCTGCCGCCCGGATCGCTTCGGAAGAACTGGGCTTCACCGTTGTCGGGATTGGAACCTACTCGCGTGAATTCGCACGCGAAGTTCGCGAAGCCGCGAAACTCTACGGCGTCGAGCCGCTAATCAGCGAAGACTATCTCGAAGTTGAGGCGCGCATCGCGGAACTGCAACCTGAACTGGTACTTGGCACCCAGATGGAGCGGCATATTGCCAAGCGCCTGGGGCTGCCGTGCGCGGTGATCTCGGCGCCTGTCCATGTGCAGGATTTCCCGGCGCGTTACGCCCCGCAAATGGGATTTGAAGGCGCCAACGTCATTTTCGACACCTGGGTCCATCCGTTGATGATGGGTCTGGAAGAACACCTGTTGCAGATGTTCCGTGAGGACATCGAGTTCAACGATGTTGCGCCATCGCACCTCGGACATGGCCACAAGAAAGCGGCAGCTGTCGAGGGTCAGGCGTCGGCGGCTCCCAGCATATCCGTGGCGGAGCCGGACGGTGCATCTGCGCAACTCACTGTGGAAAAGGTTTCCGGTCCTGCCTCGTGGGCGCCGGATGCACAAAAAGAGCTTGGCAAAATCCCATTTTTTGTCAGGGGCAAAGCTCGCCGCAATACCGAGCGCTTCGCTGAAGAGCATGGATTGGAAACGATTACTATCGAGACCCTATACGATGCCAAAGCACACTTCAGCCGGTAATTCGACGCCGATCCGCGTCGTCATCGTGACCATGGATACGCACGTGGCGAGCGCCACCGCGCGTGCGCGATCAACCCTCGCGCGGGAAATGCCTGGGCTGAGCTTGCGGGTTCACGCTGCATCGGAATGGTCTGCTGATCCGGCCGCCCTGGAACGCTGCAAGGAAGATATTGCTGAAGGCGACATCGTCATCAACACGATGTTGTTCATGGAGGATCATTTCCAGCCTGTGCTGGCCACGCTTGAAGCGCGCCGCGACAATTGCGATGCGATGGTCTGCAGCATGTCGGCGGCGGAAGTCACCAAGCTGACGCGGATGGGCCGTTTCGATATGAGCAAGCCCGCTTCCGGTCCCATGGCGCTCTTGAAAAAGCTGCGGGGGCCAAAGGACAAGACAAAGACCGCTGGCGCAAATCAAATGAAGATGCTGCGCCGCCTGCCGCAAATCCTGCGCTTCGTTCCAGGCACCGCTCAGGATGTGCGCGCCTACTTCCTGGCCATGCAGTACTGGCTGTCCGGCTCCGAAGAGAACATGGCAAATTTGGTCCGCTATCTTGTCGACCGCTATGCCGATGGCCCTCGGCGTGCACTGCGCGGCTCGCTGAAAGTTGGCAGCCCGGTCGAGTATCCTGAAGTCGGCGTTTATCATCCGCGTATCAAGGGTCGTGTCGCTGAACAGATCGAACTGATGCCGACGCCGTCAACGACGGTCAAGGGAACCGTCGGCTTGCTGCTGATGCGTTCGTATTTATTGGCCAAGAACACGGCGCACTACGATGGTGTGATCACGGCGCTTGAGGCGCGCGGATTGCGTGTGATCCCAGCTTTCGCCCACGGTCTAGATGGGCGCGATGCGATCAACAAATTTTTTATTCAAGATGGGCGACCCGTGATCGATGCACTGGTTTCGCTGACCGGTTTCTCGCTCGTCGG
>JANNRP010000234.1:0-2077 GCA_031401535.1 Hyphomicrobiaceae bacterium | reverse complement strand
CCGTTCGCCGCTGGCGGGCCGACCGACGTGATTGCCCGCGTTGTCGGTGAAAGCATGTCGAAAACGCTTGGCCAGCCGATCATCGTCGAAAACGTTGCTGGTGCCGGCGGTACGACCGGCATAACGCGCGGTGCAAGCTCTACCGCTGATGGGCACACCATCATGATGGGGCATATGGGTACCCACGGCGCGGCGCCCGCACTTTATCCGACCCTCAAGTACGATCCAGCCAAGAGCTTTGCACCCATCGGACTGGTCGCTGGAACCCCGATCGTTATCGTCACGAAAAAGGACTTTCCCGCCAAGGATTTGAAGGAGTTCGTGGCGTACCTCAAAGAGAAGGGCGACAAGGTCAACGAAGCCCATGCCGGCGTCGGCTCGGTGTCGCATACGACCTGCACGATGCTGCAGTCGATTATTGGCAGCAAGACCGGCCGGGTTGCTTATCGTGGCACTGGACCTGTATTGAACGATCTGGTGGCCGGACAAGTCGATTTTGGCTGCGATCAAATTGTCAATCTCGTGTCCCAGATACAGGGCGGCAGCATCAAGGCGCTGGCGATTGCGACCAAACAGCGGTCGCCTGCATTGAAAGACGTGCCGACCACTGCCGAGGCCGGGTTGCCAGGGTTCGAGGTGTCCGCGTGGAATGCTCTATTTGCACCGAAGGACACGCCGGCACCTGTGGTGGCGAAACTCGCAGCCGCGCTTGACAAGGCGTTGGACGATGAAGCGACGCGTAAGCGTCTCCTGGATCTTGGCTCGGTACTGCCTGACAAGGCCGGCCGTACGCCAGCCGCATTGCAGACGCTCGTTGTCTCGGAAGTGGCCCGTTGGACGCCAATTCTGAAGGCAGCGGGCGTGGTGGCGAATTAACGGCCCGTGCGGCTCACGCGCTAGACGATTGATGGTGATCAGTCGTTTTGCGTGGGGTACACAAGCAGGCTTTGCGGCATTGATGTCGCAAAGCCGCTGCGTTTGCGGATATTTTTGCAGTGGTGCCCCTGGCCCGACTCGAACGGGCACGTCTTGCAACAACAGATTTTGAGTCTGCCGCGTCTACCGGTTCCGCCACAGGGGCCTGTGCGCGCTGATCAGCGTTGGCTCGTTCCATAGCTGAGTGCGTTCTCCAATTCAACGGCTTATACTAACTTCTTCGAAGGTTGCTACGATCAATGTCTTACCTAGTTCTGTAACGGTAACCCGATGAGCGATTCGATTAAGAAGAATGCGTCTCGGCTCGATACTCAAGCATGTCGGTTCGCTGAACCGGATCTGGCGTATCGAGCCCTGATCGACGCTCACCGAGGGTTGTCCGATGCCGCAAGCGCCCGCATCAACGCAAGGCTCGTGCTGATCCTGGCAAATCAGGTCGGCGATCTGGATGTGCTCAAGGATGCTCTACGTCTGGCCGCCGAGCGGGAATCTGATTGTTAGGCTAACCCGGTTTTCGCGGTGATGCGAAAATGTCTCAGGTGTCGCAAGTTGGTACTGTCATTAGCGGATGATTAAGGCACCAGCGTTAGGTTGGCTTTCGAAGCTAAAAGCCAGTCCGCAGGATGCCCTCAATGTCTGATCAGGTTGATCTCGATTTCGACGAAATCTGCGCTCGTGGCAGTGTACGCGATAGCGATGTGGAGGCGCTTCGTTCCAAGGTCTACGGCCGGAACGGCATCGATGTCGGCGACATAGAACAACTGTTCAAGATCAATGCACTGGCGCGGGTCCAGGATGCTTCGTGGCAACCCTTTTTTGTCGAAGTTGTTACTGACTACGTCGTCAACGATATGGTCCCGCAAGGCTATGTCACGGCAGCGAACGCGACTTGGTTGATTGATCGGGTGTCGCATGACGGCCTGGTTGTTACCAAGAACGAGATCGAGATTCTGGTTAGCATTTTGGAACGTGCCCGTTGGGCGCCGTGCAGCTTAGTGCGGTTCGTCCTGGAGCAGGTCAAACATGCCGTGCTGACGGGCGTCGGGCCGCTGCGGATCAACGCCGAGGTCACTGTACACCGGATCACTGAAGGTGATGTTCGTCTGTTGCGACGTTGCCTGTATGCATTTGGCGGCGATGG